>NZ_KB892159.1:0-329999 GCF_000373685.1 Streptomyces sp. PsTaAH-124 | reverse complement strand
ACCGCGTTCGCCGTGAACGCGAGCAGCACACCCCAGCACACGGACACCGCCGACCGGCACACCAGGCCGACGATCGTCCTGGAACACGGCGCGTTCGCCGACGCCTCCAGCTGGAACGGCGTGATCACACGACTGCGCGCCGACGGCTACCCCGTCGTCGCCGCCGCCAACCCCCTGCGCAGCCCCAGCGGCGACGCCACCGCCCTGCGCAGCCTCCTCGACCACATCAAGGGCCCCAAGATCCTCGTCGGCCACTCCTACGGCGGCTCCGTCATCAGCCAGGCCGCCACCGGCGACCACGACATCAAGGCCCTCGTCTACGTCGCCGCCTTCCTCCCCGCCCCCGGCGAGACCGCCCTCGGCCTCACCAACAAGTACCCCGGCTCCACCCTCCCCGACGCCCTCGACCCCGTCCCCTACAAGAACGCCGACGGCACCACCGGCACCGACCTCTACATCCAGCAGGACAAGTTCCGCCACCAGTTCGCCGCCGACGTCCCCCGCGACCAGGCCGCCCTCGCCGCCGCCGGCCAACGCCCCATCGCCCAGGCCGCCCTGGAGGAGAAGGCGAAGACCGCCGCCTGGAAGACCATCCCCAGCTGGGACATCATCACCACCCAGGACCTCAACATCCCCGCCGCCGCCCAGCGCTACATGGCCCACCGCGCACACGCCCACACCACCGAGATCGCCGCCTCCCACTCCGTCGCCGTCTCCCACCCCGGCCTCGTCGCCAACGTCATCGAGAAGGCGGCCCGCGCCACCACCCGCTGACCCGTCCCGGCACCCGGAACCCCTGGCTGAACCCAGCCCCACCGAAAGAGAGAACAGCACCATGGACATGAAGCTCGAAGTCGTCGTCCTGCCCGTGTCGGACGTGGACCGCGCCAAGCAGTTCTACACCGAGCGGCTGGGCTTCCGGCTCGACGCGGACTTCCCCGTCCAGGACGGCTACCGGGTCGTCCAGGTGACCCCGCCGGGCTCCGGCTGCTCGGTCATCCTCGGTGACGGCGTCAGCCAGGCGCGGCCGGGCACCCTGCACGGCCTGCACCTCATCGTCACCGACATCGAGCAGGCCCGTAAGGAACTGGCCGGGAACGGTGTCGAGGTCAGCGAGCCGTTCCAGGACGTCACCGGCATCTTCCACCACCCCGGCGACGCCGACCGGGTGCCCGGACTGCACCCGGAGCGGGCCAGCTACGGTTCGTTCGCCTCGTTCGAGGACCCGGACGGCAACCAGTGGTTCCTCCAGGAGGTCACCGAGCGCGCCCCCGGCCGCTGACCCCCGCACCCGCCCCGGGGGCGGCCGTCCGACGGCCGCCCCCGGGGCGCCCGGCCGTGCCCGCACGGCCCGCACCCGCACACCCCCGGCACACACCCACCGGAGTACCAGTGACGACCGAGAACACCCGCACCTATGACGTCGTCGTGATCGGCGCAGGACCGGTCGGCGAGAACGTCGCCGACCGCACCGTGGCCGCAGGACTGAGCACCGTCATCGTGGAGAGCGAACTCATCGGCGGCGAATGCTCGTACTGGGCCTGCGAGCCCAGCAAGGCCCTGCTGCGCCCTGCCCTGCTGCGCGCCGACGCGGCGAAGGTCCCCGGCCTGAACCCGGCCGTCGCGGGCCCGCTGGACACCGCGGCCGTCCTCGCGCACCGCGACCGCATGTCCGCCGACTGGAACGACGACGGCCAGGTCGACTGGCTCAAGGGCGCCGGAATCGACCTGGTCCGCGGCCACGGCCGGCTGGACGGCCCCCGGCAGGTGACCGTGCACACCCCCGACGGGGAGGTGCTGCACCTGCGCGCCGTACACGCCGTCGCCGTCTGCACCGGCACCCGCGCCGCCTTCCCGCCGCTGCCCGGCCTGGACACCCTGCGGCCGTGGAGCAGCCGCGAGGCCACCGCCTCCCAGCGGGTGCCCGGACGGCTCGCCATCCTCGGTGCCGGGGTCGTCGCCGTCGAGATGGCCACCGCCTACCAGGCCCTCGGCTCCCAGGTCACCCTGATCGCGCGCGAGCCGGGCCTGCTGACCCGCATGGAGCCGTTCGCCGGTGAACTGGTCGCCGACAGCCTGCGCGCGGCGGGCGCCGAACTGCGCCTGAACACCACCATCAGCACCGCGACCCGGGAGGGCGGCCCGGACGGCGAGGTGCACCTCACCCTCTCCGACGGCAGCCGGCTCGTCGCCGACGAACTGCTGCTGGCCACCGGCCGCGCCCCGCGCACCGACGACCTCGGCCTGGACACGGTCGGTCTGACCCCCGGCGGCTGGATCGCCACCGACGACTCGTTCACCGCCACCGGCGTGTCCGGCGACTGGCTCTACGCCGTGGGCGACGTCAACCGCCGCGCGCTCCTCACCCACCAGGGCAAGTACCAGGCCCGGATCGCCGGTGCCGTCATCGCGGCGCGGGCGCAGGGCGAGCCCCTCGACACCGCGCGCTGGGGCCGCCACACCGCCACCGCCGACCTGGAAGCCGTACCGCAGGTGGTGTTCACCGAGCCGGAGATCGCCGCGGTGGGCCTGACCACCGAGGAGGCGGAGCGCACCGGCCGGCGCGTCGACGTCGTCGACTACGAGATCGGCCTGCTCGCCGGTGCGTTGCAGCACCGCCCGGACTACCGCGGCACGGCCCGGGTCCTCATCGACCCCGACCGCCGTACGGTCGTCGGCGCCACCTTCGCCGGACCGGGCGTCGGTGAACTCCTGCACTCCGCCACGGTCGCCATCACCAGCGAGGTCACCGTCGACCGGCTGTGGCACGCGGTCCCGCCGTTCCCGACGATCAGCGAGGTGTGGCTGCGCCTGCTCGAAACGTATCGGGGCTGACACCTCCGTCCGCTGTCACACCTCGTGTGTAGGGTCGGCGTGGCCGGCCGACACCGGCCATACACACGTGTGACAGGGAGTGGGAGCAGCATGAGCGGACTGCGATACGGCGAGCGGGTCGACCTGGCTCTGGCGGCCGGTGACCCGGAAGCCGTGCTGGACGTGGCCGTGGCCGCGTGCGAGGCGTGCCGGGGCTTTCCCGGGATGGTCTGGGACGAGGTCGTCGAACAGCTCGCCGGGCAGCCGGCCGGGACACGGACACGGCTGGTGGCGGTCATACCCGCGCGGCTCGCCCCGGCGCCGGGCGGACTGCGGGACGCGCTGCTGTATCTCTCCCTGAGGCTGTCACACGGTCTGCCCGGCGAGACGCTGGCCGCCGAGCGGCGCGAGGCGCTCGGCCGCGTGGCGGACTGCTGGCAGGTGTTCGGGCCGGCAGCCGCCTTCGCCGAGGCCGAGCTCGACGCCGGACGGCCGCTGCCGCCCGCCGTCGCGGCCGCACTGCGGCGCGACGCGGAGGGCAGGTTCTCATCTCGGAAGGCACTGGCCGCCCGGGTGACCGAGCCCGTGCTGAACGTCGGCGAGCAGTGGGCCGAGACCGCCATGGCCGACATCCTCGCGCTCCGGCCGGTCTGGCGGGACCTGCTCGCCCATGCCACCACCGCCAGGGCGCTCCGCCCGACCGCGACCTGGGAGCGGACCGGCCGCGCACTCCTGGACGGCATCGGCCCCGGGGTCTTCAGGGCCCGCACCCTGGGCTGGCTCGCCCTGGCCGGCCGGCCGCGCACCCTCACCCTGCGCCAGGACTTCCGCGACGCCCCCGTCAACGAACTGCTCGACCCGTTCAACGCCAACGCCCTGCGCGGACTCACCTGGCTGCTCGCCTGCACCGGACCGGACGGGGAGACGGCCACCGCGCTGGGAGCCCTGGTCGACACCGCCCTGCGCCGTGTCCCTCACCACGGGCCGCGCCACCCGAGGGTCGCGAGCAGCGCCGTGTACGCGCTCGACCGCATCGGCGGACCGGACGCCCGCGCGGAGCTGCGGCGTCTGGTGGAAAGCATCGCCCACAGGACCACACTGCGGCAGATCGAAGCCGCCCTGGCGCGCCAGGAGTCACAGCCGCAGTGAGGCCGCCACCGGCAGATGGTCGCTGCCGGTGGCGGGCAGCGACCATGCCGAGCGCGGCGCCACACCGCGGACCAGGATCTGGTCGATACGGGCCACCGGGAACGCGGCCGGCCAGCTGAACCCGAACCCGGCGCCCGCCTCGGCCTGCGCGGACCGCAGCCCGGCGGTGACGGGGGCCAGCGCCCGGTCGTCGGTGGTGCCGTTGAAGTCGCCCGCCACGACCAGTCGCGGCAGCTTCTCGGCGCGCAGCGCGTCGGCCAGCCGCAGCGCGGCCGCGTCACGGGCGCCGGCTCCGAAGCCCGAGGCCGTGGTGAACCGTACGGACATCAGATGGGCGACGAAGAAGGCGACCGGGCCCTTGGGCGTGTGGACCGTGGCCTTCAGCGCGCGCGGCCAGGGTGCGATGTCCACCGGACCGCCGTCGTCCACCGGGTACCGGCTCCACAGGCCGACCGTGCCGCGCACCACCGAGTACCGGTAGCGGCTCGCGAGGATCTTGCGGTATGTGTCCGTCGCGTCTCCCAGTTCCTCCAGGGCCAGCACGTCGGCACCGCGGGCGGCCAATGCCCGCGCGGTGCCCGCGGGATCCCGGTTGTTCTCGTCGACGTTGTGGGTCACGACGGTCAGGTCCCCGCCGCCGGCCTGCTTGTCGAGGAGTGTCCCGCCGAACATCGCGCACCACACGGCGGCGGCGACCGCCGCCGCCACCGCGGCGGTCGCCGACCGGCGCAGCAGCGCGCACAGCAGCAGCACGGGCACGACTAGCGCGGTCCACGGGAGGAAGGTCTCGACGAGGCTGCCGAGGTGCCCGGGCCCGTCCGGCACGAGCCCGTGGCCTGCCATCAGCAGGACGGTCGGCAGGGCGGCGGCCGAGGCGATCCGCCCGCGCCGCCAGACACCGGGGACCGCCCGCCGCCCGCGCGGACTCTGCTGTCCCCCGGGAGTGCCCGGGGCCCCCGAAGTGCCCCGTGTCTCGGGGGAGTCAGGGCTGCGCACGGGAGTCGTCACCGCGTCACCGCTTCCCGGGCACGTTCGCCGCGACCCACTCGCGTACGCCCGCGACCAGCGTACCGCTGGCACTGATGGCGGTCTCCAGGCTCTGCTGCGGACTGCTGCCCTCGCCGGTCCGCTGGTGCAGTACGACGCCCAGCACCAGCCGCTCGTGACCGTCCCGGTCGGGCGCGGTCGCCGCCCACATCAGGTTGCCGCCCGCGGGGGTGCTCGACCCGGTCTTCAGGCCGATCACGGCGTGCTCGCCGAGCAGCGTGTTGGTGTTCTTGATCTCCCCTGGGACGCCGGGCACGCTCGTGGAGCGCATGGCCACCACCGAGCGGATCGCCGCCTGCCGCATCGCCGCGCGGGCCAGCTTCAACTGGTCCTCGGACGTACTGGTGTTGGTCGGTCCGATGCCGCTGGCGTCGGTGTACGTGGTGTCGCGCATGCCCAGGTCGCGGGCGGCCTCGTTCATCTTGGCGACGAACGCCTCCTCCGTACCCGCGTCCCAACGGGCCAGCAGCCGCGCGATGTTGTTCCCTGAGGGGATCAGCATCAGTTCCAGCAGCCTGCGTTCGTCCAGCCGGCGCCCTTCGTCGACCCGCGTGGTCGACTCGCTCCCGGACACCGACTCGTCGGCGGCCTGCTCGTCCACGGTGATCCCCGGACCGGTTCCGTGCTCGTCCAGCGGATGGCCACGCAGCACGACGTAGGCCGTCATCACCTTGGTGACACTGGCGATCGGCACCGGTTTCTGCGCGCCGCGCGTTCCCAGGTCGCCCACCGGGCCGACCCCCTCGACGGACACGCTCGTCTGCCCTTCCCCGGGCCAGGGCAGCGACGCCGTCGTGGACGCCCTGTCGGCGGGACCGGCCGATCCGGCGTCCTGGATCCCGTCACCGCCGCGGGTGACGACGGCGAGCACCACGAGCGCGGCCAGTGCCGTCGCTCCCGCGGCGCAGGCGGCACCGAAGCGTCGCCGGCCGGTGGCGGGCGGCGGTCCCACCGGTCGCAGATCGGGCTCGCCGGGAACGGTGACCGGGCACATGGGAACGCACCTCCAAGGGGCAGCGCGCGACGTTCACGCACGTCAACCACCTTGCGGGGCCGGTTTTTCCGGCAGAGCGAGATACCGTCTCCGCCGCCGCTCGTCCTTGTATCCGCTCTGTATCGACCGGCACGGGCGAGGGCGGCGGCCTGACCCGGCGGGCCGGGTCAGGCCCCGGCCGGGGGCAGCCGCAGCGTGGCCACCGCCCCGCCGCCGGGCGCGTTCGCGAACTCCAGCGAGGCGCCGAGAACCCGCGCCTGCCCCAGCGCGATGGTCAGCCCGAGCCCGTGTCCCCGGCCGCGTTCGGCGGCGCCGGTGCGGAACCGCTGCGGCCCGTGCGCCAGCAGGTCCCGGGGGAAGCCGTCACCGTGGTCGCGGACCGTGACCGTGGTCCCCGTGACCTCGATCTCGACCGGGGCCCGGCCGTGCCGGTGCGCGTTGACGACCAGGTTGGCGACGATCCGGTCCAGGCGCCGCGGATCCGTCTCGACCGGCGCCACCGCGCCGACCGTGCACCGCGCCGCGAGCCCGGTCCGGGCCAGCGAGTCCGCGACCACCTCGGCGAGCGGCACCGGCCGGGACTCGGCCCGCTCGGCACCCGCGTCCAGCCGGGAGATCTCCAGCAGCTCCTCGACCAGCGTCCGCAGCACCCCCACCCGGTCGCGCACCAGGTCGGTCGCCTCGCCCTCGGGCAGCAGCCCGCTCGCGGTGACCAGGCCCATCAGCGGCGTCCGCAGCTCATGGGCGACATCGGCGGTGAACCGCTGCTCGGTCTCCAGCCGGTCGCGCAGACTGTCCGCCATCGCGTCCACGGTGGCGGCGATCTCGGTGACCTCGTCGCCGCGCCCGCCGCCCCCGGCGGCGGTGCGCGCGTCCAGGTCACCGGCCGAGATCCGGCGCGCGGTCCGCGCCACCCGGCGCAGCCTGCGGTTGGGCAGCTCGGCGGCGAGCGCCGACAGCGGGACGACCACGGCCAGCGCGAGCGCCGAGTACTTCCACATGTGCCGGTCCAGCGCGTTGCGGGAGAGCAGGTCGAGGGTCATGTCGACGTTCACCGCGTACGGCTGCCCGTGGTAGAGCTGCGCCGCCCACATCCTGGGCCTGACCGGGGTGGGGTCGTACCAGATCGCCACCGGGTCGTCGGACCGCCCGTCGCGCAGCAGGCTCACCAGCTCGTCGGGCACGGCACCGTCCCGCACCAGCTCCCCGTCGGCCGTCGCGCCGTCGCGTTCGTACCGCTCCAGGGCGAGGGACAGCGCGTTGCGCGCCTTGACCGCGCCCTCGTTCAGCGAGCGGTCCCGGGTGCTTGCGTGCACCAGCACCCCGATGGTCAGGGCGACCGCGCAGCAGGCCACGGCGACCAGCAGGGCGATTCGCCAGCGCAGCGAACGCCAGTTGAGCAGCGAGCGCAAGGTGTCCATGTCAGCGCCGCAGGAGCTTGTAGCCGAAACCGCGCACCGTCTCGATCCGGTCGGCGCCGATCTTCTTGCGCAGGCGCTGCACACACAGATCGACGACCCGGCTGTCCCCGTCCCAGCCGTAGTCCCACACATTGCGCAGCAGTGTCTGCCGGTCGAGCACCACACCGGGGTGTGCGGCGAACTCCAGCAGCAGGCGCAGCTCGGTCGGCGCCAGGGCGACCGGCTCGCCGCCGCGCCGCACCTCCAGGCCCGCGGTGTCGACGGTCAGGTCCCCGAAGAGCAGCCGGGCACCGTTTCCGGACCCGGCCGCGTCCGCCGGGTCCGGCGCCGCCCCGACGGGCGCGGCGAAGGCGGCACGCCGCAGCAGCGAGCGGATGCGCGCCACCAGGACGGCGGTGTCCACGGGTTTGACGACGTAGTCGTCCGCGCCCGCCTCCAGACCGGAGACGACGTCCAGCGCGTCCCCGCGCGCGGACATCATCAGGATCGGCACCGTACTGCTCTCCCGCACCCGGCGGCACAGCCCGATGCCGTCGAGGCCGGGCAGCATCACATCGAGCAGCAGCAGGTCGTGGCCGCCCTCCCGGAACAGTTCGAGACCGCTCAGGCCGTCCGCGGCCGCGTGGACCCGGTACCCGTAGCGCTCCAGGGCGAGGGTGACGGACCGCCGGATCACCTCGTCGTCCTCGACGAGCAGCAGGGTGACCGGGGTTTCGCCGCTCCCGGCGGCCGGTGCAACAGACATGTTCTTCCATCCGGACGTAGGTGCGGCCCGCACCCGGCGGGGGTGCGGGCCGTTCCATCATGCCGTTCCTCCGGCCCTCAGCGGACCGGGAGCCCGTCACGCGCAGTGACACCGGCACCGGTGCGACCCCGTACGGACCGTCCGCGCGCAGCAGTACGGACGCCACGGGCACCGGGAACCGGGAACCGGTCCTGCTCGCTGCCGCCCACCCGGTACGGTCCCGGCGCGCCGCCACCCCGATACACCACGGCCGGGGCCGGGGCCGGGCCGGGGCGGTGGACGGCGGGCGTCCGGTGGTGCGTCAGGCCGTGGGGCCCGCTGCGGTGCGTGACCTCAGCACGTCGAGCAGGGCGGTGCCGTCGGGGGAGCCGAGCCCGGTGTTCGGGTCCCAGCCGGGTGCCGCCGCGTAGGCGCCGTTGTCGCCGCTCACCACGTCCCGGAATCCGGCCGGGACCTTGCCGGGGACGAGGTCGCGGTAGAGGTGCGGCTGGAGCAGGCCGAGCGGCCGGCCCAGTGCCTGGGCGAGGCGGCAGACCAGGGCCGCCCACAGCGGGGCGGCCGGGCTGGTGCCGCCGACGACGACGGACCTGCCGTTGATCAGCACCTGGTAGCCGGTGCTGCCGTCCGCGTCGGCCGCGACGTCCGGGACCCCGCGGCCGGTACCGCCTGCCCCGAACCGGTCCGGCACCCCGGCGTGCTCCTGCCAGCCGGGCCGCGGGAACAGCGCGCTGACCCCGCCGCCGGTGGCGCGGGCCGCGCCCGCGTTCCAGGTCGTCTCGGCCCGGACGGCGCCGTCGGCCGGGTCGGCGACGAGCGTGGTGCCGCCCACCGCCAGCACATGCGGACTGGAGGCCGGGTAGTTCACGTGCGCGCCGCCGTCCCCCTCCCCGTTGCCGCTGCCCGCGTCGCCGGCCGCCGCGCACACGGTGATGCCCAGGGCGGCGGCCTCCTGGAACAGGTCCTCCACCGCCGTCACGAAGTCCGGCGGGTTGACCTGCTCCGAGGAGCCCCAGCTGAGGCTGATGACGGTGGGCGTCGGCGTGGCGTGCACGGCGGCCCGCAGGGTGTCGAGGATGCCGCTGCCGGTGTTGGGCGCGAAGTAGTGGACCAGGCGGGCCCCGGGCGCGAGGGCACCGGCGACCTGGATGTCGAGGGCCGCCTCGATGTCCGCGGGGGAGGGCGGTGCGTCGGCCGGGCCCGGGGAGTTCGCCGCGCCGCCGACCCCGACCGCGCGGATGTCCGGCGTGCGCAGCTCCAGCCCGGCGAAGTAGGCGTCCAGGTCGGTCCGGCGCCAGCCGCCGTCGACGGTGACCACGGCGAGCACCTGACCGGAGCCGTCGGTGCCTTCCGGGAAGCCGTAGAGGCTGCCCAGCTCGGGCGGGGTGTAGGCGAGCCGGGGCTGTCCGGGCGTGGAGCGGAACAGCGGGGTGGCGAGCGGCCGGGTGCCCGGACCGACGACCGCGCGGACCACCTCACCCAGTTCGGCCGGCGGCCGCGGGTGCGTCCGGCCGTCGTCGTGGCGGCCCGTCCCGGTGCCGAAGACCTCGTCCACGAGAGCCGGTTCACCCCGCACGACCACCCGGCGGGAGGCCGCGTCGGACTCGGTGACCCAAAGGCCCGCGCGCTCCAGCACCGAGCGGGCCAGCGCGATGTCCGCCGGGTCGGCGCCGTACGCGGCGGCCAGCTCGTCCCGGGACAGCGTCGCGGGCCCCGCCACGAGATGGTCCGGGAGCTGCCGGCGGCGACGGACCGTCAACACCAGTTCGACGGGACGGGACTGCGACGACGGGCTCATGCCGTCCTCCTCGGAATACGGTTGAACGACTCGTACGGAACAGGCCGCGGGCGACGACAGCTCCTCCACTCGTCACAACGGACCGGCCCCGTCGCAGGGTTCAGCCGAACACACGCCTTTCCGACACCGGTTCGAGACCACACACATCCCCAGCGGAACGCTTGTCGACATGTGACCCGGAAACACGCGCCCGGGGTGGACCACATGTGACAAGGTGCACGGTGGCCGATCGGCCATCGCACCTCCGGAGAGAGACACACATGCACCGTCCCAGACGCCATCCGCGCCGCCGCGGCAGACGGACCGCGGTCCTCGCCACGGCCGTCGTCGCCCTCGCCCTGGCCGTCCCCGGCGCCACCGCCGCGCCCCTGGGCCGGCCCACCGTCACCGACCGGGCCGCCCGCGCCACCCCGGTCTACCAGGACACCCGGTACTCCTTCGAGGAACGCGCGGCCGACCTCGTCGCCCGGATGACGCTGGACCAGAAGATCCGCCAGCTCATCACCAACGACGCGCCCGCCATACCGGCCCTGGGCGTCCAGGGATACACGTACTGGAACGAGGCCCTGCACGGCATCCAGGCCCTCGGCAACGGCAAGAATGTCGGCGACGGCGGCTCCTGGCCGATCAAGGCCACCGGCTTCCCGACCAGCCTCGCCACCTCCATGGCCTGGGACCCCGAACTCCAGTACCAGGAAGGCTCGGCGATCTCCGACGAGGCACGCGGCTTCCTGGACAAGTCGCTGTTCGGCACCGGCCAGAACAACCTCGGCTCCTCGGCGGACAACTACGGCGCCCTCACCTACTTCGCCCCGACCGTCAACAACGACCGCGACCCGCTGTGGGGACGGCACGACGAGTCGTACGGCGAGGACCCCTATCTCCAGGCCGAGCTGGGCGGCCAGTTCGTCGACGGCTTCCAGGGCCAGAAGCCCGACGGCACCTCCCTCAACGGCTACCTCAAGGCCGCCGCCACCGCCAAGCACTACGCCCTCAACAACGTCGAGGACGGCCGCACCGGCATCAGCTCCGACGTCGACGACAGCCAGTTGCGCGACTACTACACCAAGCAGTTCGCGAGCCTGATCGGCGAGGCGCATGTCGCCGGTCTGATGACCTCGTACAACGCGATCAACGGCACCCCGGCCGTCGCCAACACGTACACCAACAACCTGCTCGCCCAGCGCACCTACGGGTTCGGCGGTTTCACCACCTCCGACTGCGGCGGTGTCGGCACCACCTACAAACTCCCCGACGAGGGGCACAACTGGGCGCCCGCGCCCTTCACCACCAACGGCTCGCACGGCAACCCGCTGTGGATCAACGGCAAGACCGGTGACGAGGTCCGCGCCCCGGCCGGAGGCCAGGCCATGGCCCTCAGGTCGGGCAACGACCTCAATTGCAGCGGCGAGGAGATGACCACCGCCAACGTCCTGGAGGCCGTCCGCGCGGGCCTGCTCGACGAGGGTGTCATCGACACCGCGCTGGTGAAGGTGTTCACCGTCCGCATGAGGACCGGCGAGTTCGACCCGGCCGGCAGTGTGCCCTACACCTCCATCGACAAGTCCGTCATCCAGAGCGCCGACCACAAGGCCCTCGCCGCCAAGGCCGCCGACGCCTCCATGGTGCTGCTGAAGAACGGCACCCTCGCCGCGACCGGCCGCCCCCTGCTGCCGCTGAAGGCCGCCTCCGTCAGCAAGGTCGTCGTCCTCGGCACGCTCGCCGACACGGTCAGCCTCGGCAGCTACGGCAACGCCCCCGCACAGCAGATCTCCATGCGGCAGGGCATCACCGACGCGCTGAAGGCCGCCAACCCGGGCGCGTCCGTCCTCTACGACGCGGCCGGCAGCAGCACCACCGGCACCGGCGCGATCACGCTCAGCGCCGCGACCCAGGCCGCCGTCAAGGCCGCCGACCTGGTCGTCGTCGTGGCCGGCACCGACCAGGACACCGCCTCCGAGGGCAAGGACCGCAAGAGCCTCGCCCTGCCCGGGAACCAGAACGCCCTGATCGACCAGGTCGCCGCGCTCGGCAACCCGAACACCGTCCTCGACCTCCAGGCCGTGGGCGCCGTGGACATCGCCGCCCGGCAGTCCAAGGCCGCCGCCATCCTCTTCAGCAGCTACAACGGCCAGAGCCAGGGCACCGCGCTCGCCGACGTCCTGTTCGGCAAGCAGAACCCGCAGGGCCACCTCACCTTCACCTGGTACAAGGACGACACCCAGCTCACCGGCAAGAACAACTACGGCCTCACGCCCGCGCAGAGCGACGGCAAGGGCCAGACCTACCAGTACTTCACCGGCACCCCCACCTACCCGTTCGGCTACGGGCTCAGCTACACCGGCTTCACCTACTCCGCCGCACAGGTGGACAAGTCGGCCATCACCGCCGACGGCACGGTGAACGTCTCCTTCGACGTCACCAACACCGGCGACACCCCCGGCGCCACCGTCGCCCAGCTCTACGCCGCCAACACCTTCACCGTCTCCGGTGCGACACTGCCCAGGCAGCGCCTCGTCGGCTTCAAGAACACCGGAGTCCTCGCCCCCGGCGAGAAGATCCACGTCACCCTGCCGGTGGCCGCCGCGGACCTGAGCGTCTGGAACCCGGCGACGTCCCGGCAGACCGTGTTCCCCGGCGCCTGGGCGCTGCGCGTGGCCTCCGACTCCGCGACCGTGCGGAGCACCGCCACGGTGAACATCACCGGCACCCTCACCCCCAAGGTGCGCACCGTCACCGTCCAGCCCGGACGGGTCGTCTTCCACGCGGGCGAGACCCTCGACCTGACGAAGAAGAACCCGTGGATCAAGGACGACACCGACCCCGCCAAGGAACAGCGGGACACCTCGATCACGGCTGACGACATCGTCGAGGCGGTCAACAACGACCAGACCTTCACGGACCTGTCCAAGACCACCGTCCAGTACGCCAGCAGCGACCCGGCCGTGGCCACGGTCAGCTCCTCGGGCGTGGTCAGCGCCGCCTCCGACGGCGTCACCACCATCAAGGTCACCGTGGGCGGGGTCACCGGCTCCATGGTGATGGTCGTCAAGGACGTCCTCGCCCTGAAGACGGCGCCGGTGATCCAGCCCGGCCAGACGACCGAGGCGACCACCACGCTCACCAACGGCACCGGCGCGGCGCTCACCAACGTCACCGTCACCGTGCCCGCCCCCTCGGGCTGGACCGTGCAGGCCACCACTCCGGCCACCTTCACCAGCGTCGCCGCGGGCACCACCGTGACCACGACCTGGCGTGTCACCGCCCCCTCGGGCGCGGCCCCCGGCAACAGCCCGCTGACCGCGACCGCCACCCACACCGCCGGTTCCTACACGGCCGCCGCCACCCTCCGGGTACCCTTCGCAAGCCAGAAGGCCGCGTACACCAACGTCGGTGTCACCGACGACGGCAACACCAAGCCCGGCAAGTACGACGGCGGCGGCTTCAGCTTCTCCGCCCAGGCCCTGGCCGCCGAGGGCCTCGCCCCCGGCACGTCCTTCACCCACGCCGGGCTGACCTACCAGTGGCCCGACGTCCCGGCGGGCAGCCCCGACGCCCTCGACACCCGCGGCCAGGCGGTCGCCCTGTCCGGCTCGGGCAGCGAACTCGGCTTCGTCGGCAGCGGCACCAGCGGCCCCCACCAGGGCGTCGGCACCATCGTCTACACCGACGGCACGACCCAGCAGTACGGCCTCAGCTTCTCCGACTGGTGGGACGGCACCAATGTGGCCCAGGGCAGCGACCTGCTGTCCTCCTTCCCGTACATCAACAACAGCGAGGGCAGGCAGAACCAGAAGGTCAGCCTCTTCACCACCAAGGTGCCCCTGGCCGCGGGCAAGACCGTCCAGGCCGTCGTGCTGCCCGCCTCGGAGGACCCGAGCACCGGCGCGCCCCAGGGCCATGTCTTCGCGATGGCCATCGGCGGCACCGTCCACACCCCGGCCCCGCAGCCGGACGGACCCGTCGGCCACATCACCGGCATCGGCTCCAAGTGCGTCGACCTGGCCGCCGGGCCCGCCGCCGGAGTGCAGGTCGTCCTGCGCTCCTGCAACCAGAACGCCTCCCAGCAGTGGGCACTCGGCGCCGACAAGTCCCTGTGGAACCAGGGCAAGTGCATGACCACCGAGAACGGCGGCACCGGCAACGGCACCCGCGTCGTCCTGGACTACTGCGACGGCTCCAAGGAGCAGCAGTGGTCGGTGGATTCGTCCAACGGCTACCTCGTCAACGCCAAGTCCGGCTACTGCCTGGAGGACGCGGACGGCAGCACGGCGGACGGCAATCCGCTGATCATCTGGGCGTGCAACCCCGGTGACGTGGGCCAGAAGTGGCAGGTGCCGACCGGCACTTCGGCCTCGGGTCCCTCGGGGCGCGTGGCGGGATACAACGGCAAGTGCGTGGAGGCCGGGGCGGAGGGCGCCGCTGTGCAGCTCAACACGTGCGGTTCGGCGGCGTCGCAGTCCTGGACGGCGGCGTCGGACGGGACGCTGCGGGCTCAGGGGAAGTGCATGACGGTGGCGGGCGGCGGTACCGGGGACGGTACGGCGGTGCAGCTCGCGACCTGTTCGGGTGCGGCGTCGCAGAAGTGGCAGGCGCAGGCGAACGGGACGCTGGTCGGTACGCAGTCGGGCAAGTGCCTGGACGCGACCGGTCCGAGTTCGGCCAATGGCACGAAGCTCCAGATCTGGGCATGTGCGGCTTCGGACAATCAGATCTGGGGTGTGCCGTCGTCGCGTCCGGCCGGTGTGGTCAGCGGGTACGGCGGCAAGTGTGCCGAGGTGACCGGTGGCACCACGGCGAACGGTACGGCGGTGCAGCTGAACGCCTGTGGTTCCGGCAGTGCGCAGTCCTGGACGGTGGCATCGGACGGGACGCTGCGGGCGCTGGGCAAGTGCATGACCGTGGCCGGTGGCGCCACGGCGAACGGCACGGCCGTACAGCTCGCGACCTGTTCGGGTGCGGCGTCGCAGAAGTGGCAGGCGCAGGCGAACGGGACGCTGGTCGGTACGCAGTCGGGCAAGTGCCTGGACGCGACCGGTCCCAGCTCGGCCAATGGCACCAAGCTCCAGATCTGGACCTGCGCGGCCTCCGACAACCAGCTCTGGAAGCTCCCCGTCTGAGAAACCCGTCCGCTCGTGGCGCCCCCGGGAACATCCAGGTGTTCCCGGGGGCGCCGTGCGTTACTTCACATGTGTTTTTCCGGCCCCATCGAAGTCTGAACTTGACGGTCCATTCTTGTGGGCGCATGATGGGTGGACCGAACAGTCCAAAGCGAGAAACGGGCACTGGCATGAACGCCATGGAACGGCTGAGCACCATCGAGGAACTGCGCCGGGTGATGGCGCGCTACGTCTACGCGGCGGACCACCAGAACTGGTCGGAGCTGGCGTCGCTCTTCACCGAGGACGGCACCTTCACCCCGCACAACGTGGACGGGACCGTCCTGCGGACCATGGGCTCACCGGCCGAGATCGCCGCGACGATCCCGGTGAGCGTCGGCCCCGGCGCCGTCCTCGTCCACCATCTCTTCTCGGACGAGATCGACGTCGAGTCGGACACCTCCGCGCGCGGTGTGTGGGCGATGGAGGACCTGATCAAGCGCCCCGCCCGCACGGACGCAGACGGCCGCCCGGAGTTCACCGAGATGCACGGGTACGGCCACTACCGGCCGCGCTTCACGAAGGTGGACGGTACCTGGAAGATCGCCGAGCTGGTCCTGACCCGCGTACGCGTCGACTTCACCCACTGACCCGCCCCGCCCCCCAGGAAGAGGAAACCATGGACACCACCGGAGAGACCCGCACCCTCGAGCCGTTCACCGTCCAGGTCGAACAGGAGGTCCTGGACGATCTGCGGGCCCGCCTGAAGGCCACCCGCTTCGCGCCCGACCCGGAGAACGAGAACGAGACCTACGGCCTGAGCACCGCGTACCTCAAGCCACTGGTGGAGTACTGGGCCGACGGCTTCGACTGGCGCGCCGCCGAGGCGAAGCTCAACGCCGTCAACCAGCACCGGCTGGACGTCGACGGCACGCCGGTGCACTTCGTCCACGAGCGGGGCAAGGGCCCGGCGCCGATCCCGCTGCTGCTGATGCACGGCTGGCCGTGGACCCACCACCACTGGCACAAGGTCATCGGCCCGCTGACCGACCCGGGCGCCCACGGCGGCGACCCCGCCGACGCCTTCGACGTCGTCGTCCCCTCGCTGCCCGGCTTCGGCTTCTCCACGCCGCTGACCGCGCCCCGGGAGAACTACGCGAGCATGGCGGACCGCTTCCACACCCTGATGACCGGCATCCTCGGCTACGAGCGGTACGGGGTCGGCGCCGCCGACTACGGCGCGCTCGTGGGCGCCCGGCTCGGCCACAAGTACGCCGACTCCCTCTACGGCATCCACCTCGGCAACGAGATGCCGCCCGCGATGTTCCAGGGCGACCGCTTCTGGGACCTGACCGGCGGACAGCGCACCGAGGATCTGCCCGAGCGGGAGCGGGCCCGGCTGGTGCGGCGCAACAACATCTATGTCTCGCACGTGGCCGCACACCTGCTGGACGGGCAGACGGTCACCCACGGTCTGAACGACTCGCCGGCCGGCATGCTGGCCTGGATCCTCAAGCGGTACAAGACGTGGAGCGACCGCAACGCCGACTTCGCGGCGGAGTGGCCCGCCGACGACCTGCTGACCTTCGCGACCGTCTACTGGGTCAACCAGGCCATCGGCTCCTCGATCCGGGCCTACAAGAACGCCAGCCTGTACCCGCCGGCGCCGGCCCACGACCGTACGCCGTACGTCCAGGCCCCGGCGAGCTTCACCTTCCTGCTCGGCGACTCCTCCCCGGGCGCGGAGACCGCCGAGGAGCGCGTCGCGATCTTCAAGGCGGGCGGCGGACAGTTCTACGCGGACATCCGGGACGTGCACGTCCATGAGAAGGGCGGTCACTTCGGTCCCTACGAGAACCCCGAGGCGTGGATCGACGACCTGCGCGCCACCTACCGCAAGCTGCGCTGACCGCTCGGCGGCTCCCCGCCGGGGATCAGTGCGGGACGACCGCCGGGGATCAGTGCGGGATGACGTGTGGGAGCCCGTGCGCCGCGAGCGGTGCGCGGAACGGCTCCCAGAGCGTGGGGTCGGCGAGGTTGGTGAAGAGGCCGGTGCAGGTGTTGGTCTCGCCGGTCACCAGACCGTAGACGACCGTCTTGCCGGGGCCCTTCGCGTCGAACAGCGGTCCGCCGCTGTCACCGGGGGCGACCCGCCGCTCGGCGGTGCCCGCGCAGATGAACTCCTTGTCCCAGATGCCTCCTTCGGTGTCGAAGGCATTGACGGGCAGGCTCGCCTCCCGCAGGCGCGACGGCTTGTCCGGGCTCTCCAGGTCGGTGCGTCCCCAGCCGGCGGCGCGCAGGATCCGGCCCGGCCGCAGCTCGGTCGCCGCCCGGGGCAGCGCGGCGGGTGTCTGCGTGACCGGGGCGTCGAGCACGATGAGCCCCAGATCGGTGTTGGTCGCGATGTTGAACTGCGGGTGGCTGTAGACGGTGAAGTGGTCGCTGGTCACCACCGTCCCGCCGGAGGAGGCGGAGTCGGCCCGGCCCAGCACCAGCCGGATCGTCACCTGGCCCGACACGGCGAACCTGGCGCAGTGCGCCGCCGTGGCGACGACCCGGCGGTCGACGAGCGCCGCGCCGCAGTAGTGCGACCAGGTGCCGTCCTCGTCCCGCTGCTCGATCTGTACGACGAAGGGCCGTTCGCCGTCCGCGACCGGCACCCCGCCGACGACCGCCGAGGCGGTCGGCGCCCCGGTCAGCACGGCGCCCACCGCTCCGGCACCGGCCAGGGACACGATCGCCCGCCGCCGCTTCATCAACCTGCCCATGGATGACCTCACTTCGCTTCGGTCCGCTCGCCGGTGCACTGCCCGGCGAGTCCGGCACGGCGGACGGCATCCGGCCGCCGCCTGAGCCGGAGCCTGGTCCGCCCCGGCATCCGCCCGGCCGCCGCCGGATGTCGGCCGGGGCGCGGACACCGCTCCGCCCGGTATCAGTCACTGTCTCGACCGGTGAGGTCGGCGGCGAAGATATGTGTGACTCTAGGGATAGGGTCTGGGTGAAATGTGTGCGAAAGTGTGAGCAGGTCGGAGGAAGGTGTCTGCGGTGGCAGGTGTCGAGCAGCGTTCCCTGAAGAGCAGCAACCCCCTGTTGTCCCGGCGTCGGTTCGAACGCCGGGGCGGGCGCAAGACCGCGGCAGCGGACCGGGATCCGCGGGTCGAGCGGGAGATCCGGCTCGTCGTCGCGCGGGACCGGACCGGCACCGGCGAGGACACGGGACCGGAACCGGCCCCCGCGCCCGGCCCCGGACCGTCCCCGGCCCTCGTCGGTGACCTGCTGACCATGGACGCCGTGGTGTCCCGCGCCGCCCTCGCCCTGGGCGCGGCGACCGCCGCCGCCGTCCTGGCATGGACGGTGCCACCGCTGCCCCCGGCCCGCACCGGCTGGTCCTACGGCGTCGCGGGCGCCGCCGGGCTGGCCGCCGTCGCCCTGGTCGTGCTCCAGTACGTCCGCACCCGGCCCTCGGCGGTCCTCGCCCTCGCCCACGCGGTGTTCCTGGGCGCCTTTCTCGGTGTGCTGTCGAACACCGCCTCCGCGCAGGTCGCCCCCGGGGTCTTCGTCCACCTGGTGCTGGGCACGATGACCTCGTCCGCCGCCGTGCTGGCGGCCCACCGGCTGCGCTGGACCCGTATCGCACGCCGGGCCCGCGGGCTCGCCGGGGCCACGGGTCTCGGTCTGCTCCTGCTCGCCGCCGCCGACCTCCTCCTGTCCGCCCTCCCGCAGACCGACGGCCTCGGTCTGCGCGGCGGTGGCCTCGGCATCCTCACCGGTGCCGTCGGCGTCGCCCTCGGCACCTCCTTCCTGACCCTGCATCTGCGCCGCGTCCGGAGCGCCCTCACCCGGGGGCTCCCGCGCGAGGAGAGCTGGCTGGCCGCCTTCGGCCTCACCCTGACCCTGGTGTGGCTGTACGTGGAGACCGTGCGGCTGCTCACGCTCGCACCGCAGGAGGACGTCCTCTACTGACGGCACGGGTGCCGGGCGGGCGCGCCCAGTGTCCTGACGTACCGTCAGAACCGGTTGTGCGGCCAGGCGGTGGCGGTGGCCGCGGTCGCGGCGGTGACGGCGGCCAGCCGCGCGTAGTCCAGTGTGGCGGGCACATCGGTGGGCCGGTGGTAGTGCGGATTGCGGAAGTTGGCCGTGTCGGTGAGCATCAGCGCCGGGATCCGCCGGTTCCAGAAGGGCGCGTGGTCGCTGCGGCCCAGGTGGTTGGCGGGCGGCACCGCCAGCCCGATGAGCAGGCCCGCGGGGCCGTCCGGCCGCGGGTCCCGCAGGAGCAGGCCGCGCAGAGCGGCCGGTGTGGCGGCGGCGGCCCGCTGCCAGTGCGCGGCGGCCGCGGCCGAGGAGCGCCGGTGCACCACGAGCGTGAAGTCGCCCCGGTGGCCGTCGGCGCGGGTGGCCGCCGCCGTCCCGGGGAACGCCGTGGCGAATCCGGCCGGGAGCCGCTGGCTGCCCGGTGCGTCGTCGAAGTAGCCGACCGACTCCAGGCAGATCATCCCGGCGATGTCCCGGCGCCCGCCCGTGCCCCCGAGGCCGTCCCGGCTCAGCGCGCGGGCGGCGTGCCGGGCGCCGATGAGGCCCAGTTCCTCCATGTCGAACACGGCGAGGGCGACCGGCGGCGGATCGGGCAGGGCGGCCAGCAGCCGCGCGGTCTCCAGCAGCACCGCGACCCCGGAGGCGTTGTCGTCCGCGCCCGGACTGCCGTCGACCGTGTCCAGATGCGCGCCGACCAGCACCGTGGGCCCCACGGGCGCGCCGGGCAGGACGGCGATCAGATTGGCGCCGCGCAGCCGGCGGTGCAGCCTCGGCTTCCACACGAGCGCGCGGTGGCCGTGCCGGTCGGTCGCGCCGATCCGCCAGCGCAGGTCGAACGGCTGCCGCTCCACCTGCCAGCCCGCACCGGCCAGTTCGGCGCGTACGTACTCCTCGGCCCGCTCCATCGCGCCGGGCGCGCGGCGCCGCCCGCGCGGTCCGGCGGCGAGGAACTCCACGTCCCGGCGCAGCCGGGCGGCGTCGGCGTCGGGGAACGGTGCCCACGTGTCATCGGTCATCGCCACTCCGGGCTCGGCGGGGTGTGTGGTCCGCCGAGAAACCTAACACCCCCCGGGACACGCACCCCGCACACCCGCGTACGGACGGTGCTCAGGCGACGGTGTTCAGGGTGTCGGCGGGCCGCCGCCGGACGGCACGCGCGGCCGGTACCGCGGCCAGGACGGCGGCACCGCCGACGGCGGCGACGGCGAGCAGCACCAGGAACAGCCAGGAGGGACCGGCGGCGATCCCGGCGCCGATGCCGCTGGAGCGTCCCTGGGCGTCGATCAGCCAGCGGGCGAGGGGCAGTCCGACGGCCGTGGCGAGCACGACGGCGGCCAGGGCGGTGCAGGCGGTCGCCGTCACCGTGACGGCGGTGACCTGACGGGGTGTCAGCCCGATCGCCCTGAGGGCGGGCAGGTCGCGTTCGCCCTCGCGGACCGTGCTGCCGATCGCGGCCAGCAGTTCGATCAGCCCGATCAGCGCGAGCACGCAGACCAGACCGGCGACGAGACCGCGCAGCGCGGAGAGCCCGTCGGCGGGGTTGGGCACCGCGTGCACGTCGAGGTGGCCGTGCCCGGCGGTGAGCAGCGCGGCGGCGGCCCGCCGCGGATCGGTGTCCGGGCGCAGCCGCACCTGGTAGAGGGTGGCGCTCAGTCCGGGGTCGTTCTCGCGCAGGGTGTCCAGGGAGGTGGAGACGACCCGTCCGGCGTTCTCCGGTTCGATGCTGCGGCCCACCAGGTGCAGCACCTGCGGCTGTCCGGCCACCGTCATCCGCACCCAGTCGCCCACCCGCGCGTCCAGCAGGTCGAACAGTCCCTGCCCGGCGACCGCCTCGTCCGGCCCGTGCGCCGCGCGGCCCTCGGCGACGCGGTACGGGTAGGGGGACTGGCGGGTACCCAGGCCGCGCAGGGCGATGGTGGAGGTCTGCCCCGGTACGAGCGCGGCCAGTTGCACCCCCGGGTAGACGGCGGCGACCCGCGGCTCGCGCCCGAGCAGGTCCCGGGTCTCCCGGTCGTCCAGGGTGCCGTCCGTGCGGACGGTGAGCGCGGCCGGCAGACCGAGGCGCTCGGGCCGGTCGTGGAAGCGGTCGATGGTGGTCCAGGCGCTGGTCGCGACCACGATGAGCAGCAGCGGCAGGGCGAACCGGCCGACCGTGGCGACGGTGCGGCGGCGGCTGGTGACGGTCCGGTGCCAGCCCAGCAGCACCCCGGGCGGCAGCCGCAGCCCGAGGGCGCGCCGGGCGGCCCCCGGCAGCCGCCCGCCGGACACCTGGCTCCGGCGGCCCACCGGGACGGGCGGCACCCGGCCCGCCCGCCAGGCCGCGAGCCCGGTGACGGCACCGATGAACAGCACCGTGCAGACCGGCACCGCGAGCAGGGCCGCGCTGTGGCCCGGCAGCCCCTGCCACACCCCGACCGCGTCCCCGAGCCGGCCGGGCAGCCGGGGGCCCAGCGCCCTGACCAGGGCCGCGGCCACCACGGAGCCGAGCACGGCGTACGCCGCATGCTGGAGCAGGAAGATCCGGACCACCTGGCCGGGGGTGAAGCCGATCGCCTTCAGCACGGAGATGTCGCGCAGATGTCCGCGGATCCGGGCGCCGATCGCCCCGTGCACGGCGAGGCCCGCCGCCAGCAGCGCGGCCAGGCCGAACAGCCCGAGCACCTGGCCGAGCAGCCGGTCGTCGCCCTGTGCCTCGGCCCGCGCCTGCCGCCAGGTGGAGACCTCGCCGACCACACCGGCGCCCAGGACGGTGACGGCCCGCTGGACGGCGTAGTCCGTGTCGTCGGGGTCGGCCAGGCGCAGTCCGACGACCTGGCCGCCGCTGTCGTGCACCGCGGCGGGCGGCGCCCACACCAGTCCGGGCTGCTCGCCCGGCCGGTAGCGGGGTTCGGCGCTCTCGGCGACGCCGACCACGGTCAGGGTGCGCGCGGTGTCGGGCAGGGTGAGGGTGTCGCCGGGCTCGGCGAGCAGGGCGCGGGCGAGGCGGCTGTCCAGGACCACGCCGTCCGGCTGCCGCGCGTCGAGCCAGTGGCCCGAGACCAGCAGCGGCCGGTCCACCGCCGGTTCGCCCGGCGTGGCGCGCAGTTCCACGGAGGCGCGCACCCCGCGCGAGGACACGGTGGCGAACTCGTCGGCGTAGGGGCCGGCCACGGACTCCACGCCGTCCAGGGCCGAAAGGCGCGCGGTGTCGGCGTTCTTCACGGTGTGGATCCACACATGGGCGCCGCGGGACTGGGTGAACACCCGCTGCCAGGGGTTGGTGGCGTAGCCGAACAGGGCGGTGGCCAGCAGCAGCGAGACGACGATGCCGGCCGTGGCCAGCACCAGGAACAGCGCCTCCCCGCGATGGGTGCGCAGATCGGAGTGCGCCCAGCGCAACGCGGCTCGCACGGTGTCAGCCCCCCGGCCGGTCGGGGTGGCGCGGACCGCCGCTCACCGGGTGCGGTCCTTCAGCTCCAGCACCCGGGAGATGCCCCGGCCCGGCACGGGCGCGCCGTCCAGTTCGGCGTCGTCGGCGATCCGGCCGTCGAAGAAGCTGATCACCCGGTCGGCGGCGCTGGCCAGCCGGGCGTCATGGGTGATGAGCACGATGGCCTGGCCGCGCGCGTGGAAGCGGGACAGCAGCCGCATCACCTCGCGGGTGCCCTTGCTGTCGAGGCTGCCGGCCGGTTCGTCGGCCAGCAGCAGCGGGGGGTGGTTGACCAGGGCGCGGGCGAGGGCCACCCGCTGCTGCTCGCCGCCGGACAGCTCGCCGGGCATGCTGCGTCCCTTGCCGTCCAGGCCCAGTTCGGCGAGGAGTTCCTCGCGCTCGGCGCGGGCCTGGCGCGGGGTGCGGCCGGCCAGCAGGGCGGGCAGTTCGACGTTGTCGGCGACGGACAGGCTGGAGACCAGGTTGAAGAACTGGAAGACGATCCCGACGGTCCGTCTGCGCTCCTGTGCCCAACGGGCCTCGCTGTAGGAGTCGGTGCACCGGCCGTCCAGCCAGATGCTGCCCGCGTCGGGCCGTTGCAGCCCGCCGAGCAGATGGAGCAGCGTCGACTTGCCGGCCCCGGAGGGTCCGGTGACCGCCACGAACTCGCCCCGCCGGACCGACAGACCGACCCCGCGCACGGCATGCGCGGGCGCGCCCTCGCCGTGGTGGGTCTTCACCAGTCGCTCGGCCCGCAGCACGGGGGGTTCGGCGGCCTGGTCCCGGACCGAGCGCCCGTCACCCATGGCGGTCGTTCACTCCAGCTCCTCCAGTTCCTCCTGACACCGCTCCAGCCAGTCCAGATCGGCCTGGAGGTGCAGCATGGCGCCCTCGATGAGCAGCTGGGCGATCCGGTTGTCCCGGTCCTCGGCCGCGGCCAGCCTGGACAGCTGGCGCATGGTGTTGAGGTACTGCCGCCGCTGCTGGTTGATCAGGGTGATCTGGTCGGCGAGGCCGGTCCGCGGGGCGAGGGCGAGCTTCATGAAGAACTCGTCCCGCACCCGCGGTTCGTCCTCGGGCTCCGCGAACCAGGTGCGCAGCTCGTCCCGTCCGGCGTCGGTGAGATGGTAGATCTTCTTGTTGGGCCGGCTGGACTGCTCGACCTGTTCCCCCTGGATCAGGCCGGTCTTCTCCAGGCGGCCCAGGGTCACATAGATCTGGCCGACGTTCGGCTGAGGGTACGCGGAGCCGAGCAGTTGCTCAAGGTCCTGCTTCAGCTCGTAGCCGTGTGCGGGGCCTCGGGCGAGCAGGGCCAGGAGGTGCAGGCGCACGCGTGCTGTCCTCCTGACCTTGTCATCTGCCTGTTGTGCTCCGGACCCTAGTATCGCCCATACCTAACGGGTATACATGGGCTGACGCTCGGCGAAGGTGCCGGTGGCGGGTGTGCAAGGAGGAACCTATGCGGTGGATACGAGCCACCGGTAGGGGGCTTCTCGCACTGGTCGTGGTCATGACCGGATGTGTCGCCTCGGGGGCGCGGGCCGACGAGGGCGGCGGCAGTACGCGCGGACCGCTCACCCTGGCCACCGCCGGGGACCTCACCGGCTATCTGGGCCCGCTGCTCGAAGGCTGGAACCGGACCCATCCGGCGGAGCGGGTGACGCTCGTCGAGCTGCCCGACTCGGCCGACGAGACGCACGCGCAGATGACCACCGACCTGCGCGGCGGCGACCGCAGCCGCTTCGACGTGCTCAACATCGACGTCAACTGGACCTCGGAGTTCGCGGCGGCCGGCTGGATCCGCCCGCTGCCGGCCGAGCGCTTCCCGCTGAAGTCGTTCCTGCCGCCGGTCGTCGACACAGCGACCTACGACGGCCGGCTGTACGCCGTCCCCTACGTCACCAACGCCGGGCTCCTGCTGTACCGCAAGGACGTGCTCGCCGCGGCGGGTGTGCCGCCGCCGCGCACCTGGGCCGAGCTGGAGCAGGACGCCAGGGCCATCGCCCCCCGGTACGGGCTGGACGGCTACGCGGGACAGTTCCTGTCCTACGAAGGGCTCACCGTCAACGCGGCCGAGGCCGTGTACTCCGCCGGCGGCACCATCCTCGGCGAGGAGGGCCGGCGCGTCACCGTCGACTCGGCCGCGGCCCGCGAGGGCATCGGCTTCCTGGCGCGCGGCTTCCGCGAGGGCTGGATCCCCCGGGCGGCGCTGTCCTACAAGGAGGAGGAGTCCAAGCAGGCCTTCCAGGACGGCCATCTGCTCTTCCTGCGCAACTGGCCCTACGCCTACGCCGTTGCCGCCGCCGAGGGCTCCGCGGTCGCCGGGAAGATCGGCGCGGTGCCGCTGCCCGGCCCGGACGGACCGGGCACGAGTGTGCTCGGCGGCTCCGACCTGGCCGTCAACACCCATGCCCGGCACCCCGAGTCCGCCGAGCGCCTGATCCAGTACCTCACCGGTGAGCAGGTCCAGCGGCAGGTGCTCACCCGGGGCGCGCTGCCCCCTGTCCGGGCCGACCTGTACCAGGACCCGGAGCTGGTGCGGCGGTTCCCGTATCTGCCGACCCTGCGCGCGGCCGTGCTCGCCGCCGCGCCGCGCCCCAAGAGCCCGCACTACGACCAGGTCAGCCTGGTGGTGCAGGCGGTCGTCCACGACGCGCTGACCGGGCAGCAGACACCTGAGCAGGCCGTGCGCCGGCTGGCCCGGGAACTGGACGACATCACCCGCCGCTAGGCACACCTAGATACTTACTCGTTAGGTAACGCGGCCATAACACCGTGCCGGGATACCTCCCTTTTGTCATGCATCTGCATGAGTAACTGCACCGTACTTTCGTCGACTTCGTTGACACCTCCGCGAAACGCCTACATAACATGCATGCACAACGACGGGGCTGCTTCCGTGGCTCACGTGGCTTTCAGAGACGGGTCGATCGTGTGAACAGGCATCGTTGGTGGCGGGACGCCGTGATCTACCAGGTGTACGTCCGCAGCTTCCTGGACAGCACCGGTGACGGCGTCGGCGATCTGGCCGGGGTCCGTGCGGGACTGCCCTACCTGCGCAAACTCGGGGTCGACGGGATCTGGCTGAGCCCCTTCTACCGCTCCCCGCAGCACGACCACGGCTACGACGTGGCCGACTACTGCGACGTCGACCCGCTCTTCGGCGACCTCGGCGAGTTCGACCGGCTGATGACCGCCGCCCGCCAACTCGGCGTCAAGGTGCTCCTCGACATCGTCCCCAACCACTGCTCCAGCGAGCACCCCTGGTTCCGGAAGGCGCTCGGCTCCCCGCCCGGCAGCCCGGCCCGCGCCCGCTTCCACTTCGCCGACGGCCGCGGCCCCGACGGCGCCGAACCGCCCAACAACTGGCACGCCATGTTCGGCGGCCCCGCCTGGACCCGGATCACCGAGGCCGACGGCCGGCCCGGCCAGTGGTACCTGCACATGTTCACCCCCGAGCAGCCCGACTGGAACTGGCGCACCCCCGAGGTGGCCGCCGAGTTCGACCGGGTGCTGCGGTTCTGGCTCGACCGGGGCGTGGACGGCTTCCGCATCGACGTCGCCGCCGGGCTGTTCAAACACCTGGACCTGCCCGACTCGCCCGACCCGGAGGCCGACGCCCGCACCCGCGACTCGGTCAACCCGCTCGCCTGGAACCAGCCCGAGGTGCACGACGTGTGGCGCCGCTGGCGCGCCCTGTGCGAGGAGTACACCGCCGAGGACGGCCGGGAGCGGCTGCTCGTCGGCGAGGTGTCCGTCCCCACCGCACGCGAGCACGCGCGCTACGTCCGCCCCGACGAACTGCACCAGGCGTTCTTCTTCGACCTGCTCAGCGCCCCCTGGGACCCCGACGCCTTCCGCAAGGTGGTCTCCGAGGCCATGCAGGACATCGCGGGCACCGGCTCCACCGTCACCTGGGTCCTCAACAACCACGACCAGGTGCGCACCGTCACCCGCTACGGCGAGCCCACCCCCGAGGGCAGCGGCCTGGGCACCGCCCGCGCCCGCGCCGCCGCACTGCTGATGCTGGCGCTGCCCGGCGCCGCGTACATCTACCAGGGCGAGGAACTGGGCCTGCCCGAGGTCGTCGACCTGCCCGACGACGTCCTCACCGACCCGATCTTCCACCGCACCGGCAGCCGGGCCCGGATCCGCGACGGCTGCCGGGTCCCGCTGCCCTGGTCCGGACAGGCGTCGCCGTTCGGCTTCACCTCCGGCGCCGAGAGCGCCCGGCCCTGGCTGCCGCAGCCCGACTACTTCGCCGAGTACGCCACCGACCGCGCGCTCGCCGACACCCGCTCCTTCTGGCACCTCTACCGCGAGGGCCTGCAACTGCGCTCCGCTCTGCCGCAGTTGGGCGAAGGAACGCTGCGCTGGCTCGACACCCCGCCCGGTGTCCTCGCCTTCGCCCGCGGCGACGGCCTGGTCTGCGCCGTCAACTTCGGCACGGCGCCCACCCCCGCCCCGGTCCCCGGTACACCGCTGCTGACCAGCGGACCGTGCCCGCCCGGCGTGCTCGCCGGGTCCACCGCCGCCTGGTGGATCACCGACCCCGCCGCCCTCTGAGTTTCCGTCAGTTATCCACCCGTGAAGGGACATCAACGATGATGCGACGACGTACCGCGCTCCTCACCGGCTGCACCGCCCTCGTGCTCGCCCTCGGTGCCACCGCCTGCGGCAGCGACGACCCCGTCTCGGCGGGCGGCGGCGACGGCGGCGCCAAGACCCTGAGCGGTCAGACGGTCACCGTGGCCGGTGTCTGGACCGGCAGCGAGCAGAAGAACTTCCAGAAGGTGCTGGACGCCTTCAGCGCGAAGACCGGCGCCAAGACCCAGTTCGTCTCCACCGGCGACAACGTCTCCACCGTGATCGGCAGCAAGATCGAGGGCGGCAACGCCCCCGACGTCGTGATGGTCCCGCAGGTCGGCGTGCTCCAGCAGTTCGCCAAGAAGGGCTGGCTCAAGCCGCTGTCCGCCGCCACCCAGCAGTCCGTCGGAAGCAACTACGCGCCCGTGTGGAAGAAGTACGGCAGCGTCGGCAACACCCTGTACGGCCTGTACTTCAAGGCGGCCCACAAGTCGACCGTCTGGTACAGCCCCGCCGCGCTCGACCAGGCCGGGGTCAAGCCGCCTGCCACCTACGCCGAGATGCTCACGGCCGGACACACCGTCTCCGACTCCGGGCTCGCGGCCTTCTCGGTCGCCGGAGAGGACGGCTGGACCCTCACCGACTGGTTCGAGAACATCTACCTCTCCCAGGCCGGACCCGAGAAGTACGACGCGCTCGCCGCCCACCGGCTGAAGTGGACCGACGCCAGCGTGGTCAAGGCGCTCGACACCCTCGGCAAGCTGTTCCAGGACAAGCAGCTCCTCGCGGGCGGCCAGAAGGAGGCCCTGAACACCGACTTCCCCGGCTCGGTGGAGAAGGTCTTCGGTCCCAAGCCCGAGGCCGGCATGGTCTACGAGGGCGACTTCGTCGCCGGTGTCGCCCACGACCAGTTCGGCAGGACCGTCGGCAAGGACGCGAACTTCTTCCCGTTCCCGCCCGTCGACGGCGGCAAGGCGCCGGTGGTCAGCGGCGGTGACGCGGCCGTCGTCCTCAAGGACGGCAAGAACAGCAAGGCCGGGATGCAGCTCGTGGAGTACCTGGCCACCCCCGAGGCCGCGGGCGTCTGGGCCAAGGCGGGCGGCTTCCTGTCCCCGAACAAGGCCCTCGACCTCGCCGCCTACGGCGACGACGTGACCCGGGCCACCGCCAAGTCCCTCGTCGGGGCCGGGGACTCGGTCCGCTTCGACATGTCGGACCAGGCACCCGCGTCGTTCGGCGGCACCAAGGGCGTCGGCGAGTGGAAGCTCCTCCAGGACTTCCTGCGCGACCCGTCCGACGCCAAGGGCACCGCGGCCGAGCTGGAGAGCGCCGCGGCCAAGGCGTACCAGGGCTGATCGCACATGGCCGCCACCACACTCACCGAGAAGGCGGCGGCGGGCCCGCCCCCGTCCGCCGCACCCTCCGGCAACGCCCGGCGGCTGCGGCGGCGGGGCCGGATCATCGCCGTGCTGTTCGCCTTCCCCGCGCTGCTCCTGCTCGGCGCGCTCGTCGTCTACCCCGTCCTGTTCTCCATCGGCCGCAGCCTCTTCGACGCCTCCGGCGACCGCTTCGTCGGCGCCGACAACTACACCGAGATGTTCCGTGACCCGGCGACGCTCAAGGCGATCCGGAACACCGTCATCTGGGTGGTCGTCGCCCCGGCCCTGCTGACCGCGCTCGGACTGATCCTCGCCGTCCTGGTGGAGAAGGTCCGCTGGGCCACCGCGTTCAAGCTGCTGCTGTTCATGCCCATGGCCGTGTCCTTCCTCGCCGCCGGGATCATCTTCCGGCTCGCCTACGACCAGGACCCGGACAAGGGCGTGCTGAACGCCGCCGCCGTCTCCGTCCACGACGCCTTCGGCGGCACCTCGGCCTACCCGACCGCCCGCGCCCGCACCGGCCCGCAGGGACTGACCCAGGGCGGCGACGGTTCGTACAGCACGGCCGCCGTCCGGCCGGGCTCCGCCGTCACCGTCCCCATGGTCGGCGTCCTGCCCAAGGACCTGCCGGAGAACGCGGCCCCCGCCTACCCGGCGAGCGGGCACAAGGCCGCCGCCGACGAGGTGCGCGGCGTCGTCTACCTGGACTTCACCCCCGGCGGCGCGGGCACCACCGGCAAGGTCGACCGGCAGGAGAACGGGCTGCCCGGCATGAAGGTCGAAGCGGTCAGCGGCGGCCGGACCGTCGCGCACACCACGACCGCCGCCGACGGCTCCTTCCGCTTCTCCGGCCTGGACGACGGCGCGTACACGCTGCGACTGCCGAAATCCAACTTCGCCCCGCCCTACCAGGGCATCTCCTGGCTCGGCCCGACGCTCGTCACCCCCGCGATCATCGGCGCCTATCTGTGGATCTGGACCGGCTTCGCGATGGTCCTGATCGGCGCCGGACTGTCCACCCTGCCCCGGGACACCCTGGAGGCGGCGCGCATGGACGGCGCCAACGAGTGGCAGGTCTTCCGGCGCATCACCGTGCCGCTGCTCGCGCCCGTCCTCACCGTGGTCTTCGTGACCCTGGTCATCAACGTCCTGAAGGTCTTCGACCTCGTCTACATCATCGCGCCGGGACCGGTCCAGGAGGACGCCACCGTACTGGCCACCCAGATGTGGCTGGTGTCCTTCGGCGGCGGCAACAACCAGGGCCTCGGCAGCGGCCTCGGCGTCCTGCTGCTCGTCCTGGTCATCCCCGCCATGATCTTCAACGTCCGCCGTTTCAAGGAGAGCCAGCGATGAACGCGGTCAGGAGGGGCCTGGGCAACAGCCTGGTGCAGGCCTTCCTCGTGGTGATCGGCCTGATCTGGCTGACCCCGCTGGCAGGGCTCTTCGTCTCCTCGATGCGGTCCTCCGAGGACACCGCCAAGGGCGGCTGGTGGACGGCCCTGAGCAGCCCGGGACAGCTGTCCTTCGACAACTACTCGTCCCTGCTCCAGAACGCCGGGATCACCCGGGCCTTCTGGAACACCGTGCTGATCTCGGTGCCGGCGACCGCGCTCGTGGTCCTCCTCGCCGCGCTCGCCGGATACGCCTTCGCCTGGCTGGACTTCCCCGGCCGCGAGCCGCTGTTCCTGCTGGTGGTGGCCCTGCTGGTGGTGCCCGTGCAGATCGGTCTGCTGCCGGTCGCCAAACTCTTCGGACAGCTCGGCCTGTTCGGCACGATCCCCGGTGTGGTCCTCTTCCATGTGGCCTACGGCCTGCCGTTCGCGGTGTTCCTGCTGCGCAACTACTTCGCCGAGATCCCCAAGGAGATGCTGGAGGCCGCCCGGATGGACGGCGGCAGCGAATGGCGCATCTTCGTCCAGCTGGTTCTGCCGGTCGGCCGCCCCGCCCTCGCCAGCCTGGCCATCTTCCAGTTCCTGTGGGTGTGGAACGACCTGCTGGTCGCCCTGCTGTTCGCCGACAGCTCCTCCCAGCCGCTCACCGTGGAACTCCAGTCCCAGGTGAGGCAGTTCGGCAGCAACATCGACGTCCTCGCACCGGGCGCCTTCGTCTCGCTCGTCGTACCGCTGGTGGTCTTCTTCGCCTTCCAGCGGCACTTCGTGCAGGGCGTGATGGCCGGGTCGGTCAAGTAGGAGACGGTCCCGGCAGGCCCGTCGCGGCAGGGACGGACCCGCCGGGACCTGACACGTGTGAACCCCAGGGCCCCCGCGCCACGTGTTCCGGATGGCCATGGGCGAACGTCCCCGTGGCACGGCGAGGCCGAAGGCGAGGGAGAACCGCTCCGATGCACCAGCAGGACGAGACGTCCCCGGGCGGGAGCCCCGAGCAACTGGTCGACGGCCGCTACCGGCTGCTGTCCGTCCTCGGCGAGGGCGGCATGGGCGTCGTGTGGCGCGCCCACGACGAGGTGCTGCACCGCGAGGTCGCCGTCAAGGAGGTGCGCGCGCCCGCCGGACTGCCCGCCGCCCAGGCCGGGCGGCTGTACGCGCGGCTGGAGCGCGAGGCGTGGGCCGCCGCCCGGGTCGCGGCCGGCAACGTGGTCACCGTGCACGACGTCGTCACCGACGGCGGCCGCCCCTGGATCGTGATGGAACTCGTCCGCGGCCGCTCCCTCGCCGACCTGCTGCGCACCCGGGGCAGACTGGAGCCCCGCGAGGCCGCGCGGATCGGCGCCGAGGTGCTGGCCGCGCTGCGCGCCGTGCACGGCGCCGGGGTGCTGCACCGCGACGTGAAACCCGCCAACGTCCTGCTCGCCGACGACGGCCGGGTGGTCCTCAGCGACTTCGGCATCGCCCGGATGGAGGGGACCGCCGGGCTCACCATGGCCGGTGAGGTCGTCGGCTCACCCGAGTACATCGCACCGGAACAGGCGCTGGGCCGCGCCCCGGGCGCCGAGGCCGACCTGTGGTCGCTCGGCGTCCTCCTGCACACCGCCGTCCAGGGCCGCTCGCCCTTCCGCAAGGACGACGCCCTGGCGACCCTGCGCGCGGTGGTCGACGAGGAACCGCCGCCCCCGCACCTCGCCGGGCCGCTCACCCCCGTCATCGGAACCCTCCTGCGCAAGGACCCCGCCGAACGGGCCACGGCCGAACAGACCGCGCGGGACCTGCGGCTCATCGCCGCCGGAGGTGTGCCGGGAACGGACACCGCGCCCACGGCCCCCGCGCTCACCCCGGCCGACGAACCGGACACCGGCCCGCACCTCACGGCCACCGCCACCGCCATGGCCACGGCCCCGGCCACTGTCACGGGCGCGGCCACCCTCACGGGCGCCGCGGCGGCGCCGACATCCGACGCACATCCCGGGACCGAGCCCACCGCGCCCCGTCCCCCGGCACCGGACGTCACGGTGACGAGCACCGCCGCCGCACCGCAGCCCGCACCACCCTCCACACCTCCCACCCGGCCCGCGACCCGGCGGCGCACCCGGCAGTTGCTGACCGTCGCCGCGGCCCTGTGTGTCCTGCTCGCCGCCGGACTGGGCTACGCCGCCACCCGGAGCACCGGCGGCGACGGCCCCGGTGCCGGCGCCGCGACCGGGCAGCCCGTGGCCGTCACGGTCAGCGGGACGCACACGACGTACGCCGGTGCCTGCCCGCCACCGCCGGAGCAGGCGCCCGCCTTCACGGCCACCTTCACCGTGACGGAGCCGCCCGTGCGGTTCGCCTACCGCTGGGTGTCGGTGGGCGGGGCCGTGGTCGACCCGAGCTGGCGGACCCTGTCGTTCCCGGCGGGCGGCCCCCGCACCCATCAGGAGACCGTGCGGCTGACGGCGTACGCGAAGGAGGGCAGGCTGTCGAGCGCGATGGCGGTGGAGATCCGCACCTCGCCGCAGACGGTGTCCGGCGCGGTCCCGTTCACGCTGACCTGCGAGCCGTCCGCGGACGGCGTCTCCTGAGGAGGTGAACCCGGCGGGTCCCGGATTCCGTTCCGGTGATGGGCCGGTTCCGTCGGCGGACCGGCCCGGTACCTCTCCCGTGTCCTCCAGGAGTACGAGTGTCGTCGGTCATCGTGGGACGCACCGGTCCCTTCACCGGTCAGAGCCTGGTGCTGGGCGCCGCTCCGCTGCGCTTCGGCCGCAAGAGCGACAACGACGTGGTCATCGTCAGCGCCAGCGCGTCCCGGCTGCACGCCGAGATCGTCCTGGAGGGCGACACCCACGTCCTCCACGACCGCGCCAGCAAGAACGGCACGTACATCAACGAACAGCCCGTCGTACGGCACGCGTTGACCGCGGGCGACATCATCCGCATCGGTGACGAGACCTTCCTGTTCGACACGGAGGAGGCCATGGAGACGGTCATGGCCCTGGCCCCGCCGGACCCGCCCCGTCCCGGACCGGCCGCCGACCCCGGGGAACTCCGGGTCACCGTCGCGGGCGGCGGCCCGGTCGGACTCGCCTTCGCCCTGCTGCTGGAGGACGCGCTGCCGGGACGGGTGTCCATCACCGTCCACGACGGACGGTGGACCGAGCACGGCTCCACCGTGGTCTGGAAGGACGAGACCCACGGCAACGTACGCCGCCAGCAGGTCGTGACCGTCCAGAGCAGGCAGTACCTGGCGCTGACCGAGGAGATGCGCACGGCACTGTTCGGCGACGCGGAGCACTTCTCCGAGATGTGGCCCGTCGGACCCGACTCCGTCGAGGGCCGTCCGCCCCGCAACATCCGGATCGCGTACGTCGAGGACCGGCTGCTGGAACTCGCCGCCCGCAAACCGGCGATCCGGCTCGTGCCCCGGCGCTTCGACGCCGCCGAGTACGAGAAGCGGCCCGTCCGGGACCATGTCCTGGCGATCTGCGAGGGCGGCCGCTCCCGCACCCGCGAGCACTACGCCGACCGGTTCGGCGTGGCCGACGCCTCCATCTACTCCCTGGACGGCGAACACCTCCAGGACGTGGTCCTGGGACTGCGGGTCAAGTCCTCGCTCACCGACCGGATGAGTGTGCTGCTGACCGTCGCGCAGAACAGGTTCCTGCTCAACTCGCTGCGCGGCGAGGGCTTCCTGAACATGCGGCTCACCCGCGAGGAGGCCCGGAACGTGATCGGCATCGATCCCGTGCGCCAGGTCTTCGAGGAGTGTGTCGCCGCGCGCCCCTGTGTGATGAGCCGCCACGGCGACAACGAGTTCGTCTGCCCCACCCACGGCACCCTCTTCCTGCCCGCTCTGCTGCGCGGTTCGCCGCTGTGGCGGCGGATCCAGGAGGGGCTGCGGCTGTTCGGGGTGGCCGAGGACGACCTCAGCGCCGTCACCTCGTTCCGGCTGGACATGGTCCAGCGGCCCCGGTTCACCGCGCAGATCGGCCGGGCCACCGCGACGGACCCGGGAACCTACGGATTCCTGCTGGGCGACGCCGCCAACGCCATCCACTTCTGGCCCGGCCGCGGCCTCAACAGCGGCCTGGCCTCGGCCACTTCGCTCGCCCTCTCGCTCAGCCGCGCCTGGCGGGGCAAGCCGCTGCGCGACGCGGACTTCATCCGGCACGAGGCGGCGATGTCGATGCTCCAGTACCGGCACAAGAGCCGCGCGTGGAACGCCATGGTCACCACCGACGATCAGGGCGTCACCCGGGCCATCAAGGACATCGTCGCGGCCAGCCAGGAGCCGTCCCCGGGCCCGGCCCCGTCCCCCGCCCCGGCCCCCGGCGCCGCCCCGGGCCCGGACCCGGACCGGGCGGGGGAGGCGTCGGACCTGGACGCGCTGCTCACCCGGCTGGCCGCCATCCGCGCACGCCTGGCGCCCCGCCTCCCCGGCATGCCCACCGACGAGGAACTCCGCGACCATCTCGGCGGGCTCCGGCCGTCGACCCTGCGCACCCTCCTGGCCAGCGGCGCCTGGGACACCCTGATCGTCGGCGGCGAGGAGGCCGACATCAACCTCTTCTACCAGGAGAACCCGCCCCTCTACGTGGCCCGCCCCGCGGACCCCCGGGCGGACCCCCGGGCGGACCCCCGGGTGCCCGGTCCCTCCTTCGCCCCCAAGGAGGCGCTCACCCCGTGAACATCACCCGCAGGACCGTCCTGTTGACCGGCGCGACGGACGGCCTCGGCCGCGCCCTCGCGCACACCTTCGCCGCGCGCGGCGACACACTGATCGCGCACGGCCGCAGCGCGGAGAAGGGCGCCGCCCTGCTGGCGGAGCTGCGCGCGGCCACCGGCAACCCCCGTCTGCACTACGAACGCGCCGACTTCTCCTCGCTGGCCCAGGTGCGCGACCTCGCCGATCGGGTCACGGCCGGGCACGGACGGCTCGACGTCCTGGTGAACAACGCCGGGATCGGCTCCCCGCCGGTGCGCGAGCAGAGCCGGGACGGTGCCGAACTGATCCTCCAGGTCGACTACCTGGCCCCGTACCTGCTCGCCTGCCGGCTCGCGCCCCTGCTGGCGCGGTCGGCCCCGGCCCGCGTCGTCAACGTCGCCTCCCGGGGACAGGCGCCGGTCGACTTCGACGACGTGATGCTGGAACACGGCGAGTGGGACGGCATGCTCGCCTACGCGCGCGCGAAACTGGCGCTGATCGCCTTCACCTTCGACCTCGCCGAACGGCTGCGCGGGACCGGGGTGACCGTCAACGCCGTGCACCCGGCCTCGCTCATGCCGACCAAGATGGTGCCGCCCGGCTTCCCGCCCCGGAGCACGCTGGAGGAGGGCGCGCGCCATACGCTGCGCCTCGTCGACGACCCGGAACTGGCCGAGGCCACCGGCCGCTACTACGACGGTGACCGGCCCGCCCGCGCGCACGAGCAGGCGTACGAGGCGACGCCCCGGGCCCGGCTGCGGGCGCTGGCCGAGTCACTGACCGGGGAACCCCTCCCCTCGGGGACGAACCTCGGCTCCGAGTGAACCCCGGGCCCCACGGCATCCGTTGATCCTTTGGAGAACGATCAACGATGTACCGAACAAAGGGAACAGTGTGAAGCTGCGCAACAAGCGCCTCGCCGGGATCGGCCTGGCCGTGCTCGCCGCGGGCGTGACCGCGCTGGGCACCACCACGGCGGCGTCCGCCTCGGCGGCGAACAACCCCGGCCAGATAGGCGTCTGGAACGTCGGCTCGGGCTGCGACGCCGCCAAGTACGAGTTCTGCATCTACACCGACGCCAACTACCAGGGCAAGTCGGTCGGCATCCGGTGGGGCGAGCGGGACACCTGGCTCGACCTCAAGGTGGACATCGGTGCCTCCATGTACCGCAGCATCTCGTCGGTGAAGAACAACACCAACTACGTCTGGGCCCTGACAGCCGACCCGCGGGACTCGCAGGTCGGCCTCAGGGTGTCCTCCTTCCACAAGCTGCCGAACCTGGCCGACTTCGGCTACGACAACAAGGCCGGTGGCCTCGGCATCTGGAAGGATGCCGGGCCCGGTTCCTGAGCCGCCGGTCTCCGGTCCGCCGGCCGCTCACTCCTCCTCGGCCAGCTCCAGCTCGATCACCGGCAGCAGGACATCCGGCCGGGCGACGGGCAGCGTGAGGGTGAGGGTGCCCGCGGGCTGGCCGGGCGGCGCCATGTTCACGTGCTCGTGCTCGGCGCCGTCCAGTTCGTGGAAGCGGATCTCCGAGCCGTCGTGCAGCAGTTGGGCGTAGCGGACCCGGCCCGCGAGCCCCGGCAGATGGAGGTGGCCGAGCGGCCAGGAGAGCAGGTGCAGGTAGAGGCGGTGGCCCACCCGGGTGCACAGCGTGTGCGGCGGGGCCTGGAGGCCGCTCGGACCGGCGCCGCGCACCGACCGCTCGTGCAGGGCCAGCCACGCGCCGATGGCCTCCAGCGTCCCGCGCGCCCGGGGGTCGAGGGCGCCCCGGCCGGTGGGACCCACATTGAGCAGCAGGTTGCCCCCGCACGCCACGGACTCCACCAGCATCCGCACCAGCAGCGCCGGGTCCTTGTACGCGTGGTTGTCCCGGTCGTAGCCCCAGGAGCCGTTCAGGGTGTGGCAGGCCTCCCAGGTCACCGGGGCGCCGTCCCGCTCCAGCGGCCGGTCGGGCTGGTACTGCTCCGGCGTCACGTAGTCGCCGGGGATGCCGAGCCGGTCGTTGACCAGGATGTCCGGCTGCAACGCGCGGACCATGGAGAGCAGTTCGGCGGCACCCCACTCCTCGGGCCCCTTGCCGGGGTAGGTGAAGTCGAAGAAGAGCAGGTCGATCGGGCCGTACCCGGTCAGCAACTCCCGCACCTGGCCGTGCAGATAGGTGCGGTAGCGGGCCATGTCGCGCGGCTCGTCCGCGGCCGGGGTGCCGCGCAGCGGATGGTGCTCGTCGACGGTGAAGTCCGGGTGCTGCCAGTCCAGCAGCGAGTAGTACAGCCCCACCCGCAGTCCCTCGGCGCGCATCGCCTCCACGAACTCCCGCACCAGGTCGCGTCCGACCGCCCGCTGGGAGGTGTACGAGGTCAGCGCCGAGTCGTAGAGGCAGAACCCGTCGTGGTGCTTGGCGGTCAGCACCGCGTAGCGCATCCCCGCGGCGCGTGCCGCGCGGGCCAGCTCGCGCGCGTCGAACAGATCCGGTTCGAACCGGTCCAGATAACGGTCGTACGCCTCCTGCGACATGGTCTCCCGGCTGCGCACCCACTCGTGCCGCGCGGCCAGGCTGTACAGCCCGAAGTGGACGAACATTCCGAAGCGGGCGGTCTCGAACCATCCGGTGGACGCTGTGGGCACGGCAACTCTCCTGGCGCGGTCGGCGGCTTTCACCGGTCCGGTGTCGTCTGTCTTCTGGCGTCTGTCTTCTTGAGTCTTGCGTCTTGCGTCTGTCTTCTGTCCCCGACAGCCGATGATGTCACCGGAGCCCGAGCGGGCCTCGGGCGGTACGACGACAGGCGCCCGGCGGAAGCGTTCCGCCGGGCGCCTGTCGTCGTACGGGGCCGCTCAGCCCGCCGGGAGCTGCCACTTCTGCTGCTCGGAGGCCGCGCACGTCCAGATCTGGAGCCTGGTGCCGTTCGCGGAGCTGGCCCCGGTCGCGTCAAGGCACCGCCCGGACAGCGCGTTGACCAGGGTGCCGTTCGCCTGCGGCGTCCACTTCTGCCCGGCCGAGGCATCGCAGACCTGGAGGACGACCGCGGTACCGCTGGCGGTGCCGTTGCCCGAGACGCCCATGCAGTCGCCGAGTGTCTGCACGGTGCCGTCCGGGGCGGCGGTCCACTGCTGGGAGACGCCCGTGCCGCAGGTGTTCAACTGCACCTGTGTTCCGGCCGTGTTGGTGGAGCCGGAGCCCGCGAGGTCGGCGCACTTGCCGCCGATGCCGGTCACCCGCCCGGTCGGACCCTGGACGGGCACCTGCCAGCGCTGGTTGTCGGAGCCCGCGCAGGCCCAGATCTGCAACGGGGTGCCGTTGGCGGAGCTGGGCCCGGTGGCGTCCAGACACGTACCCGACTTCTTCGACACCAGACCGTGGTTCACGGCCTGCTGCCACTGCTGGGCGGCGGAGCCGTCGCAGGCGGCCAGCACCACGCGGGTGCCGTTCACCGTGCCGCCGCCGCTGAGCGCCATGCACGTCCCGAGGACGCGCACGGTGCCGTCCGGGGCGGGCGTCCACTGCTGCGAGGCGCCCGTGCCGCAGGTGTTCAGCTGCACCTGTGTGCCGGGCGCGGTGGTAGAGCCGGAGCCCGCGAGGTCGGCGCACTTGCCGCCGTACCCGGCGAGGCGGCCGGTCGGCCCCTGCGCGGCCGGGAGCTGCCACACCTTGGCGTCGGTGACCGGACCGCAGTTCCACAGCCACAGGACCGCGCCGACGGCCGACGAGGTGTCCTTGACGTCCAGGCAGCGCCCGGACAGGTCGTTCACCACGCCGCCGTCCGGGCCCGCGTGCCACTTCTGCGCGGCCGAGCCGTCGCAGACCGCCAGCACCACCGGGGTGCCGTTGCCCGCCGTGCCGCCGCCCTCGGGCGTCATGCACCGCGAGTCGAACACGCGCAGCGTGCCGTCCTGGGCCACCGTCCACTGCTGGGACTCGGCGCCGCCGCAGGTGTTCAGCCGGAGCGGGGTGCCCGGCGCGGCGCTGCCGCCGTCCGAGTCGGCGCACATGCCGCCGATGCCGGTGAGGTGGCCGTGCGGCCCGGCCGGGACGGCGGGCGGGTCGAAGCGCTGCCCGGCCACCGAGGTGTCGCAGACGCGGGCGAGCAGCGGTGTGCCCTCGGCGGTCGCCGAGCCCTTCACCTCGACGCACAGTCCGGACGCCTGGTTGACCAGGGTGCGTCCGGAACCCGCCCGCCACTGCTGGACGGCGGAGCCGTCGCAGGCCGCCAGCACCAGGGCGGTGCCGGCCGCGCCGCCGCGGCCCGCGGGCATCGCGCACTTGCCCTGCACCCACAGGGAGCCGTCGCGTCCGGCGATCCACTGCTCGTCGGCGCCGCCGTCGCAGGCACCGGTCTGCACGGGTGTGCCGTTGGCCAGGCCGCCCGCGTGGCGCACACATGTGCCGCCGACCGCGCCGAGGGTGCCGACGGGCCCGGCGGGCGCCGGGGAGACCGGGAAGTCCAGGCCGACCGACGTCCTGCCCAGGTGCCGGGGCAGCACCGCCGGTGCGCCGCCGACCTGCTGGAAGGGGAGCGAGGTGACGGGGACCGACTGCCGCTCGATGAGATACGCGTGCCCGGCGCGCGCGGGCAGCGTGAACGTACCGGCGGTGGAGAACGGCACGACCGTGCTGCCGTCGGCGGCGTCCACCACCCCCACCGACTGGCCGGGCCACGGGTTGCGGGTGACGAACGAGGCGTCCCGGCCGGCTTCGAGCACCACGGTCACCGGAGTGCCGCCGCGCGTCTGCACGTCCACCTTCGCGCCGTCGTGCACGGTCACCGTGCCGTCCACGTCCCAGTCGGCGGGAACGGCGGGCGCGATGCGCAGCACGTCGTCGTAGTCCTGCACCAGGGCCTCGTTGAGAGCGGCGGCGATCACCCCGCCGCTCTCGCTGTACGGCTCGTGGCCCACCTGCACGTTGTTGTTGCTGGCCAGCCCCGACGGGTACAGCTGGTTGGTGGCGTTGAAGAGGAGCCCGTCCTTGACCGCGTCCGCCGTGCCGAGGCGTGCCGCCTGGAGCGCGTCGAAGCTCCAGTTGGCGTCGTTCGGGTACTGGCGGTGCTCGAAGGTCCGGTCGGCCAGGGTGTGCAGCGGGCCGGTGTCGCCGATCAGGCCGTAGGGCCAGACCGGTTCCAGGTCGAGGTTCTCGGAGTTGTGCGTCGGGGCGGTGGGCTGGGCGGAGACGGCGATCACGTCGTCCCCGGCGGCGTCCGCGTCCGGGGTGAGGACCTTGGTGTGGGTGGCCGCGTCGGTGCGCGGCAGCGGCGGCAGCTTCTGCTGCGCGGCGGTGAGCTGCGTGACGAGGTCCGCGTCGGTGCCCAGCGCCTTCGCCGCCGAGACCACCACCGGGAACAGCGCCTGCATCGCGGCGACATCGGTGACCGGGTCCTGGACGTCCCACTGCGTCTCGTGGGCGTTGGCCCGGGTGTGCAGCAGCCCGTCGGCGCCCGTGGTGGCGTACGACAGCAGGAAGCGGGCGCTGTCGCGCATCAGCGGATAGGCGTCCTTGAGGAACGCCTGGTCACCGGTGGTGCGGTACTGCTGCCACAGCGCGAGGGACACCTCGGCGCCGGTGCTGACCGTCTGCGCGTTGTACGAGGTGACACCCGCCTCGCAGGAGGCGTTGGCGGTGCCGCCGTCGAAGTAGCCGTTGCCGTTGAACCGCATCGTCTCCGGGACACACGCACCCGGGCGGCCGGACATGTGGTCCTTCGTCCATGCCTCGATCGCGGCCAGGTTGGAGGTGTACAGCCGGTAGTACGGCGTGTTGAGTTCGGACACACCCGAGGTGAGGTTGGCGGCGGCCTGCATACGCAGGTTCCACCACCAGTAGCTCTCCGGGGACCAGTCGTGCTGGTCGCGGGAGAAGGAGAACAGGTCGGCCACGCCCGCCTGGGTGCCCGGCAGGGCCGCCCGGCTGCTCGCCGCCGCCTGGTAGAGGTGGACCGTGCGCAGGTTCTCCAGGTACGGGCCGGTGCCGTCCGCCGACTCGATCTTCATCGTCCCGGCCCGCGACCAGAAGTCGTGCCACCAGGCGAGGTGCGGGGTGAGCAGGGAGGAGGCGGACGCGGTGGCGTCGGTGCCCAGGTAGGAGGCGGCCGTCGCGGGGGCGTCACCGCCGCTCCAGTGCGGCGCGGCGACGACGACCCGGAAGCTGCCGTCGGCGGTCGGCTTGAACGACACCTGCACGGAGTCGCCGTCCCGCACGGAGGACGTCACGTCGCGGCCCCCGGCGGTGACCGCGAGCAGCGTGCCGTACGTGTCGCCGGTGCCGCCGGTCCCGGAGTCCTGCCAGGTCTCGGCGAGTGTGCCCACCGGCCCCGAGGCGACGGCCGAGGGCGAGCGGCCCTCCCACAGGTCGCCGCCCACCGTCTGGGTGCTGTCGGGGTCGGCGCCGGTGACGTCCACCACGAGCTCGTCGCGGTCCGTGCGGGTGTAGACGGTCGCGGTCATCCCGCCGCCGCTCTCCCGCAGCACACCGTCGTACAGGTCGAGCCGCGCGGAGAAGTCGTCGGCCCCGGTGAGCTTCTTCAGCCCGGGGATCGTCACCTGGCCGGGAGACCTGCGGTCCGGGAAGGTGTCGGCGCGGTTGAGCTGGGCCGTGAAGCCGTCCGCGGCCCACACGGCGGCGCCCAGCACGCCGTTGCCCAGCGGCATCGACTCGGCCGGTTCGGTGCCGGGCCTGCCCAGCACCACGTCCGAGCGGCGGACCACATGCGCGCGGTCCACCTGGAAGGCGCCGTCGTGCCAGGCCGTCGTGACCGCGGCGGCGGCCCGTCCCGCGGCCCCCTGACCGGGGGTGGCCGGGGCCGTGACCGGAGCGGCGGCGGCGAAGGGCGCGGGCAGCAGCGCGAGCACCAGCGCGCCCAGCGCGCCCGGCAGCCATGCCGTCGAGCGCGCTCCACGGGGCCGCCCACGGGCGGCACATGTCATTTCTCTCACACCTCGTGCAACGTGTGCCCACAGCGGGGGGTTCACGCGCGGGCACACGTGCCCGCGATACGTCATTTGACTGCGGACATGTCGCGCCGGACGCCGGACGGCGCGGAACAGGCAGGAAGAACGTGAGTCATCAGACGGATACCGCCGGAGCCGGGCAAAGCCATCCTGGGAGCGCGGCCCGGCACCGCGTGGACGGAACCGGGACGGCGCCACCGCGGCGCTCCACCTCTGAAGGGAACACCATGCCGTTCATCACGGTCGGCCAGGAGAACACCACCGACATCGACCTGTACTACGAGGACCACGGCACCGGCCAGCCGGTCGTCCTCATCCACGGATTCCCGCTGAGCGGCCACTCCTGGGAGAAGCAGTCCGCGGCGCTGCTCGACGCCGGCTACCGCGTCATCACCTACGACCGCCGCGGCTTCGGACAGTCGAGCCAGCCCACCACCGGCTACGACTACGACACCTTCGCCGCCGACCTGAACACCGTCCTGGAGACCCTGGACCTGACCGACGCCGTCCTCGTCGGCTTCTCCATGGGCACCGGCGAGGTCGCCCGGTACGTCGGCACGTACGGCACCGCGCGGCTCGCCAAGGTCGCCTTCCTGGCCTCGCTGGAGCCCTGGCTGACCAAGAACGACGAGAACCCGGAGGGCGCGGCGCCCGCCGAGTTCTTCGAGGAGGTCTCCCGGACGGTGCAGGCCGACCGGTACGCCTACTACACCGAGTTCTACAAGGACTTCTACAACCTGGACGTCACCCTCGGCAGCCGCATCAGCGAGGAGGCCGTGCGCAACAGCTGGGACGTGGCCGCGGGCGGCGGCGCGTACGCTGCTGCCGCCGCCCCGCTGACCTGGGGCACGGACTTCCGCGCCGACATCCCGAAGGTCGACGTCCCCGCCCTGATCCTGCACGGCACCGCCGACCGGATCCTGCCGGTCGAGGCCACCGCGCGGCCGTTCCACAAGGCGCTGCCCGCCGCCGACTACGTCGAGGTCGAGGGCGGCCCGCACGGCCTGCTGTGGACGCACGCGGCGGAGGTGAACGAGGCGCTGCTCGCCTTCCTCGCCAAGTAGCCGCGACGGCGCCCCGCGGGCGGCCCGGCGCCCGCGCGGCGCCGGGCCGCCCGCGCGCAGGTTCCGCCAGGTGACCCCCGCCGGCGCCGTCCCCCGGGACCGCGCCGGCCGAGGCGTAAAGTGGCCCGAGCGGTGCCGGGCACGGCCGGGCCGCGCGGAAGTGCGAGGGCATGCGGAAGTGACAGACGGCGGAGCGGCGGGATTCCAGCGGGCGCGCAGTGCGGAGCAGCGTGAGGCGCGCAGGCGGACGATCCTGGCGGCCGCGGCGGAGTCGCTGGAGGAGATGCCGGTCGGGGACGTCAGCCTGCGGGAACTGGCCCGCCGTGTGGGCCTGTCCAAGACCAACGTCGTACGGTACTTCGAGACCCGCGAGGCCGTCTTCTTCGCCCTGCTCAACCAGTCCTTCGACCAGTGGCTGGACGAACTGCCCGCCGACCTCGCCGCGGCCGCCCCGCCCGGACCGGCGTCGCCCGCGTCCGTGACCGACGCGCTGGCCCGCTCCCTCGCCCGCCGCCGCCTGCTGTGCGAACTCCTCAGCTCGCTGGGCACCGAACTCGAACGCAATCTCTCCGCCGAGACCGCACGCGAGTTCAAACTCACCCACACCCGCGCCCAGAACCGCCTGGCCGCCCTCCTCCGCGAGCACCTCACGGCCCTCACCCCCGCCGCCGCCCGCGAACTCGTCTCCACCGCCATCCTGCTCACCGCCGGACTCTGGCCCTTCGCCCACCCCTCCCCGGCCGTCACCGAAGCCCAGCAGGATCCCGAACTCGCCCACACCCGCGTCGACTTCGCCGACCGCCTCAGCCGCGCCCTGCATGTGACCGCCACCGGGATCCTCCAGCTCATGTGACCGCCCGGTCCCGGCCGCGCGGCGCTGTCCGCGCGGCCTCCCGTGCCCGTCCCGAGCCGTTCGGACCCAAGCCGTTCAGATAGGTGCTGACGACCACGTCGGCGGCCTGGGCGGCGCTGAGGTGTGTCTGCCGCCGGGCGGCCAGCTGGATCAGCTCGGGCAGCAGCGGCCCCGCCCATCCCTCGGGTGCACCGGGGCGGAGGAGTCCTTCGTCGGTGGCGCGGCGCAGGAAGGTGTCGACTTCGTGGACGGAGCGGTCGCGGCGGGTGCGTACGGCGTCGTCGGTGAGCATGAGGCTGAGGTCGACGGGCCAGGTGCGGTTGACGGTGATGATGTTCTCGACGTAGCGGTGCAGGGCGACGGCGACGGGTGCTTCGCGGAGCCGTGCGTCGGTGATGGCGTCTTCGACGGCGNCCAGGCGGGAGTGGTGGATGGCGGCCAGGAGGTCTTCGCGGGAGGCGAAGCGNCGGTAGACGGTGCGGCGGTCCACTCCTGCCTCGGCGGCGATGCTCGCGATGCTCGCGCCCGGGTCGGCGGCGAGCATGCGCGCCCCGGTGGTCAGAACGGCTTCGAGATTGCGTGCTGCGTCGGCTCTCATTCCATAAAAGTACCTCTGGTGGGACAGCTATGGCGTTTGCAAGTCACACTTATGTCTATCTAACACTGAGAAGTGCTACAGTCATGGGACAGATGGCGAAGCACTCGCAGGGTGTCGGATCCTGCGGAACCGAAGGAGCGATCGTGATGATCACGTATGACCGGCTGTTCGTGGCGGGAACCTGGACCGAGCCCAGCGACGCGGAGCTGCTGGAGATCGTGTCGCCGCACGACGGATCGGTGATCGGGCGGGCGGCGCAGGCGCGGCCCGCGGACATCGACCGTGCGGTGGCGGCGGCGCGGGCCTCGTTCGACGCCGGTGTCTGGTCGTCGGTGGCCCCCGCCGAGCGGGTGGCGGTGCTGCGCCGGTTCAACGCGCTGCGCGAGGAGAACGCGGAGCGGGTCGCGGAGCTGATCTCCCGGGAGAACGGCTCGGCGCTGTGGTTCACCAAGGCGGGCCAGCCCGGTCTCACGCGGCAGGCGAACGCGTATCTGAAGGCGGCCGAGGAGTTCGGCTGGGAGGAGACCCTGACCCCGTCGGACCCGGCGTCCCCGGTGCGCAGCGTGGTGCGCAGGGAGGCGGTCGGCGTGGTGGCGGCGGTCATCCCGTGGAACTCCCCGTTCTCCTCGGCCACTTCGAAGATCATCCCGGCGCTGCTCGCGGGCAACTCGGTGGTGCTGAAGGTGTCTCCGGAGAACTCGCTGAGCATGGGCTTCCTGGCCGAGCTGCTGGAGCGGGTCGGGCTGCCCGAGGGCGTGATCAGCGTGCTGCCCGCGGACCGGGAGACCAGCGAGCACCTGGTCTCGCACCCCGACGTGGACAAGATCGCGTTCACCGGCTCGACGCGGGCCGGGCGCCGGATCGCCTCGATCGCCGGAGAGCAGCTCAAGCGGGTCTCCCTGGAGCTGGGCGGCAAGTCGGCCGCGGTGATCCTGCCGGACGCGGACATCGCCACGGCCGTCGCGGGACTGAAGTTCTCCTCGCTCCTCAACAACGGCGAGGCGTGCATCGCGCAGACCCGCATCCTGGCCCCGCGCGAGCGCTACGAGGAGGTCGTGACCGCGCTCAAGGACCTGGTGGAGTCCCTCAAGGTCGGCGACCCGAGCGCCCCGGACACCTTCATCGGCCCGATGATCCGCCGCGACCAGCAGCAGCGGGTCATCGACTACGTCGAGCTGGGCATCCGGGAGGGCGCCCGCCTGGTCACCGGCGGCCCGCAGGTCCCGGCGGGTCTGGAGGCCGGCTACTACGTCACCCCGACCGTGTTCGCCGACGTCGACAACTCGATGCGGATCGCGCAGGAGGAGGTCTTCGGGCCGGTCCTGGTCGTCATCGCCTACGACGACGAGGACGACGCCGTCCGCATCGCCAACGACTCCGAGTACGGCCTGTCCGGCGGTGTCTGGTCCGCCGACGAGGCACACGCCCTGGCCGTGGCCCGGCGGATCCGCACCGGCACGGTCACCGTCAACGGCGCCTCGGTCGGCTTCGACGGCCCCTTCGGCGGCTTCAAGGCCAGCGGCATCGGCCGCGAGTACGGCTCCGTCGGCCTCGGCAGCTACACCGAGTACAAGACCGTCACCGTCTGACCCGCCCCGCGCCCCGTCCCCTTCGGCGCTCCCGCCCCCGGCAGCCCCCACCTTCCGTACGGCACCCGCGTGCCGCGCGCGGCCGGACCGGACCACGGACACCTCCGGCCGCGCGCCCCCCTCTTCCCCCCTCTTCCCTCTTCCTTCCCTCTTCCGCTCTCTCCCCGAAGGACCCCTCCGATGTCCGAGGCACAGCCCTCACCCGCACCCGGAGCACGCGGCGTCGCCGCGGCCATGAGTGCCCTGATCCTCGCGGTCCTGCTGGCCGCCCTCGACCAGACGATCGTCTCGACCGCACTGCCCCGCATAGCCGAGGACCTGAACGGGTTCGACGACATCGCCTGGGTGAGCGCGGCCTATCTCCTGGCCTCCACCGCGGTCACCCCGCTGTGGGGCAAGCTCGGCGACATGTTCGGGCGCAAGCGCCTGTACCTGGCCTCCACCTCGGTCTTCCTCGTCGCCTCCGTCGCCTGCGGCCTGGCGCAGAACCTGCCCGAACTGATCGGCGCGCGCGCCCTCCAGGGGGTGGGCGGCGGCGGCATGATCGTGCTGACCTTCGCGCTCGTCGGCGACATCGTCGCGCCCGGCGAACGCGGCCGCTACCAGGGCATGTTCGGGTCCGTCTACGGTGTCGCGAGCATCGTCGGACCGCTGCTCGGCGGCATCTTCACCGACCAGCTGTCCTGGCGGTGGGCCTTCCTGATCAACCTGCCCATCGGCGCGGTCGCCCTGGTCATCGCCGCCCGCGTGCTGCCCGCCGGTGCCAAGGGCGCCAAGGCCCGTATCGACTACGTCGGTTCACTGGTGCTGGCCGCGATCGCCACCGGCATCGTCCTCGTCACCTCCTTCGGTGAACGCTGGGGCTGGACCTCGCCGGCCATCCTCGGCCTGGTCCTGGCCACGGTCGTACTGGCCGTGCTCCTGATCCCCGTCGAGCGCCGCGCCGCCGCCCCGGTGCTGCCGGTGGCCATGCTCACCTCCCGCACCGTGGTGTTCTCCTCGCTGATCGGCTTCGTGGCCAACGCCGCCATGTTCAGCGTCCTGGTCTACCTGCCCACGTACCTCCAGGTCGTCGACGGGGTCTCGGCCACCCTGTCGGGCGTGCATCTGCTGCCGCTGGTCGCCGGACTGGTCGTCAGCCAGTCCCTGGCCGGGCGCTGGGCCGCCCACGCCGGACGGCTGCGCCTGATCCTGGTCTCCGGTCTGCTCGTCAACCTCGCCGGGCTGCTCCTGCTGGGCACCGTCGGCGCCGGCACCGGCACCGTCGTCCTCGGCGTCTACTTCCTGATCACCGGCGTCGGCATGGGCATGGTCCCGATGGTCGTCCTGACCACGGTGCAGAACAGTGTCCCCGCCGCCGACCTCGGCGCCGCGAGCGCCGTCGTCACCTTCGCCCGCTCGATCGGGGCGGCCTTCGGTGTCGCTGTCTTCGGCACCCTGCTCTCCACCGGCTTCGCCCACGGCGTCCGCGCCCTGCCCACCGGCGGCGGCTTCGACCCGTCCCGCCCGGACACCATCGGGCGGCTCCCCGGCGCGCTCCGCGACACCGCCCTGGACGCCTTCGCCCACGCGACGAGCACCGGCTTCCTGTGGATCGCGCCCACCCTCGCGGTCGGCACCGTCCTCGCGCTCGCCCTCGGGCGGCCCCGCGCGGCCACGGCACCGGTCACCGGCAGCGCCGCCGCCGCGGACAGCGACGACCGGGCGGCGGTCGCCTGACCGGGCCCGCGCGCCCCTTCCCCCGGCCGGCGGTGGAGCGGGCGCGGAAACGCCGACGGGACCGGACCTCAAGAGGTCCGGTCCCGTCGGCGCGCTTCAGGAGGCGGCGCCCCGCGACCGCCGCCCGGTGCGGGCGATCAGCCACATCAGATACGGCGCCCCGACCGCCGCCGTGAGGACGCCCACGGGCAGTTCCACGGGGTGGAAGAGGCGCCGGGCCAGCAGGTCGGCGACCACCACGACGAGCGCGCCGGTCAGCGCCGAGGACACCAGCGGGATCTGCGTGGTCCGGGTGAGCCTGCGCGCGATCTGCGGGGCGAGCAGGGCGACGAAGTCGACGGGCCCGGTGGCCCCGGTCGCCACCGACGTCAGGACGACGCCGAGCGCGGTGAGCCCGAGCCGGACCCCGTTCAGGCCGATGCCGAGGGCGCGCGCGGTGTCGTCGCTCAGCGACGCGCCCCGCTGGGCGCGGGACGCCCACACCACCGCGGGCAGCGCGCAGAGCAGGACGAGGGCGAGCGGGCCCGCCTGGTCGTAGCCCCGGCTGTTGAGCGAACCGGTCAGCCACACCTTCGCCTGCTGGGCCACCACCACATCGCCCTTGGTGAGGACCAGTTGCGTCAGCGAGCCCAGCGCCACCGACACACCGATGCCGATGAGCACGAACCGCGACGCGTGCAGCCCGCGCCGCCAGGCGAACACATACACCAGCAGCGCGGCGGAGAGGCCGCCCGCCACCGAGACATAGGGCAGCGCGTCGTGGGCGACCAGGCCGAAGCTCATCGCGGTCACGGTGGCGAGCCCCGCCCCGTGGGTGACACCGATGACGTCCGGACTGGCCAGCGGATTGCGGGCGACCGTCTGGATCGTCGCGCCCGCGATGCCGAACGCGGCGCCCGCGAGCAGCCCGACCACCAGGCGCGGCAGCCGCAGCGTCCCCACGACCAGCTCGTCCGGGCTGGGCTGCCCGAGCACCACCCGGACCACCTCGCCCGGCGCGACGAAGGACTCGCCGGTGCACAGGTACGCCACACAGGCGCACGCCAGCAGGACGGCCAGGGCGCCCGCGACGAGGACCGCCCGGCGGTGCACGAGGACACTGGCCCGCCGCACCCGCAGCGCGGCGTGCCCGGCAGGCGCGTAGGACACGGATCCGGTGCGGTTCACGCGGCCACCGCCGCGCGCCGCCGGACGAGGGCGATGAGGAACGGCACACCGAGCACCGCGGTCATCACGGCCACCGGGACCTCCGAAGGGGGGAAGACGACGCGGCCCAGCACGTCGGAGCAGAGCAGCATCACCGGCCCGAGCAGCGCGGCCAGCGGCAGCACCCAGCGGTGCGAGCCGCCGACCAGGGCGCGGGCCAGATGCGGGACGGCGAGGCCGGTGAAGGCGATCGGGCCGACCGCGGCCACCGCCGCGCCGGTCAGCACGGTGGCGCCGAGCGCGCCCAGGGCCCGTACCCGGACCACGCGGTGGCCCTGCGCGCGGGCCGCCTCGTCGCCGAGCGCGAGCGCGTCGAGCCCGCGGGCCAGCATCACCACCAGCACCGCACCGGCCAGCAGGAACGGCCAGATCTCGGAGACGACCGCGCCGCCGCGCCCGTCGAGCGAACCGACCTGCCAGAACCGGAACTCGTCCAGGACACGGGCCCGGGTGGTGGCGACGCCGGAGACCACCGAGGCGAGGAACGCGTTCATCGCGGCCCCCGCGAGCGCCAGTTTGACGGGACTCGCCCCGCCCCGGCCACCGCTGGCGACGGCGTAGACGGCCACGGCCGCGACGACGGCGCCCGCGAAGGCGAACCAGACGTAGCCGGTCGTCGAATGCACGCCGAAGAAGGCGATGGCACACACCACACCGGCCGCGGCGCCCTGGCTGACACCGAGGACGCCGGGCTCCGCGATCGGGTTGCGGGTGATGCCCTGCATCACCGTTCCGGCGAGGGCGAGCGCGACGCCGACCAGGACACCGAGCACCGTGCGGGGCACCCGCAGGGCCCTGACCACCTGGGCGTCGTCACTGGTGCCGCCGTGCAGCAGGGCCTGGAACACCGTGCCGGGCGCGATCTGCCGGCTGCCCACCGCGAGGCTCAGCAGGACGGAGCCCAACAGCAGGATCGTTCCGGCAAGCAGCCAGGCCGCTCGGCGGCGGTTGGGGGGCGACATGGGCCGCGCTCACTCTCTCTCGTCCGGATCGGTCCGGGTCCGGCCGGTCCGCGTCCGGCTCGGTCCGGGTCAGGGCTTCAGATACCTCTGGAGGTCGTCCAGGACCGAGTCGGCGGCGGTGACACCGAGTCCGAGGTACCAGGTCTCGTCCGGTACGTCGTAGGCGTGCCCCGCCTTGACCGCCTTCAGGTTCTTCCACAGCGGGTTGCCGCGGGCCTTGCTCCGGGAGGTGGCGTCCGGGTTGCCGTAGACACCGCTGAAGATGTAGTCGGCGTCGGCCTTGTCGATGTTCTCCGCGCTGATCTCCGCGGCCAGGTCGGCGATGTCCTGGTTCTTGGGCCGCGGCACACCGACGTCCTTCAGGATCGTCCCGATGAACGAGTCGTTGGCGTACAGCCGGATCACACCGTTGGGCATGTAACGCACCATGGACACCGACGGCTTGTGCGCGCCGAGCTTCGCGCCCAGCTCGTGGGCCCGCTTCTCGTACGCGGCCAGCGCGGCCTTCGCCTGCGCGGTGCGGTCCAGCGCGGCGGCGTTCAGCAGGTAGTTCTCCTTCCAGGTGAAGCCGGGCCGGATGGAGAAGACGGTGGGCGCGATCTTCGACAGCTCGTCGTAGGAGTCGGCGGCGCGCAGCTGGCTGCCCAGGATGAGGTCCGGCTTGAGCCCCGCGATCGCCTCCAGGTTGAGGCTGTTGATGGTGCCGACGCTCTTGGGGGCGCCCGCGCCCTTCAGATACGAGGGCAGGTGCGGCGAGCCCTCGGTGTAGGCGACGCCGACCGGCTTGATGCCGAGGGAGACGACGTTGTCCAGCTCGCCGACGTCCAGGACGACCACGCGCTCGGGCCGCTTCTTGAGTTCGGTGGTGCCCATCGCGTGCTTGATGGTGCGCGGCCACTGACCGGGCTTGGCGTCGGTGCCCATCGCCGCGGTCTTCTGGGCGGCGCTCCCGAACTCCTTGCCGCCCTTCGCCACCGACTTCGAACCGCCTCCGGCGGAGGAACTGGAGGAGGACTTGTCGCCGGAGGAGTCACCGCCGCCGCACGCGGAGACCGACAGAGCGGCGACGACAGCGAGAGCGACAGCGACAGGGGCGCGGCGCCGAAGGGACATGTGCACTCCACAGGGGACTTTGCAGCAGTAAGGATAGGTTCACCTTACATGGGCCATGTGTGTCCGCCATGAGCTGCCTGTCACCCTCCCACCTGCACCGTTCGGCCGGTTCCGGCGGGTCCGGGGGTGTCGCGTCCGGACCCGCCGGAACCGGCCGGGGTTCAGGCCGTGGCCGCTTCCGGCTGGGCCTGCGGCTGTGCCGGGACGGCCGGGGACTGCGCGGCGGCGTCGTTGGCCGTGTAGAAGACCGACGTGCCCTGCTTGGAGCGGTGCGCGTGGTTCTTGGCCACGAGCCCCTCCAGGGTGGTGCGGACGACGGTGGTCTTGACGCCGCGTTCCGGGTGGGCCTTGTCGAGCGCGGCGGTGACCTCCGCCGCCGAGCGCGGCTCGGTCTGCTCCGTGAGGTGACGGCGGACCAGTTCCACCAGCGTGGGCTGACCGGCCCCGGCCCCGGCCCCGGCCCCGGCCCCGGCCTTGGCGGTGGCCTTCGTGGTGGCCTTCGCGGCGGACTTCGTGACGGCGGGCTTGGCGGCGGGCTTGGCGGCCGTCGACTTCGCGTTCGCGGGCTTCGCGGTCGCGGACTTGGCGGTCGAGGGCTTGGCGGTGGTCGCCTTGGTGGCCGCCGTCTTCGAGGCGGCCGGCTTGTCCGCCGTGGCCTTGTCTGCCGTGGCCTTCTCCGGAGCGGACTTCTCCGTGGCGGGCTTCTGGGCCGCGGACTTGGACACCGCCGCCTTCTTGCTCGTGCCACGGGCCGGAGCGGCGGCCTTCTTGCCCGCCGCGGGCTTGGCGGCGGACTTGGCCGTCTCGGTCTTGGCGGCGGCGGACTTGGCCGTCTCGGTCTTGGCCGTGCTGGACTTGGCTTCCGGCTCGGCCGCGTCCGTGCCGACCGCGTCCGTCTTGGCGGCGGCCTTCGTGGCGGTCTTCGTGGCGGTCTTCGCCGGGCCGGACTTCGCGCCGCCGGGCTTGGCCGTACCCGCCTTGGCGGAAGACGCCTTGGCGGCAGTCGTCTTGGTGGCGGTCGCCTTGGCGGCGGCCGACTTGGTCGCGCCGGTCTTGGCCGCGGTCCTGCGGCGCGGGGCGGGCACGGTGCCGGTGGCCGTCTCCGATGCGGCCGCCGAGGGTGTCTCCGACGCCGCGCGGTCCGAGGCCGCCGCGGCCTTGCCGAGCGCCTGCTGCATGTTCACCAGCACATCGTGGTCACGCCGCAGCACCGTCAACTGCTCCTGAAGTGAAGCGATTTCGGCGCTGATACGGTCCTGCTCCCGCAGGTTGCGCTCCAGATCCCCGGTCACCTGTGCGGTGTACTGCGCCGCCAGGTCGGGCGAAACGGTGGGTTCGGGCATGGTGTTGGCCTCTTCTCGTGGTGCCGCGGTTGGCTGGGACGCGACTTGACGTCGAATTGTGGATTATGGGCCATGCGGCTGGTGGCAGCGTAGTGGATCGGGCAAAGAGGCACCTTTCGAAGTCACGGGACACGGCCGGGGGCCGGGGTGTTCTGACACTTCCCCGGCCCCCGACGCACATGCCTCGTCGTGTCCGCTCAGGACGGATCGGCGGTGTCGTGCCGGTGTTCCACCGCGGTGCGCGGACCCGGCACCGTGGCGACCTCGGCGCTCTCCTCGCGCACGGGTCCCCGCTCGCGCCGCAGGGCGACCAGGCGCCGCGCCAGCGGCTCCGTCCAACGGGCCGTCAGCGGACCGAGGATGACCAGGATCAGCACATACGCCGTGGCCAGCGGGCCGAGCGACGCCTCGGTGCCCGCGGTGACCGCGAGCCCGGCGATGACGATGGAGAACTCACCGCGGGCGACCAGGGTGCCGCCCGCACGCCAGCGGCCCTTGGCGGAGATGCCCGCCCGCTTGGCGGCCCAGTAACCGGTGGCGATCTTCGTCAGTGTGGTGACGGCGGCCAGGGCGAGGGCGGGCAGCAGCACCGGCGGGATGTCCGCGGGGTTGGTGTGCAGTCCGAAGAAGACGAAGAACACCGCGGCGAACAGGTCGCGCAGCGGCGACAGCAGATGGTGCGCGCCCTCGGCGACCTCACCGGACAGCGCGATGCCGACCAGGAAGGCACCGACTGCGGCGGACACCTGGAGCTGCTGGGCGACACCGGCGACCAGCAGGGTCAGGCCCAGCACGACCAGGAGCAGCTTCTCGGGGTCGTCGCTGGAGACGAACCGGGAGATGTGCCGGCCGAAGCGGACCGCGAGCAGCAGCACCAGTCCGGCGACACCGAGGGCGATGCCCAGGGTGACACTGCCCGCCGCCAGACCGCTGCCCGCGAGCAGGGCCGTCACGATGGGCAGGTAGACGGCCATGGACAGGTCTTCCAGGACGAGGATGCTCAGCACGACGGGTGTCTCGCGGTTGCCGAGCCGGCCCAGGTCGCCGAGCACCTTCGCGATGACTCCGGAGGAGCTGACCCAGGTGACACCGGCGAGCACGACGGCCGCGACCGGTCCCCAGCCCAGCAGCAGTGCCATGAGGGCACCGGGCAGCGCGTTGAGGGTGGCGTCGACGAGACCGGCCGGGTACTGGGTCTTGAGGTTGGAGACCAGATCGCTGGCGGTGTACTCCAGGCCGAGCATGAGCAGCAGCAGGATGACGCCGATCTCGGCGCCGATCGCCACGAACTCCTCGCTGGCGCCCAGCGGCAGCAGCCCGCCCTCCCCGAAGGCGAGACCGGCCAGCAGGTACAGGGGGATCGGGGAGAAGCGCAGCCGCCCGGCGAACCGGCCGAGCAGACCGAGCCCGAGGAGGATCGCACCGAACTCGATGAGGAAGACAGCGGAGTGCATGTGCTCACTCCCGCCCGAGTATTCCGGCGGCAGCCTCCACGCCTTCGTGGGTGCCGATGACGATCAGCACATCACCGCCGGCCAGCCGGAAGTCGGGCCCGGGGGAGGGCACCGCCTCGGCCCGGCGCAGCACGGCCACGATGGACACCCCGGTCCGGGTCCGCATCTGCGTGTCGCCCAGCAGCCTGCCGTTCCAGTACGAGGTGGCGGACAGGGTGATCCGTTCGGCCACCAGTCCCAGTTCGGTGGTCGACAGCAGGTTCGGACTGTGGTGGGTCGGCATCAGGGCGTCGATGAGGCTGTCCGCCTCGCCCGGGGTCAGCCGTACCGAGAGCGCGCAGGCGTCGGCGTCGTCCTCCTGGTAGGCGCTGAGCGTCCGGGTGCCGTCCCGGTGGGCCACCACCGACAGCCGGCGCTGCTCCCGGGTCGTCAGGTCGTACCGCGTGCCGATCCCTGGCAGCGGTGTGTTGCTCATGCGTACAGCTCCCACGCTCTGTCTCCCTCGTTCGTCCGCGGCTTGACCGATTCTTTGCCAACCGCCTGGGACACCCTAACGACCGGACTTCGCGCATGGGGAGGCCGGTCGCCGGGCCGGGGAGGGGGACGGACCTGTGAAGGGGGCCGTGACCTGGTGCGAAGCGCCTCAGGCGTTCGGGTCGAACGGGATTCCGGAGGGCATGGAGTGGGCGAGGGCGTACGCGAAGTCGCCGTCCTTGATCTTGATGGTGGCGGCGCCGAAGTCCGCGCCCATCAGCTTGTCGCGCAGCCCCGCGGGATAGCCGTTCCAGCCGACCAGGCGCGGGAAGAACCAGCCGCCCGTGACGTTCTCCGGGGGGTCGTCGTTGGTGTTGGCGAACCGGAAGCAGTGCGTGGAGACGCCGTCCTTGTGATAGACGATCTTGGGGTGGGTGCCGTCGAACCGCACCGACGAGGCGGCGGCCACCTGATAGCCGGAGTGCTGGGACACGGAGACGAAGCGCACCTGGTTGTCGTTGATCCACACCACCACGTGCTCCCAGTCATGGGTGTGCCCGATGGCCGCGGGGCCCAGGGTGGCCTGGTCCTTCTCGAAGTAACTGGCGTACACGACCGCGCACCAGCCGTTGTTGCACTTCTCCCGCGAGTACGTGTTGGCGTTGGCCAGTTGGGGGTAGTCGTGGCAGTGCCCGTTGACGTCGCCGCCGAGCCGCAGCCCCGGGTTGAGGGTGCCGTCGGCGCCGATGGCCGCCGTGGCGTAGCAGCCGTCGCCGTCGTAGTCGTAGGCGGGGGAGAAGGTCTGCTCCAGGCCGTCGGCGTTCTGCGGCAGCAGGGTGAGGACGGCGGCGTCGGCGCCGCCGGGGAACGCCACGGCCAGGGCCAGCGCTCCGAGCAGGGCGGGCAGCAGGGCGAGGCGGCGGCGCGGGGCCCGCCGCGGCGACCGGCCGCGGACCCGTGCGGTGTTTCTCCTGGACGACGCGATGCCGCGCATACCAACTCCTGGGCCGTGGGACGGAAGCGAAGGAGGCGCTGAACTCCAGGAAGCGGAACCGGTCGTGACGCGCCATCAAATTAGCCGTCGCCCGGCTGGCGGCGCAAGGGTGTCGGGGCCCGGCCGGACGACCCGCGGGCCCATAAGGTGTTTGCGAAACCTGTGTGACACATGTTTCCGTTCAGTGGGATCGCCCGCCCAGGGGGCACACCTCGACCGCCACATACTCAGGAAAGGTCACACACATATGACACCCTCCGGCCCGTCCCCGTCCCCGTCCCTGTCGCCGTTCCCGGCCGCCCGTGCACCCGGCTGCCCCTTCGACCCGCCGCCGTCCTACGCGCGGCTGCGGCAGGAGGCGCCCGTCCGGGTGCGGATCTGGGACGGGAGCACCCCGTGGCTGGTCACCCGCCACGGCGACATGCGCGCCGTGCTCGGCGACCCCCGTTTCAGCGCCGACCCCTCCCGGCCCGGCTTCCCCTCGCCGAGCGCGGGCTTCAAGGCGCTGGGCGCCGCCGAGGTCCAGGCGTTCGTCACCCGGGACGACCCCGAGCACGCCCGTCAACGACGCATGCTGACCGGGCACTTCACGGTCCGGCGGACGGCCGCGCTGGCGCCCCGCATCCAGGAGATCATCGACGGGCTGCTGGACCGGATGGCGGCCGTCGGCCCGCCGGCCGACCTGGTCGAGGACTTCGCGCTGCCGATGCCCTCCCTGGTCATCGGTGAACTGCTCGGCGTGCCCCCCGCGGACCAGCCGCTGTTCCAGCGCGCGGCCCGCGCGATGATCGCCCGGGACAGCGGCGTCGCCGAGTTCACCGCGGCCCGCACCGAACTCGCCGATTATTTGACGGAGTTGATCGCCCACAAGGACCGGTCGCCGGGCGACGACCTGCTCAGCTCCCTGGTCGTGGAGCGGGTGCGCGGCGGCGCCCTCGACGCCGCCCTCCTCGTGGAGATCGCCGTGTCCCTGCTGGTCGCCGGGCACGAGACGACCGCCAACATGACGGCGCTCGGCACCCTCGTCCTGCTCGGCGACCCGGACCGGCTCGCCCTCGTCCGCGACGGCGAGGACCCCGCCCGGGTGGCGACCGCCGTCGAGGAACTGCTGCGGTACCTCACCATCACACACAGCGGACTGGCCCGCGTCGCCACCGAGGACGCCGAGGTGGGCGGCCGGCTGGTCCGCGCCGGCGAGGGTGTGATCGTGGCGAACGCGTCCGGCAACCGCGACGCCGCCGTCTTCACCGATCCCGACCGCTTCGACCCCGCCCGTACCGAGGTCCGCCGCCACCTCGCCTTCGGGTACGGCGTCCACCAGTGCCTCGGCCAGAACCTGGCCCGCACCGAACTGCAACTCGCCTACCCCGCGCTGCTGCGCCGGTTCCCGGATCTGCGGCTCGCGGTGGACGCCGACACCGTCGCGTTCAAGGACGACATGCTCATCTACGGCGTCCACGAACTGCCGGTCACCTGGTGACATCCCCCCGCACGGAGGACCCCATGCACCACCCCTTCGCCCCCCACCCCCGCAACCGCCCCGCCCCGGCCGGACCGCCGGTCCCGTTCGACCCGGAACCCGCCGCCTTCCTGGACGGCCCCGCCGTCCCGCCCGGCGCCGAACCGTCCTCGCCGGCCGACGTCCCCCGCTGGCGCGACCTGCTCGCCCGGACGTCCCCCGACCCCACGGACGAGGAACTGCGCGACGGCGGCGCGTTCGAGGTGCATGAGCGGTACGTGCCCGGCCCCGCCGGGGCGCCCGCCGTCCCGGTGCTCGTCGCCCGCCCCGCCGGGGCGCCCGCCGACGCGCCCGTCGTCTGCCATCTGCACGGCGGCGGCATGATCGGCGGCACCCACCGCACCGGAGTCGCCGGCATCCTGCGGGAATGGGCGGCGCCGCTGGGCCTGGTGGTGGTCTCCGTCGGCTACCGGCTCGCGCCCGAACACCCCTACCCGGCCGGTGTGGAGGACTGCTACGCGGGCCTGCGCTGGACGGCCGGGCAGCTCGGCGGGCCCGGCGGCGGCCCGCGGCGGATCGTCCTGGCCGGCGGCAGCGCGGGCGGCGGCCTGGCCACCGCGGTCGCCCTGATGGCCCGCGACCGGGGCGGCCCCGCCCTCACCGGCGTCCTTGCGATGTGCCCCATGCTCGACGACCGCAACGACACCGCCTCCGCCCGCCAGATGACCGGCCGCGGCGTATGGGACCGGTACGCCAACGACGTGGGCTGGGCGTGCCTGCTGGGCGAGGCCCGCGGCAGCGCGGACGTACCGCCGTACGCGGCCCCCGCCCGCGCCACCGACTGGTCCGGGCTGCCGCCGTTCTACGTCGACGCCGGGGCGGCCGAGACCTACCGCGACGAGACCATCGCCCTGGCGGACGCGCTCTGGCGGGCCGGCGGTGACGCCGAACTGCACGTCTGGTCGGGCGGCTTCCACGGCTTCGACCAGCTGGTGCCGGACGCCGCCGTCTCCCGTGACGCCCGCGCGACCCGCGTACGCTGGCTGCGCCGGATCCTCGCCCGCTGACCCGCCCGGCCGGTCCCCGCGCGGGACCGGCCCGGCCGGTGCGCCCGGCGGCCTGCTCAGCCCTGGAGGGCGTAGAAGTGCATCGGGGAGTTCGGGCGGAAGCCGATGCGCGGGTAGACGGGCGCCCCGGCGACCGTCGCGTGCAGCGTGGCGCGGGTCAGGCCGGTGGCCCGTGCGCCCTCGTGCAGCGCCTTGCGCGTCACCGCCTCGCCGTAGCCCCGGCGCTGCCACTCGGGGTCCGTGGCGACGAGCACCACGAACAGGCGGCCGTCCGCCTCCACGGTGGCCGCGCACGCCACCGGGACACCGTCGCGCAGTGCCAGATACGCGTACACGTCCTCCTTCCACAGAGCGGAGCCGAGCAGCCCGTCACGACCGTCCTCCAGCGGGAATCCGTAGGCGCGCGAGTTGAGGTCGGCGTAGGCCCGCAGATGGTCGTCCGTGGTCACCCTGGCGAACGTCAGCTCGGGGTGGGCCGGTTCCGGCAGCGGCAGGATGTCCCCGGCCATGCCGGTGCCGGGGAAGGCGTGCACGAGGCCCGCCCGCTCGGCCGCCGCGGGCAGCGCCGCGCGGGCCGCGTCGTCGAGCAGGTCCTCGAACACCCAGAGGAAGCCCGGGTGCTCCTTCTCCCGCATGATGTCCGCCGCCCGGCCCAGCCGCTCGGCCAGCAGGTCCGCGTCCGCGCCGACGTCCGTCAGCGTGACGGCGTTCCAGAAGGCGAACCGGCAGTCGGCCCAGCGGACGGCGATCCCCGGCAGATCCCGTACGTCCGCCGCCGGATCCCGGTCGAGCACCATCGCACGCCACACGGAGGCGAGCTGCTCCATGGATTCGATCGAGTCAGCGAGATCCGCCACTGGACCACCTCATTGCCTTGATGTGCAGAAACTCTCCGAGTACAACACGGCCGCCGGCCGCGCCGTGGTTCACACACATGCCGTGCCTCACAGCGGCCGACCGCCCGATCGCGAGGGACGGCGCGCTAGGTTCGGTGCCGACAGGGGCGGCCGGTCGGGGAGGTGCAGGGCACGGTGGAACGCGGTGCACGGGTGGTCAGGTCGACGGCGGACGTCTGCGAGACGGACGCGTCCGCCTACTGGACGGACGCGGTGTGCAGCGCGTTCGTCCCGGTCCGGGTGCGCCCGACCGCACCGGCACCGCTGCACGGCCGGGTCGAGCACGTCAACCTCGACGGCCTCGGATTCACCCTCGTACGCTCCGGCGCCCAGCGGGTCGACCGCACCCGTACGCTCATCGCCCGGGGCGGCGGCGACGACGTCCTGGCCAACATCCAGCTCACGGGCGAGGGCCGCGTCGGGCAGGACGGCCGGCGGGCGCTGCTGACCCCGGGCGCCATGACCCTCGTCGACAGCACCCGGCCGTACACCCTGGAATTCACCGGGCCGTTCTCCCAACTGGTCGTCCAGGTGCCGCGCGACCGGATGGCCCGCCGCTCCCTCGCACGGGCGACGGCGGTGGCCCTGGACCCGGACGGACCGGCGCGGCTGGTCGCCGACTTCCTCGTCGGACTCGAACGCCGGCAGCGCGCCGACCCGCGCGCGGCGGCGTCCCTGGTGCCGCACGCCGCGGGACTGCTGGACTGCGCGGCGGGCTGGGCCCAGGAGGCGACCCCGGGGCGGGCGTCCGCGAGCGCGCTGACCCGGGAACGCGTCCACGACGTCCTGCGCCGGCACGCCCAGGATCCGCGCCTGGACGCGGACACGGCCGCCGCCGCGTGCGGGATCTCCCGGCGGACCCTGTTCCGCGTCCTCGCCGAGCACGGCGAGTCCTTCGGCGCGCTGCTGCGGACCCTGCGCGTCGACCACGCCCGGCGGCTGCTGCGCGCGGCACCGGAGCGCACGGTGGCCTCGGTGGCGTACGCCTGCGGGTTCGGCGGCGAGTCGCAACTGCACCGGGCCTTCCGCGCGGTCACCGGCCTCACCCCCGGCGCCTACCGTGCCGGAGCGGTCCTCGCGGCGGACGGCACGGATCGTCAGTAGCCCCGGCACGCGGAGCCGGTCGGGGCCCGCCGCCGCTGCCTAGGCTCGGCGGCACGGCGGCACGGCCTCCTTCCCCCGGCCGCCGTCCCCTCCCCGTTCCTCGTCACGAGAGAGCACCAGGATCCGCGATGAGCACCACCACAGAGACCACCGCACCCGCCGAACCGACCGCCTTCGGCGGCAGGCTGCTGATCGGCGCGACCGGCGCGGGCGCCGTCGCCCTGCTCCCCGCCTACCTCTCCGCGCTGCGCGCCCACTTCACCGGCACGGTCACCGTCTTCATGACCCACACCGCGACCCGCTTCCTGCCGCCGCACACCGTCGCCCTGTTCGCCGACCGCGTGGTCACCGGCGAGTCGGCGGACACCTGGCCGCGCGACAACCACGTGAGCCTGGCGGCGGAGCACGACCTGGTCACCGTCCTGCCCGCGACCGCCCACACCCTCTCGGCGGTGGCCACCGGAGCCGCGCCGCACCTCTTGGCCGCCACCGTCCTCCAGGCCACCGCCCCGGTGGTGTTCTTCCCGGTGATGAGCGCCGAGATGTGGGACACGGCGGCCGTACGGCGCACCATCGCGCAGATCCGCGCGGACGGCCACGAGATCGTCGACCCGGTCCGGGGCAGCCGCTACGACGTCGGCCTCGGCACCTTCGTCGAGGGCCCCATGCCGGTGCCCCCGCCGCGCTTCGTGGAAGAGGTCCGCACCCGCATGCAGGCCCGCGCCCGGCAGGCGGCAGCGGCGGCGGCCTGAGCCCCGCGGGCGGCAGGCGGCCCCGTTGTCAGTGGTGGCTGCGACCCTGTGCGGTATGGACGAGCAGGACTTCATGCGGGGCCGGGTCTACGGAGCCGATCACGAGGACGCCGCACCCCGGCACGGGCGGCGCTACGCGCAACTGGTGGCCGGGCCGCTCGACGGCCTGCTGCTGGACGTCACCGACCGGCCCGCGCACACCCGCCCGGACGGTGTCGTCCTGCGCACCGAGATAGGCCGCTACGGGCCGGGCGGCCGGACCCACTACGCGCCGCGCCCCACCGACCCCGACCGCTTCGACTGGCGCGGTGACCTGCCCTGAGGGGTGCCGCGGCCGCTCTGCCCCGAGGCGCACCGCGGCCGCGCCGCCCACCCGACTTCATCGGGCACGGAATGTCGGGTCGGGCGGCTGGCTCGCCGCCTAGCGTGAAGAGCACAGGAACGGAAGGGGACCCGGAGTGCTGGAGCGGCTCAACCAGGCCATGGAACACATCGAGGAGCACCTGTCGGACTCCGTCGACGTGACGGTCCTGGCGCGGATCGCGGCCACCTCGGAGTACCACCTGCGCCGGATGTTCTCCTCGCTGGCGGGCATGCCGCTGTCGGAGTACGTGCGGCGCAGACGGCTCACGGTCGCGGGCGCCGAGGTGCTCGCCGGGCGCGCGGCGCTGCTGGACATCGCGGTGCGCCACGGCTACGGCTCGGGGGAGGCGTTCGCACGGGCGTTCCGCGCCATGCACGGCGTCGGACCCGGCGAGGCCCGGCGCACCGGCTGCGCGCTCGTCTCCCAGCCCCGGCTGTCCTTCCGGCTCGTCGTCGAAGGAGAGAGCAGCATGCGCTATCGCGTGGTGGACCGGCCGGACTTCACCGTCGTCGGTTTCAAGGCCCGGCTGCCCCTGGTGCACCTGGGGCCGAACCAGCCGATGACGGAGTTCGTCCGGGGGCTCGGCAGAGGGGCCCTGGAGCGGCTGGCGAAGCTGTCGGACCAGGAGCCGCAGGGGGTGGTCGCCGTCTGCGACGGCATCGACCCCTCGCGGACCGAGGGCACCGAGTTCGACTACTACCAGGCGACGGTCACCTCGGCCGCCGTGCCCGAGGACATGACCTCGCTGCCGGTCGCGGCCGGCACCTGGGCGGTGTTCAACGCGTCCGGCCCGGCACCCCGGGCCATCCAGGAGCTGTGGCGGGACGTGTTCACCCAGTGGTTCCCCTCCAACCCGTACCGCAGCCGTCCCGGACCCGAGATCCTGCGCGTCCGGACCCAGGAGGGCGGGGCCGGGGCCGACGCCGAGCTGTGGCTGCCGGTGGAGCGGGAACAGGGCTGAACCGCTCAGCGTCCGGCCGGGACGGCGCGCGCGGTGGCCGCGCGCAGCCCCGGCAGGCCGATGAACTCGGTGTGGGTGCCCGCGCTGCCGCACGCGAACGCCCCGGCCACCGCGCCCGCCCGCACACACTCCTCCAGCGGGCGCCCCTCGAAGAGGAAGCAGAGGAACGCGGTGACGAAGGCGTCGCCCGCGCCATTGGTGTCCACCACCGGGCGCTCGGGACGCACCGCGGGGAAGTGCCGGACGCGGTCCTCGCCGCGCACCAGCAGACGGCAGCCGTCGGCGCCGTCCGTGGCGACGGCGAACCGCGCCCTGCCCTCCCCGACGACCGAGCGCAGCACCGCCTCCACCCGGCCAGGGAGCGCCGCCGCGCTCAGGAAGACGTAGTCGGAGGCGAGGGCGTACGTACGGTGGTGCGGATCGCGTCCGTCCCAGTCGTGCAGGTCCGTCGAACTGGTCACGCCCAGCCGGTGGATGTCCTCGTACATGTCCCGGTTGTGGCCGACGATCGACAGATGGACGTGGGCGGCGCGCTCCAGGAAGGGCAGGTAGAAGTCGCGCGGCAGCCGCAGACCGGCGGGGTGCCGTCCGTCGTAGAAGGAGAACCGCCGTCCCGCGGGGTCGACGAGGTTGGCGGCGCGCGGGGTGCCGTGCGGGGAGACGACATGGCTGAAGTCCAGGCCGTGGCGCGCGTAGTGGGCGAGCACCGTCCGGCCCTGCGGGTCGTCGCCGAGGAAGTCGACGAACTTGGTCCGCAGGCCCAGCGCGTGCCAGCCCAGCGCCACCCCGTTGCCGGTGTGCCCCACGTAGTCCCGCAGCGGCTGCACGAAGACCGAGTCGCCCGGCGGCACCCGCAGTTCGGGGACCCGCACGACGGTGTCGACCCCCACCCCGCCGACCACCAGCACGTCGTAGCCGTCCGCGCGCCGCTCGGCGGCGGCCCGTCCGGAGCCGGTCATGTGCTCACCCCTTCGCTGCCGGGAGCGAGTCAACCTCAAGAATGCCCGGCCTGCAATGAGTTGCGGAAAATTTCAGAAACACCTTGCCGCGGGGGCGACGGTGAGGGCGAGGGCGGGGCCGTGTCGGGGGGCCGGGGCCGGGGCCGGGGCCGGAGCCGTGTCGCCGGGGACGCCGTGACCACAGGCTCGCGTATCGTCGGGGCGGTGGTGATCCGCGCGGGAGCCGTCGGGGGCGCCCCCGCCCTCCCCGGGGCCCGCCGCCCGTGCAACGGCGACCACAGCAAGGTGCATCTGTTCCCATGACCTCCCGTGTCCTCGTCACCGGCGGCGCCGGCTTCATCGGCTCCGCCTACGTCCGCGCGCTGCTCGGTCCGTCCGGGCCGCCCGGGGCGCAGGTGACCGTGCTCGACCAGCTCACCTACGCGGGCAGCCGGGCCCGCCTGGAAGCGGTACGGGGCCACAGCGGGTTCACCTTCGTGGAGGGCGACGTGTGCGACGCGGCGACCGTGCGGCGGCTGGCCGCCGGATGCGACGACATCGTGCACTTCGCGGCGGAGTCGCACGTGGACCGCTCGATCGAGGACGGCTCCGGCTTCACCCGCACCAATGTCACCGGCACCCAGACCCTGCTCGACGCGGCGCTGCGGCACGGCGTGCGCACCTTCGTGCAGATCTCCACCGACGAGGTGTACGGGTCCCTGCCCGAGGGCGCCGCCCGCGAGGACGACCCGCTGCGCCCCAGCTCGCCCTACGCGGCGTCCAAGGCGGCCGCCGACCTCATCGCCCTCGCCCACCACCACACGTACGGCCTGGACGTCCGGGTGACCCGCTGCACCAACAACTTCGGGCCCTGGCAGCACCCGGAGAAGGTGGTCCCGCGCTTTGTGACCGCGCTGCTGACCGGCGGGAACCTGCCGGTGTACGGCGACGGCGCACAGGTGCGGGACTGGCTGCACGTGGACGACCACGTACGCGCGGTGGAGCTGGTGCGCACCGGCGGGCGGCCGGGGCGGATCTACAACGTCGGCGGCGGGACCGCGCTGGCCAACCTGGACCTCGCGCACCGCCTGCTCGACCGGTGCGGCGCGGGCCCCGACCGCATCAGCCATGTCGCGGACCGGCCGGGGCACGACCGCCGCTACGCCGTGGACGACGGCCGGATCGCCGCGGAACTCGGCTACCGGCCCCGCGCCGGGTTCGAGTCCGCGCTGACCGCGACGGTCGACTGGTACCGCGCCCACCGGTCCTGGTGGGAGCCGCTGCTGACGGCGCGCGGAGCGGGGGAGGGCACGGGAGCTTCGGGCACTCCGGCCCACCGGCCGGGCGCGTAGGGGCCGTTCGGCTGCCCGGCCCCGCGGCCGGGGACCGGAGTGCGGTGAAACGGCGACGAACATAGCAGCGCCGTCATTCTTGCGAAAGACCTTGCGGCGGTCCCGGGCGGGCGTACGCCTGCCCAAAGGGAGTCTCTGCGCGAGGGGTTGACCGGTGCGGAAGCGGCGCCGTACGGTCACGGCCGCAAACTCTTGCAGCAAGAACCAGCATGCGGCAGGAGTCCGCACGGCCTGTTCCGGCAAGGCGCGTTGCCGTTCGAGGCCGCTCCGGTGTCACCCCCACCCACGAACTGGAGGAACCATGGCCAGAAGGACCGTGGCCGCCGCGCTCGCCGCCCTGGCGGGAGCCGCTGCGGCCGTCACGGCGCCCGCGCCGGCGCAGGCCGCCGCGCCCGGCGGCAAGGACGTCACGGCGGTGATGTTCGAATGGAACTTCGCTTCCGTCGCCAAGGCGTGCACCGACGAACTGGGCCCCGCCGGATACGGGTACGTCCAGGTCTCCCCGCCCAACGAGCACATCCAGGGCAGCACCTGGTGGACGGCGTACCAGCCGGTCAGCTACCGGATCGGCAGCAAGTTCGGCGACCGCGCCGCGTTCAGGAGCATGGTCGGCACCTGCCACGCGGCCGGTGTGAAGGTGGTCGCCGACAGCGTGATCAACCACATGGCCGACGCCTCCGGCACCGGCACCGCCGGGTCGTCGTTCAGCAAGTACGACTACCCCGGCACCTACTCGGCCGCCGACATGGACGACTGCACCTCGCCCGTCACGAACTACGCGGACCGGTGGAACGTCCAGCACTGCGAACTGGTCGGCCTGCCCGACCTCGACACCGGCGAGGAGTATGTCCGCAGGACGATCGCCGGATATCTGAACGACCTGCTCTCCCTGGGCGTCGACGGCTTCCGGATCGACGCCGCCAAGCACATCCCCGAAGCGGACCTCGCGGACATCAAGTCCCGGCTGACCGACCCCGGCGCCTACTGGAAGCAGGAGACCATCGGCGCGGCCGGCGAGGCGGTCCAGCCGTCCGAGTACTACGGCACCGGCGACGTCCAGGAGTTCGGCTACGCCTACGACCTCAAGCGGGTCTTCGGCAACGAGAACCTCGCCGAACTGAGGAACTTCGGTACGGCATGGGGACTGCTCCCCTCGGACAGGGCCGCCGTGTTCGTCACCAACCACGACACCGAACGCGGCGGCGGCACCCTCACCTACAAGGACGGCGCCCGCTACACCCTCGCGCACGTCTTCATGCTGGCCTGGCCCTACGGCTCGCCGGACGTGCACTCCGGCTTCGAGTTCAGCGACAAGGACGCGGGCGGACCCCGGGACGGCCAGGTGAACGCCTGCTACACCGACGGCTGGAAGTGCCAGCACGCCTGGCGCGAGATCGCGGGCATGGTCGGGTTCCGCAACACCGCCGCGGGCGCCCCGGTCACCGACTGGTGGGACGACGGCGGCAACCGGATCGCCTTCGGCCGCGGCGACAAGGCGTACGTCGTCATCAACCACGAGGGTTCCGCGCTGACGCGGACCTTCCGGACCTCCCTGCCCGCCGGTGACTACTGCGATGTGCAGAGCGGCAGGGGCGTCACCGTGGACTCCGCCGGACAGTTCACCGCCACCCTGGGCGCCGACACCGCGCTCGCCCTGCACACCGGCGCCAGGACCTGCGGCGGTTCGGCCGGCGGCGGTGACGGTGACGGCGGGACCACGGCCACCGGGGCGTCGTTCCATGTCGACGCGACCACCCGGTGGGGCCAGAACATCTATGTCACCGGCGACAACGCCGCGCTCGGCGGCTGGGACCCCGCCAGGGCACTGAAGCTGGACCCGGCGGCCTACCCGGTCTGGAAGCTCGACGTCGCGCTGCCCGCCGGAACCGCCTTCCGGTACAAGTACGTCCGCAAGGACGCCGACGGCCTCGTCACCTGGGAGAGCGGCGCCGACCGTACCGCGGCCGTCGGCCCCACCGGACTGCTCGCGCTGAACGACACCTGGCGCGGCTGACCGCCCCGGGCGCGGGTACTCAGCAATCCCCTGAGTACCCGCGCCCATGTGCCGCGCGGTGCCGCCGACAAGACTGGCGCGGAGACTTCCGGCCACGAGGAGACATCACCATGCGCCACGTCCGACGTGCGGCCGCCCTGGCCGCGATAGCGGCCACGGCCTTCGGCACGCTCACGGCTTGTTCGATGCAGGACGCCGTCTGCGGTGGCGGAGAGTACCCGGTCGCGCCGGTGGGCAGCACTGGCGGCGCCTGCGTCCCGAAGGACGAGGAGCCGCCCAAGGGCTACGTCCGCTACCCCGAGGGCAAGGTGCCCGAGAAGGTCGGCGACACCTGGGACCAGTACTGGGAGACCCATGTGGTCGACCGGGACGGCACCGTCAGGAAGGCCCCCGCGGACGAATAGCCCGGCCGCGGTCCGGGCCGGACCGCCCGGCGCGACGGCTCCCGTCAGGGGCCCGTCGTCGCCCGCACCTTTCCCACGGCGCATCGCGAGTGCGGGTCGCCGGAGTCCGGATCCGTGGACGGGCCCGCCGCACCGGGGCACGCGGCAGGCCGCCCGTACTCGCGCAAAAGTCCGCACACGTAGGCGACTTGACCGATTCCTCGTATGCTGCGGCGAGACCTCCGGTCCGAACTGCCGTGCGGTTTTCCGCCGGGGGTGCTCCGGCCGCCGCCGCGGCCGGGGAGACGACGGCCGGCGTGCGCGCGCCGGGAACACGACATGAGGTGGGGACATGCCGGGAGCAAGGACCTGGGGAGTGACCGCCGCTTCGGCGGTCCTGCTGTGCTGCACCCTTCAGGCGGGGCCCGCGGACGCGGCCGCCGCGCTGCCGCTCTGCCCGACCGTCTTCGGACACGGCGGCTACCCCACGGGAGCCGACCCCTGGGACCGCGACCAGGTGCGCCAGCCCAATCACCCCAAGGGCCTCGCCCAGCAGAAGAGCTGGGGCGCGGGCGGTGTGGAGGCCGACCTCCAGCTCACCCGGGACGGCACCAAGGGCGTGATGTGGCACAACACCACGACCAACGGGCTGACCGGCACCCGCAAGCCCGTCACGGAGCTGTGGTGGGCCACCGGCGCCGACCAGCTCAAGGGGCGGACGATCAGCCGCGGGCCGTACAAGGGCGAGACCGTCTACACCTTCCGCGCCTGGCTCGACGACGCCAAGGCCAAGAACATCACTCCGCTGGTGGAACTCAAGGGCGAAGCCAAGCAGTCGCTCCTCAACAGCGACTCGGCGATCCGGGAACGCGCCTGGGCCGAGGTCGTCGCGCCCATGAAGGAGCGCATAGCCGGCCAGAAGATCATGATCTACACGCGCGACAGCGCGCTGAAGCCCGAACTCGACAAGCGCCTCAAGGCGGCGGGTCTCGGCGCCACCCTCACCGGCCACCCCAGCTGGATCGACAGCGTCGGCTGGGAGGAGCCGCCGCCCGCCGCCTCCGGGAACCACGCGGCCTGGCAGGCGGCCTGGACGCGGCTGGGCTCGCCCACGACCAGGGTGTCGGTCGCCACCTCGTACACCAAGGACCTCACGGCCTGGCTGAAGGGCAAGTGCGTCTGACACCCCGGCGACACCCTCGGTGACACCGGGGGTGCCCCCCCCTGACGGGACGCGGGCGCCTCAGCCCTGAGCGGCGCGCGCCCGCGCCACCTCGTCCGGCACCGAGGCGAGTACGGACTCCAGCCGCCCGGCGGGCAGGCCGCCGCCCTGCGCCGCCTCGGCGGAGCCGCCGCCGCGGCCGTCCAGCAGCCGCTTCACCAGGGCCGAGGCGTCCAGCCCGAGGCCGCGCGCGGCCCCGGTGACGGCCGTGGCGAGCACCGCCCGGTCACCGGTCGCCGCGCCGACGGCGACCACCCCGGGCCGCCGCGCGGGCAGCGCGTCCCGTACGGCCGCGGCCAGCTCCCGGGCACCGGCCGCCCCCTCGTCCGTGGCCGCCGTGACGACCAGGACCCCGCCGGCGTCCACGGCCCCGGCGGCGAGCCGCTCCGCGCGCGCCGCGGTCTCCCGCCGCCGCAGCCGCTGGTTCTCCCGGTCGGCGGTCTTCAGCCGCTCCAGCAGCGCGGCGATCCGGTCGGGCAGTTCGGCGCGCGGCGCCTGGAGCTGCTCGGCGATCCGGGTGGCCAGATCCCGCTCGCGGGCCAGATAGCCGAAGCCCTCGATGCCCACGGCGGCCTCCAGGCGGCGCATCCCGGCACCGACCGACGACTCGGCGGTCAGCGCGACGGTACCGATCTGGGACGCGTGCTCGACATGCGTACCGCCGCACAGCTCGCGCGACCACGCCCCGCCGATCTCCACGACGCGCACCTTCTCGCCGTACGTCTCCTCGAAGAGCGCGAGCGCGCCCAGCTCCTTGGCCTCCGGGAGCGTCATCCAGCGCACGGCGACGGGCAGGTCCCGGCGCAGCGCCCGGTTGGCGGCCTCCTCGATGTCGCCGCGCACCGTGTCCGAGAGGGCGCCGCGCCAGGGGAAGTCGAGGCGGAGGTGGCCGGGGCGGTTGGAGGAGCCGGACTGGAGGGCGGTGGGGCCGAGGACCTGGCGCAGGGCCGCGTGCAGCACATGGGTGCCGGAGTGGGCCTGCCGGGCGCCGAGCCGCCACTCGGGGTCGACGGCGGCGCGCACCGCGTCGCCCACCGCCAGCTCGCCGGACGTGACGCGCACCTGGTGGGTCACCAGGCCCGGCAGCGGGCGCTGCACGTCCAGCACCTCGGCCTCCGCCGAGGCTCCCGACAGGGTGCCCGCGTCGCTCTCCTGGCCGCCGGACTCGGCGTAGAACGGGGTCCGGTCCAGGACGGCGGTGACGATCTCGCCCTCGCGGGCCGCCGCGAGGGGACCGGCCGGACCGAGCAGGGCCAGGATCCGTGATGCGGTGGTCAGCGCCGACCAGGCCAGCCAGTCGGTGGGGCCGTGGGCGTCCAGGACGGGACGCAGCGCGGTGGTGCCGGTGCCGCCCGCCTTGCGGGCGCGGGCGTCGGCGCGGGCGCGTTCGCGCTGCTCGCGCATGAGGGCGGCGAAGCCCTCGCGGTCCACCTCGACGCCCTGCTCGGCGGCCATCTCCAGGGTGAGGTCGACGGGGAAGCCGTACGTGTCGTGCAGCAGGAACGCCTCGGCGCCGGGCAGCCGCCGCCCGCCGGACCCCTTCACCCGGGCCACGGCCGCGTCCAGCACCGTCGTGCCCTGCCGGAGCGTGGCGCCGAACGCCTCCTCCTCCCCGGCGGCCCGGTCGGCGATCCGCTCGAAGCCGTCCGCGACCTCGGGGTAGCCGGGCGCCATGCTGTCGCGGGCCGCGGCGAGCAGGTCCACCAGCGCCGGGTCGCCGTACCCGAGGCGGCGCATCGCGCGCACCGAACGGCGCAGGATGCGGCGCAGCACATAGCCGCGCCCCTCGTTGCCGGGGGAGGTGCCGTCGGCGAGCAGCATCAGGGCGGTGCGGACATGGTCGGCGACCACCCGCAGCCGTACGTCGTCCTCGGCGCCGGAGCCGTAGCGCACCCCGGCGAGCGCGGCGGCCCGCTCCAGCACCGGGCGGACCTCGTCGGTCTCGTAGAGGTTGGCGGCGCCCTGGAGCAGGGTGGCCATGCGCTCCAGGCCCATGCCGGTGTCGATGGCGCGGCGGGGCAGCTCGCCGAGAACGGGGTAGCCGGACTTGCCGGGGCCCTCGCCGCGCTCGTACTGCATGAAGACCAGGTTCCAGAACTCCATGTAGCGGTCCTCGTCGACCGCCGGGCCGCCCGCGCGGCCCAGCTCCGGGCCGCGGTCGTAGTACAGCTCGGAGCAGGGGCCGCACGGACCGGGCACGCCCATGGACCAGAAGTTGTCCTCGTCGCCGCGCGCCACGATCCGCTCGTCGGGCAGACCGGCGACCCGGCGCCACAGGGCGCGCGACTCGTCGTCGCTGTGGTGCACCGTCACCCAGATCCGGTCCGGGTCCAGGCCGTAGCCGCCGCCGGTGACCGGGGTGGTGGACAGCTCCCAGGCGAAGGCGATCGCCTCCTGCTTGAAGTAGTCGCCGAAGGAGAAGTTGCCGTTCATCTGGAAGAAGGAGCCGTGCCGGGTGGTGCGGCCCACTTCCTCGATGTCGAGGGTGCGCACGCACTTCTGCACGCTGGTCGCCCGCGCCCAGGGGGCCGGTGCCTCGCCGGTCAGGTACGGCTTGAAGGGGACCATGCCCGCGTTCACGAACAGCAGCGTCGCATCGGGCGTGGGCAGCGGGGCGCTGGGGACGACGGTGTGGTCCCGCGCGGCGAAGAAGTCGAGGAAGCGGCGGCGGATGTCGGCGGTGCGCAAGGCGTGCTCCGAAGGCTCACAGAGGAAGGGGAAGGGGAAGGGGGACGAGGGTGCGCGCGGGGTGACGGGGGCCGAGGAGGACGACGCTGCCCCTGCCCCCGGGCGCGGGGTGGGTGGCCTGCGTCCAGCCCTGGCGGCGGTAGAAGGAGAGGGCACGGGTGCTCCGCACGGAGGTCAGCAGCCAGGCCCGGCCCCCGGGCGCGTCCGCGGTCACGGCCGCCAGGAGCCGCGCGGCGAGGCCGGTGCCGCGGGCGGCGGCGCGTACGGCGAGTTCGTCGACCTCCAGTGCGCCGCAGAGCCAGTCCGCGGTGCGCTGCGGGCCGAGACCGGCCCCGGCCTGCGGGTGACAGCGGTCGGTGGGGAACGGGGCAGGCGTGATCCACGCCGTGGCGAAACCGACGACCCGCCCGTCGCACGACGCCGTCGCGGCGGTGAAACCCGGGCGGCGCGCGTCGGCCGCGAGGCGTGTCACGAACTCGTCGGCCCGGGACTCGTCCTCCTCCCAGGGAGGGGCGCAGAAGGCATCGACGTAGACGGAGCGCAGCGCGGGAGCCTGCCGGAGCAGACCGGTGTCCCCGAAGAGGCGGATGCCGGTGTTCATCAGGCCGCCGCCGTCCCTGGGGCGGCGACCGGGTGCAGGGCGGCGTACTCCAGCGGCGCCGACGGGTCGATCGACACGTCCAGCGGCGCGGGCGCGGCACCGGCGCGGACCAGCAGGTCGCCGACGGCCGCGATCATCGCGCCGTTGTCGGTGCACAGCCGCAGCGGCGGCACCCGCAGGGTGATCCCGGCCGCCCGGCAGCGCTCCTCGGCGAGCGCGCGCACCCGCGAGTTGGCGGCCACGCCGCCCACGACCACCAGGGTGGCGACGCCGTGCGCGCGGCAGGCGGCGACGGCCTTGCGGGTGAGGACGTCGGCGACGGCCTCCTGGAGGGACGCCGCCCCGTCGGCGACCGGCAGCGCGCGCCCGGCGTGCGCCTCGGCCCAGCGCGCCGCGGCGGTCTTCAGGCCCGAGAACGAGAAGTCGTACGAGCCGGGCAGCGGGCGGGGGAGGGGGACAGCGCGCGGATCCCCCGCGCGCGCTGCCCGGTCGATGGCCGGACCGCCGGGATACGGCAGCCCGAAGGCCCGCGCGACCTTGTCGAAGCACTCCCCGGCGGCGTCGTCCAGGGTGTCGCCGAGGTGCACGATCGGGTCGCGGGCCAGGTCGCGCACGAGCAGCAGCGAGGTGTGGCCGCCGGAGACGATCAGCACCACGCACGGGTCCGGCAGCGGGCCGTGCTCCAGGGTGTCCGCGGCGACATGCCCGGCCAGGTGGTGCACGCCGTGCAGCGGCACCCCGAGCGAGTACGCGAGCGCCTTGGCACCGGCCAGGCCCACCTGGAGCGCCCCGGAGAGTCCCGGTCCCGTGGTCACGGCGACCGCGCCGATGTCGGACAGCCGCAGCCCCGCCTCGTCCAGGGCGCGCCGCACCACCGGGGCCAGGGCGTGCAGATGCGCACGGGCGGCGATCTCGGGGACCACGCCTCCGAACCGGGCGTGCTCGTCCATGCTCGACGCCAGCGCGTGCCCCAGCAGCCGGCCGTGGCGCACCAGCCCGGCCCCGGTCTCGTCGCACGACGACTCGATGCCCAGCACGACGGGGGAAGCCACCACGGCACCTCTTCTTTCTGCAACCACTGCGTTATTGCAAATAGTACGCAACAAGAGCCGGTGGCGGCCCCGGCGCGATGGCCGAGCAGGGGCCGAAGGGACCCAAGGGACCGGAACTGGAGATTCCCTCGACGGCTCCTGGGGTGACATGCCCACGGCGCCCCGGGTACGGTAGGGATCTTGTAAACAAGCTGCTGATCGACCATCGGGGGACGGGGATGACGCACGGTTCGGACGGCTCACGGCCACCGGTTCCTCCCCGGCCCCCGCAGCCGCCGCAGCCCCCGCCCCCGGTTCCCCCGGCGGGACACGGGGCGCCGCGCTGGGCGTGGTGGGTCGTCGGCATCCTGATCCCGGTGGCCGGTCTGGTCGTCACGGTGGCCACGCAGCAGCGGCCGGGCTCGCCGCCCTCCGTGGCGGCACCCTCGTCGGGGGACGCGGCGGTCCCCGGATCGCCGATGATCACACCGGCGGCGACCTCGGGTGCTCCGGAGGCGCCCTCGGAGGCGGACGCCGCGTCATCCCCGGACGGGGAAGCGGGGACGGACGCGGACACGGGGGCGGACACCGGCTCGCCCTCGCCCACCCCTTCGGGCACACCCGCCGCCGCCGTCCTCAGGACCGGCGACCTCAGCCTGGAGAGCGGCGACAGCGCCGACCTGGAACACGGCACCACCGGGAAGTCCGTCAGGAATCCGGACATCTCGTGGAGCGGGAGCGACGACTTCTCGGTGCTGAGCGGGCGGATCACCGCCGCCACGGACGGGGTGACCCCCGCCCGCTGTGTGCACAACCTCCGCAGCTACACGAGCGGTTCGGGCTGGATGTCCCAGGACGGCGAGTGGTTCTGCCTGCCCACCAGCGCGGGGCATGTGGCGGCCCTGGAGTACCTCGGCCGGGACGAGGGCCGGCGGCGGTTCCACTACATCGTGTGGGACCTGGCCGCACCCGCGGAGTGAGCCGCCGGGCGGACGGCGGGCGGCTCGCCGCACGGCGGGCGTCGTACGGCGGCCGCCCGGATGCCTCCTGTGAGGGTGCCCCGCCGGGAGCACCCCCACGCCAGGAGGCGGACGGCGGTCAGATCCGGTTGGCCAGGGGCACGGTGATCTGCTTCAGCCAGCTGCCGGAGGCGAAGTCCCGTGCCCTGACGACCACATGGTCGCGGTGCACCTCCACCTGGAGGCCCTGGTTGAACGCGCCGTCGACGGCGTTCTCGCCGCCCTGGCCGTTGTCGGTGAAACCGGTCTGTACGGCACCGGTGTTGATGACCGCGAAGCCGTCCAGGTTGGCGGTGCCGGGCACCACGCGGCGCACGTACCAGTCGGACAGGCCCAGGTCCCAGTGGGTGTGCCCGCTGAAGAGGAACACGTCACGGTAGCGGCCGAGGAGCCCGAGCAGCCGGTCCGACTGGAGATAGTCGCTCATGTAGAGCTTGTTGCGGGTGCCGGAGACGGTGTTGGGCAGCGGGTGGTGCGTGATCACCATGACGGGCCTGCGCCGCCGCGCCCAGTACGCGAGCCGGTCCTCCAGCCAGCGGAACTGCGCCTCGCTGAGCCACACCTCGTCCCACAGCTTCGGGTCGTGGTAGTGCATGTAGCGCTCGGTGCCGATGGTCAGCACCGGGATGCCGCCGAACGTCGTCTCCGCGTAGACCCGGCCGCGCTCGGCGAACCTGTAGAAGCTGCGGAACAGGGAGTCCTCGGTGGTGCCGTTGGGCCAGCTGGCCTGCGCCAGCGTGTCGGGGTCGGCCCACTTCGGGACGTAGAACTCGTGGTTGCCGATGGCCCAGGCGATGTCCCGCGGGTGCGGGTTCCGCTCGAACACCTTGCGCACCTCGGCGTATTCGGCGTCGTAGCCGCGCGGTGTGATGTCACCGGCCACGGCGAGACCCGAGCTGTGCGGGTTGGTGGCGCGCATGTCCTTCAGCGCGACGGCCAGGTCGCCCAGGTCGCCCTGGATGTCGCTGATGACGTTGAAGGTGGTCAGCGGCGCACCGCCGCGCCCGCCGGGTCCGGGCGCGGCTTCGGCGGGTACCTGGGCGAGCGTGCCGAGCGCGACGGCACCGGCCGTCGCGGCGATGAGAGATCTGCGTTCCACGGAGGATCCTTTTCGACTGCGACGCGGGGCGGGCCGGACCGGCCCGCCCCGCATTCGGGCTAGACCCGTTACTCTTACGCGACCAACGCGACGACCGAGTGAACGGTGTGCGACATCGGACCGCCCCGGACCGCCGGGCGCGACGGGCCCGTTCCTCCGCGCGAGGGGCCGGTTCTTCCGGGAGAAGGGCGCTCAGCCCTCCGGGGAAGGCCGCCCGACTCGGCGAAAGGGGCTCGGCCCTCCGGGAGAGGGGACTCGGCCGGCCCTCCGGGGGAGGGGGCTCAGCGCGTCACCGACTCCGTGGTGATGCGGAAGGCGAGCGCGTCGCCCTGGTGGCCGTCGATGCGGATGCTGCGCCCGCAGGGCCCGCGGTCGGCGGTGGTGGCGGTGATCCAGCAGGGCTGGTCGAGTTCGACGTAGCGGTAGAACCGGGCGTCGAAGCCGACCGGCACGGTCGGTCCGCCGGGCGCCGCGCAGGCGTGGGCCGCCTGGCTCGCGGCCTCCAGGAGCACCATGCCGGGCACATGGTCGTGGGGGTGGTCGAACAGCACCCGGTGCGCGGTGTCCGTCCGCAGCCGCCAGTGGTACGGGATCAGGCCGGTGGCGAGCACCACGTCCTGCTCGCGGGTGCGGCCGACGGTCGCGGGCGGCAGCGCGGGGGCGGGCGGCAGGGCGCGGGCGAACGCCTGCCGGGCGTCGGCGTGACCGCCGCGCAGCCGGTCGTAGATGGCGGGCGGCAGCGCGGAGTAGCGCAGGCGCGCGGTGCCCAGTTCGACGCCGTCGCGCGAGGCGGTGGCGAGCGTCGTCAGATGGATGGAACCGGCCCTGCGGCGCACGATGTCGGTGTGCCGCAGGCGTAACTCGATCGTGGCGCCCCGGCCGGTGCGGGCCAGGACCGCCGGGTCGACCTGGGTGACCAGGTACTCCCAGCCGAGCCGGTGGGTCAGCGGGATGTCGAAGACGGTGTGGCTGACGACGGCGGCGGCCTGGCGCACGCTCTCGCTGAACAGCAGCGGGCTGAAGGTGCCGTCGGGCCGGTCGTAGAAGCCGTGGGCGACCGGCCAGCGCACGGTGACCGTCTGCTCCTCGGCGGCGCTGTGGCGCCAGCCGGTGACCAGGGCCTCGCTCGGCTCGGTCTTGCGGGTGGATCCCAGGACGGTGCTTGCGACGGCCCGGTCGGTGGTGACGGTGGCGGCGACAGCACTGCTGGCCATACGAGCTCACTCCCCTTGAACATCGTCATGGACTGTTGAACATCGTCATGGACTGCCTGCATGGTGGGGGTGGATCACTTATAAGATAGAGAAAGCAATTTTTTTTGTCGAGGTCGAGAGGGGGGCCAGAAATGGCCAAGCGGGAACCGAAACAGGAGCGGTCCCAGCGGACCCGTGCCGTGCTGGTCCAGGCGGCGGCGGAGGTGTTCGCCGAGTCCGGCTTCGCCGGGGCCAGTGTCAACAAGATCGCCAACCGGGCCGGTCTGACGCTCGGGGCGCTGTACTTCCACTTCGAGAACAAGGAGGCCGTGGCGCGGGAGATCGTCCGGATGCAGCCCAGCTTCGCCACGCCGGTCGACGGCGCCGAGGGGCTCCAGCGGGCCGTGGACATCACCCTGATCTGGGCCTACGGCCTGCTGCGCAACCCGGTGCTGGTGGCCGGCGCCCGACTGGTCGCCGAACAGGGGGACTTCATGGGTCCCGAGGAGAACTCCCACCGCCAGTGGGCGGCGATCCTCGCCGACGCGCTGCGCTCGGCGCAGGCCCGGCGCGAGGTCCGCTCCGGGGTCGACGTGGAGGCCGTCGCACGGCTCGTGGTCAACGCCAGCACCGGCGCCCAGTTGCACGCCTTCGCCGAGTCGGGGCCGGGCCGCGGCGATCTGCCGTACCGCATCGAGGAGATGTGGCGGTGCCTGCTGCCGGCCCTGGCGGTGCCCTCGGCGATCAAGCGGCTGGAGTTCGGGGAGGGCCGGGCGCGCCCGGACGCCGACGCTCCGATGCATGCCTGAGGCAACCGCGGGCGGCGGGCGCGCAGGCGCCGCGACCGGCGGCGATGGCTGGTTCGGATGGCTCGGCCCGACCGCTTACCGAAAGTTCTTTCGGTTTTGATTGAAGCTGGGACACACTGTCTGGCGGAGTCGGTATCCGAACGGGGGAGTGACAGATGGTGGCAACCAGCCCTGCGCGCAAGGAACTTGACGGCAAGGTCATCATGATCACGGGGGCGTCCAGCGGCATCGGGGCGGCCGCCGCCCAGGTCATGGCCGCCCAGGGCGCCGCCGTCATGCTGATGGCGCGCCGCGAGGAACGGCTGCTGAAAGTGGCCGCGGAGATCTCCGCGGCCGGGGGTGTCGCCGAGGTGACGGTCGGCGACGTCACCCGGCCCGCCGACGTCGCACGGGCCGTGGCCCGGACGGTGAGCGCGTACGGCGGACTGGACGCGGCCTTCAACAACGCGGGGTGGGGCTCGGCCGGCACCCCGCTGCACGAGACGGACGACCGCGACTACGACCACATCATGGAGGTCAACGTGCGGGGCGTGTGGAACTGCTTACGGCAGCAGATACCGGTGATGCTCCGCCAGTCCTCCGGCGGCGCGATCGTCAACACCTCCAGCACCGCGGGCCGGTTCGCGACCGGGGCGAGCGCGCCCTACGTCGCCGCCAAGCACGCGGTGCTCGGCATGACCCGGGCCGCCGCCGCCGAGTACGGCGACCGCGGGATCCGGGTGAACGCCCTGATCGTGGGCTCCACCCGGACCGATCTGCTGACCGGGACGTTCGACAAGGCGCAGTTGCGGGAGGAGCACGCGACCGCCCGCGCCATCATGCACCGGCTCGCGGACCCGACCGAGATCGCCGAGGCCGCCGCCTGGCTTTGCAGCGACCGCTCCTCCTTCGTCACCGGGGCGGACGTGCCGGTGGACGGCGGGTGCGTCGCGGTCTGAACGGCAGGCCCCGGCGGAGTCTCCGCCGGAACGCCGCACCCCGGCGGGGTCTCCGCCTGAACGCCGCACCCCGGCGGGGACGTTCACCCCGCCGCGCCTCCGTCCGGCGGGCCCCCGCCTCCGCCGGACGGACCGGCCCCGCGGTCCCGCCCCTCACACCTCTCGCACCCCTCACACCCCTCGCACTGCCCGGGACTCCTCGCACTCCTCTGGCTCCCGGTCTCCTCAGTCCTCCTCACGGCCCAGCCGCCCGTAGGCGTACGCGGCCGAGACCAGGGTCATGTGGTGGTGCCAGCCGGGGAAGGAACGGCCCTCGAAGTCGCAGAGGCCGAAGTCCTCCTCCAGGGTGGTCACGGTGGCGTCGGTGCCGGTCTGGAGCGCCGCCAGCGCGAGCAGTTCGTCGATGCGGTGGTCCACGAGGTTGGTGAGCCACATCCGGTCGAACCGCTGCTGGTCGGGCACCCAGCGGGCGAACAGCCGGTAGAACGTCCGCGAGGAGAGCGGCTCCTCGCGCGCCGAGGAGAGGCGCACCAGGCAGGACACGATGCGCACATGCCGCTGCCGTCCGGCGGCGGAGCCGACGACGGCGGTGTGCGGACGGCGCACGCTGCGCGACCACAGCATCCGCTCGGCGGTCTGCGGCACCGCCGCCCCGGGTGCCGTACGGGGGTTCGCGGCGGCGACCGGTCCGTGCGGCTCGACCGGTAACCGGCGCGGTACGGCGATGACGAAGCCGTGGCGGCGCCGGGTCAGCCCGCGCACCAGCAGCCCCGCGTCCTGGCAGTCGCTGAGGTCGGCGACCGTGGGCACCGGGGTGTGGCGCGAGCGCGCGGCGGCGGTGTCCACCAGGGACAGGGCGTGCTCCCACAGCGGGCGGTGCTCCTCGGCGGCGGGGATCCGCGCCTGGCGGCGCAGTTGCTGATCACCGGCCCAGCGCTCGGGCAGCAGCAGATGCCAGTCGACGGGCAGGTGCCCGTCGTCGGTCGCCAGGAACAGGCCGATCGCCTGCTGGCAGTTGAGCGTGCGCCCCGAGGCGGCGACGAAGCAGCGCTGCACGCCCACCGAGCGGTCACCCCGCTTGGGCAGCACGGCGCGGCCCAGCGTCCAGGCGCGCGGCCGGGCGCGGTCCTCCGCCCAGCGGGTCAGCTCCTCGCGCGCCGGATCCCACTCCCACGGGCTGCTGTTGACGAACTGCTGGAGGGACTGGCCGGCGGTGGGCGAGGCGGAGACGGCGGCGGCCAGCCGGCGCACCGACTTCTTGCCCGGTGTGCTGAGCAGCCCCTCCAGATACGCGTGGGCCCAGCGGCGCTGGTCGGCGCGCGTCAGGTGCCCGAAGAGCGCCCCGGCGAAAGCCGCCACGGGCGTCTCCTCCAGCAGGGCGGGGGTGCGGGACGGGTAGCGCACGGCCATGGTGCAGTCCTTCCACAGACGGTCACGGTGCCGGATGCAAGAATAATAGCGATTGTTTTTTTTATCTTAGCCACGGCGGATGCGACCCGCGAGACTTGGCCAAGTCGGAGTGGATCTTGGGACATTCGGCAAAGAGGTGTTGCGTCCCGTCACCACGTGCAAGAACCTGGTCGGGACACCGACCCGGTCGGCCCGGGGGCGTTCCGTGCGGCATCAGTGCAGGACAGCCGCGTCGTGGACAGTCGGCCGACGCGCAGCCGGCACCCGTCGTCCGTCCGGTCACGGTCGCGCGCGTGCCCCCACCATGATTGGCGCTGAATACCGCTCTATGGCAGACGAGTTGACACCATCGTGAGGACCGGTCCCGGGCTTTCCCCGCCGTCCCGTCCCGCGTATCTGGCCGGAACCGTTGACTCGCTGCTACCAGGAGTCGGAGACCTCCCATGGTGAAACAGGAAAGAGCTCTGCGCACACGGAGCGCACTGCTTCAGGCGGCGGCCGAGGCCTTCGACGAGCAGGGCTACGACGGCGCGTCGTTCACCCAGATGTGCAAGCGGGTCGGCATCTCCATGGGCGCCCTGACCTACCACTTCTCCACCAAGGACGACCTGGTGGCGGCCATCCAGGAACAGGGCCGCGAGACCACCAGGGCCGTGGTGGAGCGGACCGTCTCCGCCGCGGCGCCGCCCCTGCGCACGGCGGTCGATCTGACGCTGGCCGTCACCGACCTGCTCAGCGCCGACGCCGCCGTCCGCGCCACCGCCCGGCTCTCCCGCGAGCGCCCCGCCCTCGAACCGGCCTGGCAGTCCCTGTGGGCGCGGCCGCTGCGCGACCTGATCCACCGCGCCGAGGGCCGCGGACTGCGCCCCGGAACCGACCCGGACACGGTCGCCACGCTCGCCGTCCACCTGGTCACCGGCGCGGAGGCGGGCATCCGCCACGCACGGCAGACCCAGGGCCTCCAGACGCCCCGCGCGACCCGGGAACTGGCGCGGATCTGGCAGCTGATCCTGCGCGGCGCGGCCACCGGCCCCGGCGCGGAGTCCGCCGCGGTGCTCTGCCCGGACCCCGCGCCGCCCGCCGGCCGGGACGAACGGCCGCCCGACGGGGTCGAAAACGCGCCATGAACGGCCACCGCGCTCCGCGCACGCCTGGGCACGCACCGGAACCGTCCGGGCCGCGGCCACGCGTTCCGGGCGCCCCTCGGTGAGCCCGTCCCACCCGCACCACGACTCCCCTCCCGCACCCTCCCGCACCTGTCACCGCGCAGCCGAGAAGAGGCCCCGCCATGGAAGACCCCGCGCCCGCCCCGCCGCCGGTACCCCTGCCTGCACCTGACAGGGGCAGGCAGCGGGCGGCGGACCGTGCCACGCTGGCGGGCATGGACCAGCGACCCGAGCTAGGCACGTTCCTGCGCTCCCGGCGCGCCCGGCTCCGCCCCGAGGACATCGGCCTCGTCACCTACGGCGGCCGCCGCCGCGTACCGGGACTGCGCCGCGAGGAACTCGCGCAGCTCGCCGGGGTGAGCGTCGGCTACTACACCCGGCTGGAACAGGGGCAGAGCCCCAACGCGTCCGACGCCGTGCTCGACGCCGTCGCCCGGGTGCTGCGCCTCACCGACACCGAGCGCGCCCATCTGCACAGCCTGGCCCGCAAGAAGCCCCGAGCCCGTCGGCGCGTGCGGCCCGAACAGGTCCGGCAGGGCGTCCGCCTGATGATCGACGCCTTCGGCGACGTACCCGCCCTCGTGATCGGCCGCACCGGAGACATCCTGTGCTGGAACCGCATGGCCCACGCGCTGCTCGCGGGCCACGTCGGCTTCGACGCCCCCGGCCGCACCGGCGAACGCCCCAACGTGGCCCGCCTCGTCTTCCTCGACCCGCACACCCGCGAGCTGTACGCGGACTGGCGGCAGAAGGCCCGCGCCACCGTCGAGGACCTGCGCATGATGGCGGCCCGCCACCCCGACGACCCGCGGTTCGCCGAACTCGTCGGCGATCTCACCCTGCACAGCCCGGAGTTCGCCACCCTGTGGGCGGCCCAGGACGTACGCCCCTGCCTGCGCCAGACCCGGGAGTTCCGGCACCCCCTGGTCGGCTCGCTGACCCTCGCCAACGAACTGCTCGACCTCACCTACGACGACGGGCAGCGGGTGTCGGTCTTCAACGCCGAACCCGGCTCACCCTCGCACACCGCGCTGCGCCTGCTGGCCGACCTGGCGTCGGCCGCCCCCGTGACGCGCCCGGAGACCGCCGCGGTCGACTGACCCGACCCCGGCCCCACGTCCGCGGTCCCTTCCCCGGAGGCCGCGGGCTCCGCCCGGCCCGGCATCGCCGTCCCCCGTCGTTGCCGGGCCGGGCTCTTCGCTGCCCGGATCCGGGCCTACTACGGCAACTCCCCACTGTGGCTGCCCGTTCGCCCGCCCGCGTTGATCTCGCGGGCCCCTCGCACGTTCACTGAGGATCGGTGGTCCCGCGCCCGGCCGGAGCCTGCACCTGCCGGAGGTAGGCACCGCGGAACTACCCGCCGCAGAAGGCTGGGTAGCAGGCCGCGCGGGCCACAGGCTTGTTCTCACCCACCCGAAGCTCGTACGTGAGAGGCATCCCACCATGGTGGTAACCAACACCCCCCAGGCCGCCGCAGAGGCGCCGCCGGACACCTTAGGACTACGGGGCTGGCTCACCCTGATCACGTTGTGCGGCGCGACCTTCCTGATCGCACTGGACTTCTCGATCGTGACGGTGGCGCTGCCCGAGATCGGCCGCGACCTGGACTTCGCCACCACCGGTGACCTCCAGTGGGTGGCCACCGCGTGCCTGCTGCCCACGGCGAGCCTGCTGCTGCTCTTCGGCCGGGTCTCGGACCTCGTCGGCAGGCGCCGGCTGTTCATCCTCGGCATCGTCCTGTTCACCGGGCTCTCCCTGATGGGCGGCCTCGCGCCGAGCCCGGCCGTCCTGATCGTGGCCAGGGCCGGACAGGGCGTCGCCGCCGCCATGATCGGCCCCACCGCCATCGCCCTGATGACGTCGGCCTTCCGCGAGGGCCCGCAGCGCACCAAGGCGCTCGCCGTCAACGGCGCGTTGCTCTCCCTCGGCTTCGTCATCGGCACCATCGGCGGCGGCGTCATCACCAGCGGCCTCAACTGGCGCTGGACCATGCTCATCATGGTGATCCTCGGCGCGGTCATCTCCTTCGGCGCGGTGGTCCTGCTGCCCAAGGACGGCCCCCGCACCGCCATCCGGCTGGACGTGCCCGGCGCGATCCTGGCCAGCGCGGGCCTGTTCGCCCTCGTCTATGGCATCTCCACCGGCGCCGACGCCGGCTGGACCAGCGGCTCCACCCTCGGCTCGCTGATCGCGGCCGTGGTGCTCATCGCGGCCTTCCTGGCCGTCGAGGCCCGCCACCCCGCGCCGCTGGTCTCCGTGGAACTGCTCAACCGGTCCACCGTCAAATGGAGCTTCGTCGTCGGCTTCGTCACCTTCGGCATGTGCGGCGGCACCACCGTGCTGCTGAGCCTGTACATGCAGGACGTGCTGGGCTACTCGGCGCTGTCGACCGGCTTCGGCTTCCTCGCCGAGGGCGCCACCGCCATGATCGCCGGCACCATCGCCTCCAAGGTGATCGGCTCCCTCGGCACCCGGCAGACCATGATGCTCGGACTCTTCGTCCAGGGCGCGGGCACCGGCGCCATGGTCCTGCTGCCCGCCGACAGCAACATCCCGGCGCTGCTGCTCACTTCGGGCGCCATGGGCTTCGGCCATGTGCTGAGCGTCGTCGCCTTCATCACCACCCTCACCTCCGGACTGCGCAGCGACGAGCAGGGCGTGGCTGGTGCGCTGTCGCAGATGCCGCAGTTCGTCGGCGCGATCGGCGTGGCCGGGCTCGCCGCCATCGTCACCGCCCGCTCCGCCTCGCTGGCCTCCTCCACCTCGGCGCGGCTCGCCACCCTGGGCGGTCTGCACGCGGCGATGCTCACCGCCGGGCTGGTCTGCCTGGCCGGACTGGTCGTCGCGGCCACCCTGCTGCGCCGCCCGGCCCCCGCACCGGAGCCGGAGACGGTACCGGCACCGGCGTCCTGAACCCCGTCCGGCGCCCCGCCCCCGCGGGCGCCGGACGGCCGAGCCCGGTGCGCCACGGCCGAACGGCCGCGGCGCACCGGGCTCACCCCACTCCCCGGCACCCGCCCGCCGGCCGACCGACCCGAGGTGACCGCCATGTCCACCGCACCCCGCACCAACGCCGCACCCGCACCCCGCACCACCGCGCCCGCGCCCCGTACGCCCGAAGCCCACCGGACGGGTCCCGCCGGGCCCGGAGCGGCGGAGCGGCGCGACCGCAACCTGCGTACCCTGCGCCGCTACTTCACGCTGCTGGCCGCCCGCGACATCGACACCTGGATCGGCCTGTGGGCCGAGGACTGCGAGGTGCGGATGCCGTACTCCGCCGGGGACCTGCCCGCCGTGATCGAGGGCCGCGAGGCGCTGCATGCCTTCTACGCCGGACAGGCGGCGGCCTACACGCGGCTGGAGTACCCGGACACCGAACTGCACCCGCTCGACGACCCGGCCCGCGCCCTGGCCCGCTGGTACCCGCGGGCCGAACTGGCCGACGGACGGGTCTACCGCAACCACAACATAGGTCTGTTCGAGTTCACCGAGGACGGACTGATCCACCGGTTCACCGAGTACTTCAACCCGGGCTTCTTCACCGCCGAAACAGACGCCGAAGGCACTCCCCCCGACGCCCCCGCCGCCCCCGCTTCCTGAGCGACGCGCCCGCACCCGCACCCGCACCCGCACCCGGACCAAGGAGCGCACCCATGCCGCCGACCCCGACCCCGACCCCGACCCCGACTCCGCCCCCGACCACCCCGCCCCTCACGCCCGAGGAGCGCCGGGCCCGCAACCTCGGCGCGCTGCGCCGCTACTTCGCCCTGCTGGCCGCCCGCGACCTCGACACCTGGATCGGCCTGTGGGCCGAGGACTGCACCCAGCACGTCCCCTACGCCACCGGCGGCCTGCCCGCCTCGCTGGCCGGCCGGGACGAGATACGCGCCCTCTACGGGGACATGGCCGCCGGGTTCACCCGGCTCACCTTCACCCGTACCGAGTTCCACCCGCTCGACGACCCGGACAAGGTGTTCGCCCGCTGGGAGCCGCGCTGCGAACTGGTGTCGGGCGGCGTCTACTCCAACGAGAGCGTCGGCCTGTTCGAGTTCGACGCCGCCGGACGCATCCGGCACTTCACCGAGTACTTCGACCCCGCCGGACTCGTCGAGCGGCACGACGCGTTCGGCCCGGAGCGGGCGGTGCCGGGCGGCGGCGTCACACCGGGCGGATGAGGCGGCTCTCGTAGGCGAAGATCACGGCGTGTATCCGGTCGCGGAGTCCGAGCTTGTGCAGGATCCGCCCCAGATGGGACTTCACGGTCGCCTCCGCGAGGTGCAGCGCGGCCGCGATCTCGGCGTTGGACAGACCGCGGCCCACCCGGACGAGCACGTCGCGCTCGCGCGCGGAGAGCCGCCGCAGCAGCTCGTCGCGGGCGGCATCGGTCCCGTCGGGGATGTGCGGGCGGATGTTCTCCAGCAGGAGCCGGGTGATCCGCGGGGAGACGACCGCGTCGCCCGCCGCCACACCGCGGATCGCGGCGAGCAGTTCCTCGGGCCGGGCGTTCTTCAGCAGGAAGCCCGAGGCTCCGGCGCCGAGCCCGGCGAAGGCGTACGCGTCGAGGTCGAAGGTGGTGAGGATCAGCACCCTGCTGCGCGGAGCGGCCCGGACGATCCGCCGGGTCGCCTCGATCCTGTCGGTCCCGGGCATCCGGACGTCCATGAGGACGACGTCGGGCCGCAGTTCGCGGGCGAGGCGCACCGCCTCGGCGCCGTCCGCGGCCTCCCCGACCGGTGCCATGCCGGGCTCCGCCTCCAGGACGGTGCCGAAGGCCACGCGGAGCAGGGCCTCGTCGTCGGCGATCAGGACCCGGATCGTCATGCGGACGCCTCCCCGGTGCCGCCGAGACCGAGGCGGGTGCGGACCCGCCAGCCGCCGCCCGGCAGCGGCCCGGCCCACAGCGTCCCCCCGTAGGCGGCGGCGCGCTCGCGCATGCCCAGGATGCCGTGGCCGGACGGCACGGCGCGGGGGAGGGGCGCGCGCGGGCCGCTGTCGGTGACGTCCACGGTGACGGCCTCGGCCGAGCAGCACACCCGGACCTCGGCGCGGGTGCCCGCGGGTGTGTGTCTGAGCGTGTTGGTCAAGGCTTCCTGCACCAGACGGTAGACGGTCAGCTGGGCGGTGGCGGGCACGTGGGTGTGACCGCCGCGGAGATCGAGGCGGGTCGGCAGCCCGGCGGCGCACATCTGGTCGGCCAGGGACCGCAGTTGGGCGATGCCGGGCAGTGGGTGGCGCTCCGCCTCCGGTTCGCCGGACCGCAGGACGCCCAGGGAGCGCCGCATGTCGGTCAGGGCCTGCCGGCCCGTCTCGGAGATCTGGCGCATCGCTCCGGTCGCCCTGTCCGGTGACCGGTGCCGGGCGTGCACGGCCGCGTCGGTGAGGGCGACCATGACGGACAGGTTGTGGGTGACGATGTCGTGCATCTCGCGGGTGATGCGGGCCCTCTCCTCGGCGACGGCCAGCCGCGCCTGCTGTTCCTGCTGCTGCTCCAGGCGCGCGGCCCGCTCCCGCACGGCCGCGAGGTAGGCACGGGCGGTCCGCGCGTTCACCCCGAGGACGGCGGCGGCCACGGTCGTCGCGGTCAGCGCGGCGAAGAGCGTCAGGAACGCGCCGTCCGCCGCCCAGCGCAGACAGGCCAGCAGCGCTCCCGCCTCCACCACGGCGGCGGCGGCCAGGGCGCGCCACCGCCCCGAGCGCGCGGCCACGGAGTGCAGCGCCACCAGCAGGGCGACGTCCGCGGGCAGTTGGACGTCCGCCAGCCACTGGACGAACGCCGCGGCCGCCACCGCGCCGAACACGGTGAACGGCGCCCGGCGCCGCCACAGCAGGGGCAGCGCGAGAGCGGCCGTCAGGGCGACGGCCACCGGCAGCTCCGGCGACGCGCGCCCGGTCGTCGCGCCGACGAGGAGCAGCGCGGGCAGCAGCGAGTCCGCCACCACGGGCGGCAGCCGGAGACCCCGGAACGGTACGCCGCCCGCCCGCGCCGCCCCCGCCCGGATCCGGTGGACGTACCGCGCCGCCCGCACCGGGTGGGCACGGCCGGGTCCCACGGCGGCCTCGGTCATTACACGTCCCTGTCGGTCCCACGTCGTGAGGGCCCCGGACGGGCCTCCACCGCGTACGCCCGCGTACGGGCCGGAGCCGGGCAGGGCGCGGGCGGCGCGCGACCCGCGCCGCCCGGTGCGTACCGCGGCCCTGCCACCGTAGGCCGCGCTCCGCCGGAACACATGAGTCCACCGTCTGATCGCACCGCGCCGGAATGCGACCACAGGAGGAGTGCCCGTACCTCCCACGGTCGCAAAGCGGCCGCTGATCCGGTGCGGCGGGGTGCGACCGCGGTCGCACCGGAACCGGGCCCGGGACTGCGACACGGGTCGCACGCGGCGGCGACCCGGGACCGATGTGGCGACGCGTGCCCCGCGCCGACGATGACCGGGTGACCGACATCATCACGGGGCTGTATCTGTCGCCCCCGGAAATCCTCGCCCTGCTGGGGGCCGTCGCGCTGGTGGCGGCGCGCTGGCTTCCCGCCGCCGCCCGTCCGCCCGTGACGATCGCGGCGGGAGCGGCGCTCGTCCTGTCCGCGCTCGTGCTGAGCGTGGCGGGGATCCGCTGGCAGTTGCTGCCGGTCCTGGCGGGCGCCGCCTGCGCGGCGCCGTTCGCCGTCTCTCCGCTGCTGCGCCGCCGCACCGGCCGACGGGGGTGGCGGGCCCGGTGGTGGGTGGCGCTGCCGGGGTCGGTGGCCTGCGCCGGTCTGATCGCCGCGGGTCCGGTGGCCGCCTGGGCCTTCCCCGTACCGGAGTTCCCGGAGCCGACGGGCCCCTTCGCGGTCGGCACCCGTGTGCTCCAGTGGACCGACCCGGACCGCCCCGAGACGGCCACCGCCGACCCCGCCGACCGGCGCACGGTCGTGGTCCAGCTCTGGTACCCCGCGCGGCGGAGCCCGGCGGGGGCGCGGCGGGCCCCGTACCTCGGCCGCACGGAGCAGGAGGCGCGCACCGTCTCGGGCGCCCTCGCGCGCTACGCCGGTCTCCCCGGATTCCTGGTCGACGGCGTCCCGCGGGCCCGCACCCGTGCGGTTCCCGGCGCCCCGGTGGCCCGCGGCGGCGCACGGTTCCCGCTCGTGCTGTTCTCGCCCGGCCTGGGCGGCGTGCGCACACAGAACACCTCCTGGGCGGAGGAACTGGCCGGCCACGGCTATGTGGTGGCCGCGCTCGACCACCCGTACGACTCCGCCGCCGTCGTCCTCGCCGACGGCCGGACGATCCGCACCGAGGTCGCCCCCACCGGCGACGACCGCGAGGACGAGAAGCGCGCCACCGGGACGGCGCGCGTCCGGGCCGCGGACCTCAGCTTCGTCCTGACCCGGCTGGGCCGTCTGGACCGGGGGGAGAGCCGCGACCCGCTGGCCGGACGGCTGGACACCGGCCGGGCCGCGGTGACCGGCCACTCCCTGGGCGGCGCCGCCGCCCTGCAAGCGGCCCGCCAGGACCGCCGGTTCGCCGCCGTCGTGGACCTGGACGGCTATCCCCGCGACCCGGTCCTGCGTCCCTTCCCCCAGCCGGTGCTGGCGCTCACCCAGGCCATCGGCCCGAAGACCGACCCGCGTTACCTGCCCCGGCTCACCGGCGTGCTCCGGCTCAGCACCGCGACGAGCTACCGGCTCACGGTCCCCGGCGCGGCACACCTCACCTTCACGGACGCGCCCCTGTACCTGCCGCCCGTGCCCTCGCTGACCGGCTCCCTGGGCCGCACCGGGAGCACACATGTCGTCGCCGCGACCACGCTCGCCTTCCTGGACACCACCCTGCGGCACCGGCCGGGGGACCTGGCCGGGACACTGTCGGCCTACGGCGACCTCAGCGTCCACCACCCCGGAGGGCGCCCGGACGGCGGCCGCTGACCGGCCCGCGCGGACGGCGCCCGGGACCGGCGGCGGCTCAGCGCAGCCCCCGCACCAGCGAACGCAGGGGGATCCACGCCCACGACGGCCGGTGCCGGGTCTCGTACAGCGCCTCGTACACCGCCTTGTCGAGTACGTACGCGCGCAGCAGCCGGGACTCGGCGGGCGTCCGGGGACCGGCGACCGCGGTGTAGCCCGCCAGGAAGGCGTCCTGCGAGCACCGCACCCACCGCTCGGCCGCCGCGTGCCCGGCGGGGTCCTCGTCCGGGGAGCCGAGGCCGTGGTGCGCGGCGTAGTCGAAGGAGCGGAGCATGCCGGCCACGTCCCGCATCGGCGAGTGCAGCCGGATCCGCTCCTCGTGCCCGGCCTGCGGCTCGCCCTCGAAGTCGAGCAGCAGCCACCTGCGCGGGGTGCGCAGCGTCTGGCCCAGATGCAGGTCGCCGTGGGTCAGCTGGGCCGGGCGCCGCCCACCGGGCAGCGACACGAACTCGGTGAACACGCTGTGCAGTTGGTCCGTGTACGCGGCGAGCTGCGGCACCGCGCCCACCGCGTGCGACAGCCGCTCCCGGAACAGCTCGGACAGCTGCCGGCAGTCGCCGTCGCCCAGCGGGGTGTTCTCGTGCGCGGCGGCCAGCGTGCCGTGCACATCGGCCAGTACGCCGCCGAGCCGCCGCGCCGCGCCGGTGAAGCCACCGGCCGGGTCCGGGCCGCCGCCCAGCGAGCCGCGCACGCTGTCCAGCGCGGCCGACCAGCCGTCCTCGGCGTCCGGCAGGAACGTCTGCAACGTGGCCAGGGTGGCGCCGGTGCCCTCCTCCTCGATCGCGCCGAGCAGCTGCGGCACGTGCGGGGAGCCCGCGTCCCGCAGCAGCCGGTGCAGCACCAGGTCGGGGCTGGCGCCCTCGGTCGGCCTGCGGAAGATCTTCAGGATGTACCGCTCGTCCAGCACCACGGAGGTGTTGCTCTGCTCGGCGCCCAGCGGGCGCACCGTCAGCGGGGCGGCGGGCAGCGCCACCCCCGGCGGCTCGGCGACGTACCGGGCGCCGTCCGCCGGACGGTGCGCGGCGATCCGCCGCACCAGGGCGTCCACCAGCTCCGCGTCGGCCAGCGCGCCGTACACCGGGCGCCCGTCGCGGGTGCGGGCCAGCGGCGGCACCGGCGACGGCGCGTGCGGTGCGCCCACGCCGAGGACCAGCAGACAGCGGCCCGCGTCGGCGCCGCTCACGTCGCGCGTCGCGACCACGGCCAGGACGCCCAGCCGGGCGGCGGTGCGGTGGAAGGCGTGGACGCGCAGCACGGCCACCGACGCCAGCGGCCGTCCCGTCCCGTCGAACCAGCGCTGCTCCGGCAGCCAGCGGGCCAGCGCCCGCCGCAGCGCGGGATCACGCTGCCACGCGTTCTCGCCGGTCACGGCGCCCTCACCTCCTCGCCCGTGCCGTCGCCCAGCGCGAACCAGAACGTGCCGTACCCGGCCAGCGTCAGGCAGTACGGCGCCTCGGTCACCGCCGGGAACACCACCTGCCCGGTCAGTTCGACGGGCCGGGCGCCGGGCGGAGCGGGCATGGTGAACGACACGGCCTGCGGGGAGGCGGCGAAGTTGTTCACACACACGATGAGGTCCCGTCCGCCGTCCTCGCGCCGATGGGAGCGGACAAAGGCGAACACGTGCTCGTTGGTGGTGGGCAGCTCCTCGAAGGTGCCGAGACCGAACGCCGGATGGCGCCGCCGCACCTCCAGCATCCGGCGCGTCCAGTGCAGCAGCGAGGACGGACTCGTGGACTGCGCCTCGACGTTCACGGCCTGGTAGCCGTAGACGGCGTCCATGTTGACCGGCAGGCGCAGCCGCCCGGGGTCGGCGGCGGAGAACCCGGCGTTGCGGTCCGGGGTCCACTGCATCGGGGTGCGCACCGCGTCCCGGTCGCCCAGCCAGATGTTGTCGCCCATGCCGATCTCGTCGCCGTAGTAGAGGACCGGCGAGCCGGGCAGCGACAGCAGCAGCGAGTTGAACAGTTCGAGCTGGTCGCGGTCGTTGTCCAGCAGCGGGGCGAGCCGCCGCCGGATGCCGATGTTGGCGCGCATGCGCGGGTTCTTCGCGTACTCCTTGTACATGCAGGCGCGTTCCTCCTCGCTGACCATCTCCAGCGTCAACTCGTCGTGGTTGCGCAGGAAGATGCCCCACTGACCGGAGGACGGGATGGCCGGGGTGCCGGCCAGCACCTCCGAGACGGGCCGGCTGGTGCCGCACCGCACCGCCATGAACAGCCGTGGCATCAGCGGGAAATGGAAGGCCATGTGGCACTCGTCGCCGCCCACCGACGGGTCGCCGAAGTAGGCCACCGCGTCGTCGGGCCGCTGGTTGGCCTCGGCCAGCAGCACCCGGCCCGGGTACTCGTCGTCGACGACCTTGCGCACCAGCCGCAGGAAGTCGTGGGTCTGGGGCAGGTTCTCGCAATTGGTGCCCTCCCGGGCGAAGAGGTACGGCACGGCGTCCAGCCGGAAGCCGTCGACGCCCAGGTCGAGCCAGAACCGCAGCGAGTCCAGCATGGCGTCCTGCACCAGCGGGTTGTCGTAGTTGAGGTCCGGCTGGTGGGAGAAGAAGCGGTGCCAGTAGTACTGGCCGCGCACCGGGTCGAAGGTCCAGTTGGAGGTCTCGGTGTCGACGAAGATGATCCGCGCGTCCGGATAGCCGCGGTCGTCGTCGGCCCACATGTAGAAGTCGCCGTACGGGCCCTCCGGGTCGCTGCGCGACGCCTGGAACCACGGGTGGGCGTCCGAGGTGTGGTTCATCACCAGGTCGATGATCACCCGCAGTCCGCGCTCGTGCGCCGCGTCCAGCAGCGCCACGAAGTCGTCGATGCTGCCGAACTCCGGCAGCACGGTGCGGTAGTCGCTGATGTCGTACCCGCCGTCGCGCAGCGGCGAGGCGTAGAAGGGCGGCAGCCACAGGCAGTCGACGCCCAGCCACTTCAGATAGTCCAGCTTCTCGGTCAGCCCGCGCAGGTCCCCGGTGCCGTCCGCGTTGCTGTCGAAGAACGAGCGGACCAGGACCTCGTAGAAGACGGCCCGCTTGAACCAGTCCGGTTCCACGGGCATCGGGCGGACCGGCGCGAAGTCGCCGGCGTCGGGCAGCAGGACGCCCTCGGCGCGGTGCGGCTCAGTCATGGCTCACCACGGTCAGGATCTTGGCGACCGCCGTGCGCGGATCCAGCGCGACCGGGGTGGCGGAGGTCCACTCGGAGACCTCGCCGCCGACCTCGTCCCGCAGCAGCAGCCGGGCGCCGGGGGCCGTCCGGAAGACCTCGGCTACGTCGTGCACGATTCCCTCCTCGGGGCGGTGGGGGCTCAGGGTGACCACGCACAGCACCGTCTCGCCCGATGCCGGATCGGTCTTGGCGTACGCCAGCAGCGCGTCGTTGCCGACGTCCAGGAAGCGCACCCGGCGCAGCTGCTGGAGCGCGGGGTGCGCGCGCCGCACACGGTTCAGCAGGGTGAGCCACGGGGCCAGGCTGCGGCCCCGCGCCTCGGCGGCGGCGAAGTCCCGGGGCCGCAGCTGGTACTTCTCCGAGTCCAGGTACTCCTCGCTGCCGTGCCGCACCGGCCGGTGCTCGTACAGCTCGTAGCCGGAGTACACGCCCCAGGTGGGGGAGAGGGTGGCGGCGAGCGCGGCCCGCAGCGCGAACATCGCGGGACCGCCGTGCTGGAGCGTGGCGTGCAGGATGTCCGGGGTGTTCACGAACAGGTTGGGCCGCAGGAAGTGCGCGCCCTCGGCCAGTTCGGTCGCGTACGACGTCAGCTCCTCCTTGGTGGTGCGCCAGGTGAAGTACGTGTACGACTGGGTGAACCCGGCCTTCGCCAGGCCCTGGAGCACCGCCGGGCGGGTGAACGCCTCGGCGAGGAAGAGCACGTCCGGGTGGGTCTCCTTCACCCGCCAGATCAGCCGGTCCCAGAACGCGAGCGGCTTGGTGTGCGGATTGTCCACGCGGAAGACCCGCACCCCCTGCGCCACCCAGAACAGCACGATCCGCAGGAGTTCCGCGTACAGCCCCTCGGGGTCGTTGTCGAAGTTCAGCGGATAGATGTCCTGGTACGCCTTGGGCGGGTTCTCCGCGTAGGCGATCGAGCCGTCCGGGCGGGTGCTGAACCACTCCGGGTGCTCGCGCACCCAGGGATGGTCCGGCGAGCACTGGAAGGCCAGGTCGAGGGCGACCTCCAGGCCGAGCCCGGCCGCCGCCGACACGAACGCCCGGAAGTCCGCCAGGGTGCCCAGCCGCGGATGCACGGCGTCGTGGCCGCCCTCGGCGGAACCCACCGCCCAGGGCGAACCGACGTCCTCGGGACCGGCGTCGAGCGTGTTGTTGGGCCCCTTGCGGTGCGAGCGGCCGACGGGATGGACCGGCGGCAGGTACACCACGTCGAAGCCCATCGCCGCGATCCGCGGCAGTTCGCGCTCCGCCGTGGCGAACGTGCCGTGCACGGCCGCGCCTCGAGGATCCCGCCCGCCGGTCGAGCGCGGGAACATCTCGTACCAGGAGCCGTACAGCGCCCGGCGCCGGTCCACCCAGATCCGGTGCTCGGGGCCCCGGGTCAGCAGGTCCCGCAGCGGACTCGCGGCCACCAGCGCGCGTACCTCCTCCCCGAGAGCCGCCTCCAGGCGCCGGGCCAGCGGCAGGTCCGCGCGCCGCAGCCGGGCCGCCGCGTGCAGCGGGACATGCGGCCGGCCGCTCTGCTGGGCCAGCCGCTCCAGCAGCCGGGCACCGCTCTCCAGGTCGGCGGCGAGCGCGGCGGCCGACTGCCCGGCGTCCCGCTTGGCGCGTACGCCGTGCAGCCAGGACCGCCATGGATCGCCCCAGGCGTCGACCCGGTAGGTCCACATGCCCTCCCGGTCCGGGACGATCACCGCACTGAAGCGGTCGAGACCGGGATCGTCGAGCTCCATGGGGACGGTCCGGGGCGGCGAAGCGCCGTCCGCCGGGGCCAGCACGACATCGGCGGCGACGGCCTCATGGCCCTCGCGCCAGACCGTCGCGTGCACCGGGACATGCTCGCCCACGACCGCCTTCGCCGGATGCGAACCATCGCTGACAACCGGCTCGACCTCGGATATAGCCAATCTGCCGATCATTGCTTCCACTCCCTGTGTGAGGGGTCCCGGGCAATAGTGCGGAAGCGGCCGCTGTTTTCCGAGGTGTGGCGCCGAGGCGCCCGCTCACTGCGTCAACTTCCGCAGAACGCGCGAGCCCTGCCGACGCCGGTCACCTGCACGTATTCGGTTGACTTCGACAAGTTGTCGCGCACCGCAGCCGGTGCCTTGCCCCGCTCGCACACCCCGCGTTGTACTCGGATGGTCCGTCTGGAGAAATACGTTCCAGATATCAGGCACCGCCGCTGGAAATCCAGCGCGCATCATCGTGGAGGAATTCGTGTCCAAGCGGATACTTGTCGTCCTGTCCGAGTACGGATATTGGGGGGAGGAACTCGTGGGGCCCGTCGAGGCATTCGACGCCCGCGGATATCAGGTCACTTTCATGACGCCCACCGGAAAGCGCGCGCAGGCGCTGCCGCCGAGCCTGGACGCCGACTACATCGACCCGCCGCTCGGCCGCTCGGTGACCACCCGGGACATGGCCCGCCGGGCCGCCGCGCTCGACGCGTCCGACCGGCTGGACAACCCGCTCAGTCTCCAGAGCCTGGTGCCCGAGCGCCCCTACTACAGCGCCCTCAACCACCTCAGGGAGGTCGAGGACTACCACCGCCGCCTCGACTCCGCCCTGGCCGACCTGGTCTCCGGCTTCGACGCCCTGGTCATCGTCGGCGGCAGCGGACCCATCGTCGACCTCGCCAACAACGAGCGCCTGCACGAGGTCGTCCTGGGCTTCGTCGCCGCCGACAAGCCCATCCTCGCCGAGTGCTACGGCGTCGCCGTCCTCGCCTTCGCGCGGGACCTGGAGAGCCGCACGAGCCTGCTGTGGGGCAAGCACGTCACCGGCCACCCCAAGGAGTACGACTACAAGGACGGCACCGGCTTCATCGGCGTCGAGTTCAACATGGGCCCGCCGCCGTACCCGCTGGAGTACATCCTGCGCGACGCGACCGGCCCCGACGGCGCCTTCCACGGCAACGTCGGCAAGGAGACGTCCGTCATCGTCGACCACCCCTTCGTCACCGCGCGCTCCACGCCCGACTCCGAACTCGGCGGCCGGAAGCTGGTGGAGGTCCTGGAGGACGGACTGCGCCGCTACGGCTGGTAGCCACCGCGTCCACCCCCGCAGCGCGACTCCCCGCCCAGGAAAGGAAATCCCATGTCCGCGAGGCCCGCCAAGGCCGCCCTCTTCGAGCAGCTCGCCGCCGACGGCATCTCCCACATGTTCGGCAACCCGGGAACCGTGGAACAGGGCTTCCTGGACGAGCTGGAACGCCACGACCTGACCTACGTCCTGGCGCTGCACGAGGGCGCGGCCGTCGGCATGGCCGACGGCTACGCCCGCGCCGGCCGCCGCCCCGCCCTGGTCCAGCTGCACAGCGGCGTGGGCCTGGGCAACGGCATCGGCATGCTCTACCAGGCCAGACGCGGCGGATCGCCCCTGGTCGTCCTGGTCGGCGAGGCGGGCATCCGCTACGACGCCATGGACGGCCAGATGGCCGCCGACCTGGTGGCGATGGCCCGGCCCGTCACCAAGTACGCCACCCGGGTCACCGACGTCCGCTCGACGCTGCGCGTGCTGCGCCGCGCCGTCAAGACCGCCATGACACCGCCGCTCGGCCCGGTCGTCGTCGTCCTGCCCGCCGACATCATGGACGAGCTGACCTCGGAGCCGGCCGTGCCGACCTCCGTGCCCGACACCCGCAGCGTCCCGGCCCCGCAGGCGGTGCGCGAGGCCGCCCGGCTCCTCGGCCCGGCCCGCAACCCGCTGATCCTGATGGGCGACGGCGTCGCCGCCAGCGGAGCCCAGCGTGAACTGACCGACGTCGCCGAGCGGTTGGGCGCCCCCGTGTGGGGCGTGAACTGCTCCGAGGTCAACTTCGACACCACCCACCCGCTGTACGGGGGCCAGACGGGGCACATGTTCGGCAAGGACAGCGCCAAGGTGGTGGCCGGGGCCGACGCCGTCCTGATCGTGGGCACCTATGTCTTTCCCGAGGTCTTCCCCGACCTGGACAGCCCCTTCGACCCCGGCGCGAGGATCGTGCACATCGACCTCGACGCGTACGAGATCGCGAAGAACTTCCCCGTCGACCTCGGACTCGTCGCCGATCCCCGGCTCGCCCTGGCCGCGCTCGCCGCGGAACTGGGTCCGGACGGGCCGGCCGGACCCGACTCGGCCGACCGGGCGGCCCGGCTCCCGGAGCGGGCCCGCACCCGGACACCGGCGTCGACTGCTCCGGCTCCGGCGCCCGCACCGGAAGCCGACGCGTCGCTGATGGACGTCTTCGCCCGGACCCTCGCCGCCCGCGCGCCCGAAGGGCTGACCGTCTTCGACGAGGCCCTGACCGCCTCCGGACCCCTCGCCCGCCATCTGCCGCCGCGCGAGCCGGGCCGCTTCTTCCAGACCCGGGGCGGCTCGCTCGGAGTCGGCATCCCCGGCGCCCTCGGCATCAAACTGGCCCGCCCCGAGCTGCCGGTGATCGCCTTCACCGGGGACGGCGGCAGCATGTACACCATCCAGGCGCTGTGGACCGCGGCCCGCGAGGACATCGACGCCAAGTTCGTGATCTGCAACAACGGCCGCTACCGGCTGCTCGACCTCAACATCGCGCAGTACTGGGGCGAGCTGGGCATCGCCCCGCACGACGCGCCCGGCTCCTTCGACCTCACCCGCCCCGACATCGGCTTCGCCGACCTGGCCCGTGCCCTCGGTGTGCCCGCCCGGCGCGTGGAGAAGGCGGACGAGGTGGCGAGCGCGATCGAGGAGATGTGGGCGCACCAGGGCCCCTACCTGATCGACCTCGTCATCGACTGAGACGGTCCGGACCGCCGTTGGCGGCGCCTGCCCGTCCCGTCCGGCTCGTCCGTCCCGTTCCTCTCACCACTCACCCTGTCCGACCCGTTCGCAAGGAGACCTCCGCATGACCCGACGAGAGGGCGCCCGCGCCCTGACGGCCGCCGCCGCCGAGGCGTTCGTCCGCGACTGGCACACCGCCCTGTGCGCCGGGGCGCCGGCCGCCGAGCTGGTGCCGTACCTGGCCAACGGGCTGCGGCTGGAGCTGCCGCACCATGTGGTGCGCGGCGCCGAGGAGTTCACGGCCTGGCACACCGCGGGACAGCGACTCCCGCTCACCGGCGGGGACTTCGCCGTCACCCCGCTGGAGGTGCACCTGTCCTCGCCCGTGCACGCCGAGGTGAGCTGCGCGCTGCCGGGCGGCCCCGGCCGCGCCCCGGTCCGCCAGACCTGGTGGCTGGTCCTCCAGCAGGGCACCCCGCGCCTGCGCACCCTGACCGTGCACCCGGAACCCGCCACGGCCCCGGCCGCCGCGCCGCGCCCGGCCGCCGCCACCGCTCCCGCCGCCACTGCTCCCACCGCCCCGGAAACGGCCGTCGCCACGCTCCCGCCCGCCGCCCAGCCCGCACTCGCCGGAGCCTGACCCGACCCGCGCACCGGCCCGGCCGGGGCCCGGCGCCGTACACCCGGCGCCGGGCCCCGCCCGCCGGACCCGGCGTGCCTCACCCCCCCCGCCCGCCTCCACCCAAGGAATGAGAACCGATGACCACGAGCCTCCCGCTCTCGCCCCGGCGGCTGGACGGCCGCCGCATAGGGATCCTCGCCGAGAGCGACTACGTCGAGGACGAGATCTCCTACTACCGGCGGCGGTTCGGCGAGGAAGGCGCCGAGGTCGTGCTGCTGTCCCGGCTGTGGGGCCAGTCGTCGCTGACCTTCACCGGCCACGAGCAGCGCGCCCCGCTCACGGTCAGCGACGACCTGGAGGAGCTGGACTACACCCGGCTCGCCGGCTACTCCGCGCTGATCGTCCCCTCCGGGCACGTCGCCGACCGGCTGCGCTACAGCGAGGACGTGAACCGGCCCGCCCCCGCACTCGACCTGATGCGCCGCGCCTTCCGGCTGCCCACCCTCGTCAAGGCGTTCTCCTGCCACGCCCTGTGGCTGGTGTCGGCCGCCCCCGACCTGGTGGCCGGCCGCGATGTCACCTGCCACAACAACCTGGTCGGCGACGTGCGCAACATGGGCGCCCGCTACACCGACCAGGACGTGGTCGTCGACGGCGACCTCGTCACCACCCGCACCGTCGAGCAGTGCCACCTGCTGGCCAGGACCGTCATCGACCTGATCGACCCGGTCGCCGAGGCCGCCGCCTGACCCGCACCGTGCCGCACCGTCCCCTACCGTCCCGCACCGCCGCCCCGCCCCCCCGACTCCCTCCGACCGTTCCCCCGGACTCCCAGGAGCACCCACGGTGGCCACTCGACTTCCCTTCACCTTCTCCGACAGCGTCGCCGGATACGTCACCGCGCGCACCGGAGGAAGCGCCGACCTGACGACCCTGGACGGGCGGCGCGTCACCATCCACCTCACCGAGACCACCAGCGCGCAGCACCTGCGCAACCTCGGGCAGCCGTACCACGACGTCACCGGCCGGATGCGCGAACTGCTCACGCCCGGCCGGTTCGTGTTCTGCTACGGGCCCGTCTACTCCGAGGAGGAGGGCCTGCACTACCAGGCGGCCCAACTGGTGTTCGTCAACGAGGACGACGGCTCCTGGCCGTTCGAGCGGTCCGGCTGGTGGACGGAGCAACTGCGCGAGCTGGCCACCTTCTACCGCCGCTCGCAGTTCGGGGACGGGCCGGTCGACTTCGGCGACTACCGCACCGTGATCAGCGGCAGCGGCGGCAAGACCGACGTCCAGGTCCAGGAGACGGACACCATCTCCCGCCTGGTCTACGGCATGGCCAGCACCTATCTGCTCACCGGCGACGAGGACGCCCTCGCCGTCGCCGACGCCGGATCCCAGTATCTGCACGACCACATGCGGTTCGTGGACGCCGACGAGGACGTCGTGTACTGGTACCACGGCGTGGAGATCGCGCAGGGCCGCGAACACCAGCTGTTCGCCTCGGAGTTCGGCGACGACTACCGGGCCATCCCCGCCTACGAGCAGATCTACGCCCTGGTCGGGCTGACCCAGACCTACCGGGTCACCGGCAACCCCGACTACCTCGCCGACATCGAGGGCACGGTCCGCCTCTTCGAGAAGCACTTCCACGACCCGAAGCTCGGCGGCTACTACTCGCACATCGACCCGGTCACCTTCAGCCCGTACCACGAGAGCCTCGGCCCCAACCGGGCGCGCAAGAACTGGAACTCCGTCGGCGACCACGCGCCCGCCTATCTGCTCAACCTGTTCCTGGCCACCGGCGAGGAACGCCACCGGCGCATGCTGGAGCACACCTTCGACATGATCGTCACCCATATGCCGGACCGCTCCAGCCCGTTCGTGCAGGAGCGCTTCCACGCGGACTGGACCCCGGACACGGAATGGGGCTGGCAGCAGGACCGCGCCGTCGTCGGGCACAACCTGAAGATCGCCTGGAACCTGATGCGGATGCAGGGCACCCTGCCCAAGCGCGAGTACCTGGCCCTGGCCGAACACCTGGGCGCCACCATGCCCGAGGTCGGCCGCGACTCCCGGCGCGGCGGCTGGTACGACGTCGTGCAGCGCGCCGCGGAGAACGGCCGGCACCGCTTCGCCTGGCACGACCGCAAGACCTGGTGGCAGCAGGAGCAGGCCATCCTCGCCTATCTCATCCTGGCGGGCGGCACCGGCCGCGAGGACTTCCTGCAACACGCCCGCGAGTCGTCCGCGTTCTACAACTCCTTCTTCCTCGACCACGACGAGGGCGGGGTGTTCTTCACCGTGCTCGCCCAGGGGCTGCCGTTCCTGGTCGGCAACGAACGCCTCAAGGGCAGCCACGCCATGGCCATGTACCACAAGGCCGAACTGTGCTACCTCGCCGAGATCTACACCCGGCTGCTCATCAACGAGGAGCCGCTGGAGCTGTACTTCCGCACCCACCCGCACGCCTCCTTCCCCGGCGGCAGGCTGCGCGTGTCCCCCGACGTGTTCCCGGCCGGCCGCATCGTCCTGGACCGGGTGCTGATCGACGGCGCGCCCTACGACGACTTCGACGCCGAGAGCATGAGCATCCGGCTGCCCGACAGCGGCGAACAACTGCGGATCCAGGCCCGGGTCCGGCCGGCGGGGCGGTGACGGGAGATGCCCGCCACGATCCTGCGGCCGGTGCTGCCCCGGCTCTCCGTCGGCCCCGGAACCCCGCAGCCCGCCGGCGCGACCCCGGTCCCCGGCGGCGTCAACTTCGCCGTGCCGGCCGCGACCGCCGCCGGTCTGCGGCTGGTCCTGTTCGACCCGGACGACGGCTCCGTCCGCACCGAGATCGACTTCCCCGCCGAGCACCGCGTCGGCACCGTCTTCACCATGACCGTACGCGGCCTCGACCCGGCCCGCACCCACTACGCCTACCGGGTGCGGGACGCCCGAGGCAGCCTGTCCGCCCCCGTCCTCGACCCCCGCGCGCGCCACCTCGCCGGGGCCGGGCCCTGGGGGCGGCGGCCGTCGTACCGGTCCGCGCTGGCCCCGGACACCTACGACTGGACGGGCGACCGCCGCCCCGGGATCCCCCTGGACGAACTCGTCGTCTACGAGACACATGTGCGCGGCTACACCCGCGACGCCTCCTCGGGGGTCGCCCACCCGGGCACCTACCGGGGACTCCAGGAGAAGATCCCCCACCTGCGGCAGCTCGGCGTGAACTGCGTCGAGCTGCTTCCCGTGTGCGAGTTCGACGAGACCGACAACACCTATGTCTCACCCGCCACCGGCGAGCCGCTGCGCAACCTGTGGGGCTACAACACCGTGGCCTTCTACGCGCCCAAGGCCGCCTACGCCACCGACCAGGCGCCCGGAGCGCCCGCCCGCGAACTCAAGGACCTGGTCAAGGCGCTGCACCGGGCGGGCATCGAGGTGATCCTCGACGTCGTGTTCAACCACACCGCCGAAGGGGACCGGCGCGGCCCCACGCTGTCCTTCCGGGCGCTGGACGAGGCCGGGTTCTACCTGCTCGACGACGAGGACCGCTACGTCAACCTCACGGCGACCGGCAACACCGTCAACTGCAACCACCCCCGCACCCGGGCCTTCGTCCTGGACTGCCTGCGGTACTGGGCCACCGAGTACCGCGTGGACGGCTTCCGCTTCGACATGGCCTCCATCCTGGCCCGCGGCACGGACGGCGCCCTGCTGGCCAACCCGCCGCTGCCCGAGGCCATCGCCCACGATCCGGTGCTGGCCCACTGCAAGCTGATCGCGGAGGCCACCGACGCGGCGGGCAGCTACCAGGTCGGCACCTTCCCGCACCACCACCGCTGGGGCGAGTGGAACATGCGCTACCGCGACGCGGTCCGCCGGCTGCTGCTCGGCAGGCCCGGCTCGGTCGCCGAGTTCGCGACCCGTCTGGTCGGCTCGCCCGACCTGTACCCGGGCCGCGGCGCCACCCCGTCCGTCAACTACATCACCTGCCACGACGGGCTCACCCTCGCCGACTGGACCGCCTACGACCACCGGCACAACGAGGCCAACGGCGAAGGCGGCCAGGACGGCATCCCCGACGAGGACAGCTGGAACTGCGGCCACGAGGGACCCACCGACGACCCGGGCGTTCTGGCCCTGCGCGACCGGCTGGCCACCACCGCCCTGCTGCTGCTCGGTGCCAGCCAGGGCGTGCCCATGCTGCTCGCGGGCGACGAGTTCGGCCGCACCCAGCACGGCAACAACAACGCCTACAGCCAGGACACCCCGCAGGGCTGGGTCGACTGGACCCGGCGTGCCGAGGACCGCGGCCGGGAGCTGTTCACCCGCCGCTGCCTGGCCTTCCGCCGCGCCCACCCGGTGCTGCGCCGCCCGGACCACCCGGACGGCCGCACCCCGCAGGGCCACCCGTACCCGCCGGTCAGCTGGCACGGTGACCTCCCCGGGCGGCCCGACTGGTCCGAGTCCTCCACCCTGCTCGCCGCCCTGCTGTACGCCCACGGCGGCGACGGGACCGTGCCGGACTGCGTGTACCTCGCGGTCAACACCGGCGGCACGGACCGCGCGGTGCTGGTGCCGCCGGCCCCGGCCGGACTGCGCTGGCACCTGTTCGCCGACACCTCGCGCGCCCCGCACCGCGCCGCGCACGAGCCGGGCGCCGAACCGCCGCTCGACGGCGACCGGGTGGGCGTCGGCGCCCACGCGGCCGTGCTCCTCGTGGCCGCGCCCGCGCCCGCCCCGGCCGCCTGACCGTACGCCCCCCTCAGGGCGGGACCCCTCCCGAAGGGGTCCCGCCCTCCCGTACGTCCGGGCCGGCCGTACGTCCGTGCCGTGGCCGTACGTCCGTGCCGCGACCGTGGATCCGGGCCCGTCCGGGCCGCCCGGGACCGTACCGCCGGATCCGGCCGGGGTGCTCGGTCACCGCTGCCGGGCACACCGGCACCGGGAACCACGCACCCCGGCCGGATCGGCCGGACCGCTCCCGCGACCACCGTGCGGCAGGGCCGCACGCGGCCTCAGACACCCACGAGCTGCTCGTCCCGCACGACGATGGTCATCGAACGGTCCAGACCGGCCAGCCGGAACCGGTCGCGCAGGACCGGCGACGCCCCCTCGATCACGATGTGCGAGGTGGCCGGCAGGTGCTGCTGGGCGAAGGCCAGGCAGCGCAGCCCCGCCGGGACCAGCGCGTCCAGCGCGTGCACGTCCACCACGAGCCGGCGCGGGCCCTGGGTGACCGCCTGGTCGACGACCCGGCGCAGGCTCTGCACCTCGCGGTCGTTCAGCTCGCCCTCCAGACGGACGACCGTGGTGGAGCCGTTGATGCCGAGGGAGATGTCGAAAGCCATGGGAATCATTCCTTCACCGAGTTCGGATTCCGGCTCTGCCGCCGTCCTCCTGACGTAGTGACAATGTTTCCGCCCCGGCCCGTGGACCGTCCAATACCCGCTTTCATAGCCTGCCTTCATGGATATCGATACCAGGCTCCTCCGCTACTTCAACGCGGTGGCGGAGGAGGGAAACCTGACCAGGGCCGCGCAACGGCTGTTCATCGCCCAGCCGTCGCTCACCAAGCAGATCAAGCAACTGGAATCGAACCTGGGCCTGGAACTGTTCGTCCGCAGCCGTTCGGGAATGGAACTCACCCCCGCCGGACGCGCCCTGGCCGACGAAGTCCTGGAACTGCTGCGCGGCTGGGACCGGTCGCTGCGCTGCGCGCGCCGCGCCGCCACGACCTCCGCGCGGGTCCTGCGCGTCGGCTTCGTCGCCAGCGCCGCCAACGAGAAGACCCAGGAGATCATCGCGGAGTTCACCCGGCGCCGCCCGGACTGGCGGGTCGAACTGCGGCAGACCGAGTGGTCCGACCCCACCGCGGGCCTGGTCACCGGGGACGCCGACGCCGCACTCCTGCGACTGCCCTTCCCCGGCCAGCAGGAGCTGCACGTCAGGATCCTCCTCACCGAACCCCGCTGGATCGCGCTGCCGGCCGGCCACCGTCTGGCCGCCCACGCCGAGGTGCCCTTCAGCGAGCTGTACGACGAGCCGTTCGTCGCCACCCCGGAAGCCTCCGGCTGGTGGCGCGAGTACTGGCTCGCCGCCGAGGAACGCGAGGGCCACCCCGTACGGATCGGCGCCATCGCGCACAACCCGGACGAGTGGCTGAACGCGGTGGCCCACGGCCGCGGGGTCAGCCTCACCCCGGAGGCCACCGCCCGCTTCTACCAGCGCCCCGACCTCGTCTACCGGCCGGTCACCGGGGTCAGCCCCAGCCAGGTCGGCGTGGCCTGGCCCCGCGAGGCGCACCCCGGGCCCCACCTCGACGACTTCGTCGCCGCCTGCCTGGCCGTCTGCGCGGCCGGCCCGGCCGGAGCACAGGACGCACAGGGGCCCGCAGGACCGAACGCCCCTGCGGCGCGACAGAGTTGAGTCGCCGCATACGCGCCGGAAATGTTTGAGCGGACCATTGCGGTGACCGGAATTGATCATTCGGCGCCTATGCAGAAGGTCACAGCGGCACCTCGCCTACTTCGTACAGTCCGCATTGCCCAGGCGTCCCAGCGCCTTTGATACTTGACGACGTCCGCCGCCGCATCAGGCCGACGCCGACGTCACACCGTCATCGCCCCGCTCCGTGCCCGCGGTCGCATTCCGCGGAATTCCCCGGACGTGGTCCGGGCGACACGAGAGGGCACGTTCCCGCGCTCGATCCTGGAGTCATCATGCCGAATTCCGGAGCCAGTTCGCCCCTGCCCAGCACCACCGACGTCCTCATCGTCGGAGCCGGTCCGACCGGACTCGCGCTGGCCTGCGCCCTGCGCACCCTGGGGGTGGACCACGTCGTCATCGACCGGGCCGCCTCCACCGCCGTGCACTCCCGCGCGGCGGCCGTCCACGCCCGGACCCTGGAGTCCCTGGCGGCGATCGGCGCGGCCGAACCGCTGGTCGCCCTCGGCCGCCCCGGCGACTCCTTCACCGTGCGCGACGGCGAGCGCCAGGTGCTCACCACGCCCTTCAACGAGCTGGACACCCCCTACCCGTTCGTCCTCGCCGTGCCCCAGCAGACCACCGAGGAGGTCCTGGAGGAGCGGCTCGGGGCGCTCGGCGGCCGGGTGTACCGCCGCCACACCCTGCTCGACCTCGGCGAGCTGTTCCCCGGGGTGAACGCCCTGGTCACCGACGACGAGACCGGCGAGGTGCGCTCGATCCGCGCCCGCTACGCGGTGGGCTGCGACGGACTGCACAGCACCGTCCGGCAGAAGTCCGGCATCGCCTTCACCGGCCACGACCGGCCGCAGAACTTCGCGCTCATCGAGTTCTCCATGGAGTGGTCGGGCCCCGAGGGCGAGATCTCGTTCTTCTTCTCGCCCGCCGGACTGCTCGCCGTCTCCCACCTCCAGGGCGACACCTACCGCGTCGTCGCCCTCGTCGACGACGACACCCCCACCCCCGACCTGGAGGCGGTGCAGCACCTGCTGGACACCCGCGGCCCCTCCGCCGCCGGTGCCAAGGTCAAGGACCTCAAGATGGCCTCCACCTGGCGGGTGAGCCACCGTCTCGCCGACACCTTCGGCACCGGGCCCGTCTTCCTCGTCGGCGACGCGGCGCACGTGCACAGCCCGGTGGGCGCCCAGGGCATGAACACCGGCCTCCAGGACGCCTTCAACCTGGCCTGGAAGCTCGCGGCCGTGCTCGACGGCACCGCCTCCCCGGCCCTGCTGCACACCTACGACAGCGAGCGGCGCCCCATGGCGCAGGGCCTGCTCGCCTTCGCCAACCAGCTGCACGACATCTCCACCATGGACAACCCCGACAGCATGCGGCTGCGCAACGACGTACTGTCCGCGGTCGGCAAGATCCCCGAGGCCCGCGCCTGGCTGGCGCAGCGGCTCGCCCAGCTCTCCATCGTCTACGGCAGCCCCCAGGGCCCCAAGCCGGCCGCGGGCGAACGCATGCCCCCGCGGCCCGGTATGGCCCCGGGCCTGGGCTGGTCGCTGGTGCTGCCGGCCGGCACGGACACCGCCGCCGCCGAGCGGGCCGCCGCCGCGTCGCCCACCCCGCTGGCCGTCGCCACCGCCGAGGGCCTGCCGCACGCCGTGCTGGTCCGCCCCGACGGGCACATCGCGCTCACCGCCTCCGCCGCCGACGCCGCCGGGCTGCCCGCCCGGCTCGCCGACTGGCTGCGCCACGACTGGCCCGTACTCGGCTGACACCCACACCCGCACGCCCTCCAGGGAGACACACACCATGACAACCCGCTACTCCCGGCCGCCCGGCGCGGCCACCCTCATGCACGTGGCGCTCGTCTGCCCCGACATCGACGCCTCGCTGCGCTTCTACCGCGACGGCCTCGGCTTCGCCCGCACCTACGAGTGGACCCGGTCCGCCAAGGCGGGCTGCCCCTGCCAGGCCATCTACTCCGGGCGCGGCGTCTACATCGAACTCGACGGCTCCACGTACATCGAGCTGTTCCCCGGCGGCACCCCCGGCACCGACTCCTCCGGCGGCCCGCTCCAGCACATCGCCCTCGTCGTCCCCGACGTGGACGAGGCGTACCGCCGCTGCCTCACCGCGGGCGGGCAGGCGTTCCCGCTCGACGAGTGGCCGGGCGACCCCGTCACCGTCGTCCTCAACGGCGAACCGGAGGTCGAGGTCCGCGTCGCCTTCGTCAAGGGACCGGCCGGCGAACTCATCGAGCTGTACGACCAGCTCAGCCCGGTCGTCTCCCGGCAGCCCGCGGAACAGGCGGCGGCCGGCTAGCCCACCGGGCCGCGTGCCGCGGCGCGACCGCGCGACACCTCGAAGGCACCCCGAAGCCTCGAAGGCACCCCGCAGCCCCGAAGACACCCGAAGACACCTCGATACGGAGGACCCATGCGATACACCGTGCTCGGCAGGACCGGCCTGCGCGTGTCCGAACTGGCCCTGGGCACCGTCACGTTCGGAGAGGAGTGGGGCTGGGGCGCCCCCAAGGAGACCAGCGCCCGCATCCTCGGCCTGTACGAGGAGGCCGGCGGCAACCTGATCGACACCGCCGACCACTACACCGGCGGCACCTCCGAGAAGTTCCTCGGCGAACTGCTGCGCGGCCGCCGCGACCGGTACGTGCTGACCACCAAGTACACCCTCCAGACCGACCCCACCGACATCAACTCCGCGGGCAACCACCGCAAGAACCTGGTCTCCTCCATCGAGGCCAGCCTGCGCCGCTTGCAGACCGACTACATCGACCTGCTGTGGGTGCACGCCCACGACACGCTCACCCCCGTACCGGAGATCATGCGCACCCTGGACGACCAGGTGCGCGCCGGGAAGATCCACTACGTGGGCATCGCCAACTGGCCCGCCTGGGAGGTCGCCCAGGCCAACACCCTGGCCGAGCTGCGCGGCTGGTCGCCCTTCGCCGCCCTCCAGATCCGCTACAACCTGCTCGAACGCGGCCCCGAGCGCGATCTGCTGCCCATGGCCCGCCAGTTCGACCTGCCGGTGCTGGCCTGGGGCGCGCTGTCCGAGGGACTGCTCACCGGCAAGTACCTCACCGGCGGCGGCGGACGGCTCACCGTGGCGCCGCGCGACCACAACAGCGCGCCCGGCACCGACACCCTCGTCAAGGAGGTCGTCGCCGTCGCCGCCGAGGGCGGCTGGAGCCCGGCCCAGGTCGCCCTGGCCTGGCTGCGCAGCCGGCCCGGCGTGGTGATCCCCATTCTCGGCGCCACCAAGGAGCACCAGATCAAGGACACCCTCGGCTGCACCGACGTCACCCTGAGCGCCGACCACCTCGACCGGCTCGACCGGCTCAGCCGCATCGACCTCGGCTACCCGCACGACCTGCTGCGCGATCCCGTCACCGTACGGGACATGTACGGCACGAACTGGTCCGACATCGAGGACCGGCGCACCACGACCCGCCGCGGCGTCGCCGACGACGCCCATGTGCCCATGACCGCGCGGTAGGCACGCGCCCGGCGGCCCGTCCCGCACCTCTACCTGGTTCCACACGCCTCAACGGGGGTCCAGATGTCCGTGTCATCAACCGTCGTCACCAGGGATGCCATCGCACAGTTCGCCGGTGAGGTCTTCGCCTCCATGCCCCGCGTCGACCAGCGCCGCTGGGCCGAGGTCTATCTGCGGGGCCTGCTGCTGGTGGAGGGGAAGAAGTCGATCCGCCGGATCTCCGAGGACATCCTCTACCTCCCCGCCCACCAGTCGCTCCAGCAGTTCATCAACCAGAGCCCCTGGGACTGGGACCCGGTCCGCGCCCGGCTGGTCCGGTACGCCGAGTCGCTGGGCACGCCGGGGGCCTGGGTGCTCGGCCGGACCGCGATCCCCAAGCGCGGCGAGCGGTCGGTCGGGGTGGCCCGCAGGTTCCTGCCCGAGGCGGGCCGGATGGTCAACTGCCAGATCGGGGCCACGGTCTCGCTGGCCACCGACGCCGGCAGCATCCCGGTGAACTGGCGGCTGCTGCTGCCCCCGCGCTGGCTGGAGGACCCGGAGCTGCGCCAGTCCGCGTACCTGCCGCCCGGTGCGCGGGCCGACCCCGAGGGGCGCGAACTGCTGGCGATGCTCACCCAGATGACGGCCGGCTGGGGGGCGACCCCCGCCCCCGTCGTCGGCGACCTGCGGCACGTCGAGGACGCGGCCCACCTCATCTGCGCCCTGACCGGGCGGGGCATGCCGTACGCGCTGGAGGTGGACGGCTCGCTGAACGTGCTCGACGGCGTCAGTGTGCGCACCAGCTCGGCGGGCAGCCGCGCCCGGGAGTGCCTGGCCACCGCGGTCGAGCACTTCCGCGTGCTGCACGGGGGCCGCGGCGCCGAGGAGGAGACGGGCCGCCGGCTGAACGTGGTGTCCTCCTCGGTGCGCCTGGCCGGGGACGACCCGGCGGCGGAGCCGGTACGGCTGCTGAGCGGACTGTCCCCGCGCGGGATCCCCGTGCGGTTCTGGCTGACCAACCTGACCGACCGGAGCATCGCCGACGTCATGGACCGGCTCCGGCTGCACCGCCGCAGCCAGGCCGATCTCCGCGTCCTGGAGGAGGACTTCGGCCTGCGCGACTTCGAGGGCCGCTCCTTCCGCGGCTGGCACCACCACATGACGATGGTGTCGGCCGCGTATCTCTTCGACCTGCTGGGCACCCGGCCCGTGTCCCGGACGGCCTGAGCCGTCCCCGCGCCCGGCCGCGCACCGGCCGTGCACTCGCCGGGCACCGCCGGTTCCGGCGCCGCGGACACTCCGTCGACTTACCCAGAACTCCCCGGCCCGGCCCCCGGCTCTGGGCGCCGACGGGAGAAACGTATGACGCTGGAGACACACGCCCGGACCGCACGGCCGTCCGGTGCTCTTCCCGCACCACCGTCCCGAACCGCCATCCACGGAGGCTTCCCGTGTCCCGTTCCGCACGCACACGTGCCGTCGTCACCCGCCTGTTCGCCGATGTCGCGAGCGGCAACGTCCAGGGGGTGATGGACGCCATCGCACCCGACATCGTCTTCGACCTGCCCGCCAACGAGTTCACCTCGGCCATCCCCAACCTCGGGGTGTGGCGCGGCAAGGACGAGGTCGCCGAGGCGTTCCGGCTGCGCGGTGCCTTCGCCGACGTCACCGAGTTCGAGAACCGCGAGATCCTCGTGGAGGACGACCGGGCGTTCGTCGTCAACTTCCAGCGCATCCGGCACCGGGCCACGGAATTCGAGGTGTCCTTCGAGTTCTCCATGCTGCTCACCGTCGGCGACGACGGACTCGTCCACCACTGGAAGGCGTTCTTCGACGCCTCCGCCGAAGTGGCCATGTTCCGCTCCGACATCGGCGACCGGCTGCTGGCCGCCGTCCGCGGCCGGGAGACCGACGCGGTCCGCACCCTGCTGCGGGACGGCGCCGACGCCAACCACCGCGACGCCGAGAGCGGTCTGACGGTACTTCAGACGGCGGCCGGGCTCGGCGACGCGAAGACCGTCGCCGTGCTGCTGGAGGCGGGCGGCGACGTGTACTCCGCCGACAGCCGGGCCGGCGGCACCGCCCTGCACAAGGCCGTCCAGAACGGCGACCTCGCCACCGTGCGCACCCTCGTCGAGGCCGGTGCCTTCGTCGACGCCGTCGCCCCGACGACCGGCCACACCCCGCTGATGGACGCCCTCTGGTACAAGTGGCCGGACGTCGTGCGCTACCTGCTGGAGCACAACGCCGGGCTCAACCTCTCCACGCACTACGGGTTCTCGCTGCGCGAGCACTTCGAGTACGAGCTGAACGTCAACACGCGCGGCAAGGACAAGATGCTCGCCGCCGACCGGCTCATCAAGGAGCGCCTCAAGGACGACGAGGACGGCAGGGCGGCGCACCGGCTGATCGCGGCCACCACCGAGGGCGACACGGTCGCGGTCCGGGCCCTGCTCGACGAGGGCGCCGACACCGAGCAGCGCTACCCGGTCGTCAACGGCTTCAACGACGCCCACACGGCCCTCCTGGTGGCCGCCCGCGACGGGCACACCGAGATCGTCCGGGCCCTGCTGGACGCCGGTGCCGACGTCAACGCCGTCGAGCCCACCTTCGGCGCCGTGCCCCTGCACAAGGCCGTCTACAACGGCCACGCCGACATCACCCGCGTCCTCGTCGGCACCCCCGGCACCGACCTGGACTTCCAGGGCGCCACCAACGGCTACACCCCCCTGCACGACGCCCTGTGGCACGGCTACGAGGAGTGCGCGCGCGTACTGCTCGCCGCCGGTGCCCGCACCGACCTGACCGGCCACGACGGCAAGACACCCCTCGACATCGCCACCGACGTGTTCGGCGCCGGCCACGCCCTCACCGGCGAACTGGCCGCCCGCGCCTGAGCACGCGCCGCGGAACCGGAGGAGAAACATGCTCTTCTACGTCCAGATGAAGTGGAAGCACGAAGGCCGCATCACCCTCGACGAACTCTGGGAGATCGAGCAGGAGGAGGCCGAACACGCCCAGGAGACCGTCGACTCCGGCTTCTGCGTCGGCATCTGGAAGGTGGCGGCCCAGAAACGGGTGATCGCCATCATCGACTCGCCCGACGCCGAGGAACTCGACCGCACCGCCCTGGGCCGGCTCCCCATGCGCGAGTACCTGGAGTTCGAGCAGGTGTGGCCGCTGCGGGACTACCTCGGGTTCGCCGACGATGTGAAGTCCCGCTACAAGGTCTGACCCGCCCGCGGGCGCCGCCGCCCCGCGGTCCCCCGACACGAGAGGAACAGCCGTGATCCACCAACTGATCTTCGCCGCCCCCCGGCCCGGCATGAGCACCGAGGAGTTCCACCGCTACTGGGTGCAGGAGCACGCCGTACGGTACGCCGCGAAGATCCCGCAGATCAGGAAGTACGCGGTGGACACCACCGTGCCGCACCCCGGCGGACGGCCGCCGCTGTGGGACGGCGTCGCCGAGATCTGGCTGGAGAACGAGGAGGAGCAGCTGGCCTCCCTCCAGACCCCCGAGTTCCTGGAGGGCGCCCGGCTGGACGAGCCCCGCTGGGCCGCGTTCTGGCGCACCGTCGTGCTCGACACCGACACCGAGGTCGTCGTCCCGGGCACCGGCGCCGCCTCCGTCCAGCCGGGCGTGAAGCTGCTGCTGCTGGCCAAGCGCCGCGAGGGCCTGGGCCGCGACGCGTTCCGCCGCCACAGCCGCGAGACCCACGCCCCGCTGGTCACCCGCGTCCCGGGTGTGACCCGCTACCACCAGTCCTTCACCCGCGACTCCTGGTACGGCATCAGCGAGCCGCCCTTCGACGCCGCCTACCACATCTGGTTCGACAGCGCCGAGGCCATGGCCGACGCGCTGCTCTCCGCCGAACAGGCCGATGTCGAGGCCGACTACAAGAACTTCGTCAACGAGCAGTACCTGCACACCGTCCCGGTCCGCGAGAACTGGGTCATCGGTCCCGAGCCCCGCTGAGACCGCGGCCCGCCACGGCTCCGCGCCCGCCGCGCGGAGCCGTGGCGCCACCCGCCCCACAGCCCGCCCCCCCCGAGCCCGACCGTCGTCCCTCCGCCCCTCGCCGCGGAACACGCTGAAGAAGGAGCCAGCGCCGTGAAAGCCGTCGTGATGGCCGGAGGTGAAGGCACTCGCCTGCGTCCCCTCACCTCCAGCCTGCCGAAACCCCTCCTGCCCGTGGCCGACCGCCCCGTCATGGAACACGTCCTGCGCCTGCTCGGCCGGCACGGCATCGACGATGTCGTCGTCACCGTCCAGTTCCTCGCCACCCTCGTCGAGAACCACTTCGGCGACGGCACCGACCTCGGCATGCGGATCACCTACGCCCACGAGGACCAGCCGCTCGGCACGGCCGGCAGCGTCAGGAACGCCGCCGACGCGCTGGCGGGCGAGCCCTTCGTCGTCATCTCCGGCGACGCCCTGACCGACATCGACCTCGGCGCCGCCATCCGCAGCCACCAGGACAACGACGCGCTGGTCACCGTCGTCCTCACCCGCGTCCCCGACCCGCTGGAGTTCGGCATCACCGTCCTGGACGAACAGGGGCGCGTCGAACGGTTCCTGGAGAAGCCCACCTGGGGCCAGGTGTTCACGGACACCGTCAACACCGGCATCTACATCATGCGGCCCGACATCCTCGACCACGTCGCCCCGGACACCGCCGTCGACTGGTCCGGCGACGTCTTCCCCCGCCTGCTCGCCGAGGGCCTGCCGCTGTACGGGTACGTCGCCGACGGCTACTGGGAGGACATCGGCAGCCACGACAGCTACCTCAAGGCGCAGACCGACGTCCTGGACGGCACCGTGCGCACCGACCCGGCCGGCTTCGAACTCGCCCCCGGCATCCGGGTGGGCGAGGGCGCCGAGATCCACCCGGACGCCGTCCTCACCCCGCCCCTGCACATCGGCGCCTACGCCCGTATCGGCGAGAAGGCCGAGATCCGCGGCCACTCGGTCGTCGGCCGCGGCGCGGTCGTCGGCGCCCACAGCCTCCTGGACGCGGCCGTGCTCCACGACAACGTCTACGTCGGCCCCGGCGCCGCCCTGCACGCCGCCGTCGTCGGCCGGGGCAGCGACATCATGCGCGGCGCCCGCCTCGAACCCGGCGTGGTCGTCGGCGACGACTGCACCATCGGGGAGCACGCGATCATCGCCTCCGGTGTCCGGATCTATCCGTCCAAGACCGTCGAGGACGCCGCCTGCGTCAACACCTCCGTCGTCCGGGAGACCCGCGGCCAGGCCCAGCTGTTCGGCCGCCGCGGCGTCGAGGGCATCCTCAACGTCGACATCACCCCGGAACTCGCGGTGCGCCTCGCCGCCGCGTACGCCACCACCATCAAGAAGGGCGACGTCGTCGCCCTGGCCGCCGACCACTCCCGCGGGGCCCGCGCCCTGGCCCACGGTGTGGCCGCCGCGCTCCAGGCCGCCGCCGTCCACGTACGCGACCTGGAGACCGCGCCCCTGCCCGTACTGCGCCAGCAGACCCGGCTCGCGGCGGTCGGCGGCATCTACGTGCGCACCGTGCCCGGCGAACCCGACTCGGTCGAGATCCTCTTCCTCGACCAGCACGGCGCCGACCTCACCGAGGCCGCCAAACGCAGGCTCGACCGCGTCTACGCGCGCCAGGAGTACCGCCGGGCCTTCCCCGGCGAGATCGGCACCGTCACCCACCCCGCCGGGGTGCTCGACACCTACGCCGACTCGCTCACCGAGCATCTGGACCGGCGGCGTATCGCCGCCTCGGGGCTGCGGGTCGTCGTGGACGCCGCGCACGGCACCACCGGCCGCGTCCTGACCGAACTCATCGGACGGCTCTCCCTGGACGCGCTGCTCACCGACGCCGGACCGGACGAGACGCGGCCCACCGAGACCGACGGCGAACGCGCGGACGCGCTGGCCCGGCTCGGCGCGACGGTGCGCGCCGCGGGCGCCGACCTCGGGGTGCGCCTCGACCCGGTCGGCGAACGCCTCGTCCTCGTCGACGACCTGGGCGAGCCGGTCGACGACGGCCGCGCCGTCCTCATCCACGCCTCCCTGGCGGCCCGGCACCACGGAAGAGGCCGGATCGTGCTGCCCGTCACGGTCTCCCGTACGGCCGAGACGCTGGCCGCGCGCCACGGCGCCCGCGTCCACCGGGTGGGCACCTCACCGGCCGCGCTGGCCGAGGCGGCCGCCGCCCCCGACACGATCCTGGCCGGGGACGGGCACGGCGGCTACATCGTGCCCGGCGGCGCCGCGCCGCTGGACGCCCCGGCCGCCTTCGTGCACCTCGTCGCCCACCTCGCGCGGTCGCCGCACCGGCTCAGCGAACTGGACGCGGAAATACCGCAGGACCACGTCCTGCAACGGGAGATCGCCACACCCTGGTCGGTGAAGGGCGCCGTCATGCGCACCATGGCCGAGAGCAAGGGCGACCACGTCCTGGACACCACGCTCGACGGGCTGCGCATCGTCGAGCCCGACGGCAGCTGGGCGCTCGTCGTGCCCGACGCCGCGCAGGCCGTCACCCGCATCTGGGCCGAGGGCGCGACCCACGCCGACTCCCAGGCGGTGCTCGACAAGTGGTCGGCCCGGGTGGCGGGCGTCACCGGCTGACGGCCCGCCGCCCCACCGTGCCCGCGTTCCGGGCGGTGTGCGGGGGACCGCCTCCCCCCGTGCCCTCCGCCCCGCCCGGAACGCGTGTCCCGCCCCGGCCGCGCCGCGGGCCGGTGCCCACCGGGGCCTACAGCGCGGGCCTGCCGTCGGGCTCGACCACCAGCCCGTGCGCGTCGCCCTCGACGAGGTCCGCGTAGATGCGGGCCAGCTCGGCGACCCGGACACCGCCCGTGCCGTCCGCGCCCATCTTCTCCAGGGTCTCCGCGACCCATCCCGGGCTCACGCCGTTCAGCCGGATCCCGCGCGGCGTCTCCAGCGCGGCGGCGCCGACGAAGCCCGCCAGCCCGGCGTTGATCAGCGCCCCGAACGCCATACCGGGCCCGGACACCCGGAAGGACCCGCTGGTGAGCGTGATCGAACCGCGCTCGCGCAGCCGCCCCAGCGCGGCCCGCACCAGCCGCACCTGGCCCAGCAGCTTGCCCTGGAGACCGTGCAGGAACTCCGCCTCGGACGGGTCGCCCAGCGGCGTCAGCCGGCCGCTCGCCGCGCAGCAGACGACGGCGTCCACGTCCGGCACCCGGTCGAAGAGCGCGTCGAGCGACGCGGGATCGTCCATGTCCACCCGTACGTCACCGCGCCGCGCCGCGCGTACGACGTCGTGCCGCGCCGACAGCTCGTCCGCGACAGCCGCTCCGATGGTTCCCGTGGCCCCGATCACGATGATCCGCATGGCGGCGATCCTAGGTCCTCACCGGGCCCGCGAACGCCCCGCTCACCGTCCCGTGGGCGTGCCGCGCAAGTGTTCGATCATGTTCGGCCATCCCTGGTCCGGGCGGTTCTACCGGCGGTAGAATCCCCGTATGAGCCGTACGAGCAAGCCGACAAGCATCAAGACCAGCGAGAAGGTGCGCGACCGGCTGCGCACCCTCGCCGAGGAGCGCGGCACCACCATCACCGAACTGCTCGAAGACCTCGCGGCCCGCGAGCTGACGGAGGCCGAGCGGCGCCGGCGCGCGCTGGAGGCGGCCCGTGAGCTGGGCGTCGAGTACACCGAGCAGGTGGAGCGGGCCGGGCAGGACGCCTGGGCCAGGATCCGCGCCCACCAGGGCGGCTCCGGCACCGCCGCGTGAACCTGACAGCCGTGCTGGACCACACGGCCCTGGCCGCGCTGTACCGGGCCGACCCGTTCCTCACCGGCCTGTACATCGAGGCGTCGCGCGGCACCGGCCGTGTCCTCGTCCCCTCCCTCGCGGTCCTCGCCGCCGAGCGCCGCACCCCGGGCGCCGGACGGCACGCCGCCTCGCTCCGGTTCGCCGAGCAGGTGCCTTTCGGCGTCGCGCACGCCACCGACGCGATGGACTGGCCGGACGTGGCCGAGCCGGTGGCCCACGCCGCGGCCGTCGTCCGGCAGGCGGTCCGGGCGGGCGAGCCCGTGACCCTGCTGTCCCTGGACCCCGCCCTGTACGCGGCCACCGGCGTCACCCCGCTCGACCCCACCTGAGCGCCCGGCCGCCGCACGGTGTTGACTGACCCCGGCGGCCGGACCCGGAGACGGGCGGAAGGGACCCGGCCGGACGTGAAGTCGTCGTCGTAAGGGGGGAGTCGGGGACTCTTGCGCTCACTGTCACCAGCACCTCCCGCTTCCCCGGCTCCGCCGCGCCCGGGGCCACGGCGGACGGCCGCGCTCGCGCTCCGGTGGTGCGCCGCCGCCGTGCTGCTGCTCGGCGCGTGCGGAACCGAGACGGCGACACGGACGGCGGCACAGGCGTCCCAGGGACCCGGGGCGGCGGCCACCGCGTCCCTCGGCTGGGGCACCATGCAGCCGTCCGGTGTCACCGGCGCCCGCCTCACCGACGACGGCCGCACCCTGGTCCTCGACACCCGCGTGCCCAGCGGCGGCGGACGGGCGTGCGTGCGCGACCTGGAGGCGAAGGTCACCGAGTCGGCGCCGCGCACCGTCCGGGTGCAGATCACCTTCTCCTCGCCGTCCATGGACCGGGCCTCCGGCTGCACCGAGGAGAGCCCGGCCACCACCAGGGTCCGGCTGCCCGAACCGCTGGGCCGCCGGACCCTGGTCGTCGACAACGGTGTGCAGTTCACCGCCGACGGCGCCGGGCCGCCCGCGCTGCGGCTCTGCGGGGAAGCGGGCTGCCGCCCCCCGGCCACCGGCTGCACCGCCGCCTCCTACGAACAGGCGCTGCGCGCGGCGGACGCGCCCCGGCACACGTACCGGAACGCGGAGCACTGCGACGGCAGATGGCTGGTCCTGGACTTCACCTGGCGTACGGGACCGGCGTGCGCGGGCTCCTCCGAACCGGGCTGCGACGCCCACCTGGGCGACCGCTGGTTCTTCCGGGCCCAGGAGTCCGGCTGGCAGCCGGTCGCCCACGGCAGGGCCGGGGGCTGCGCGGCCGTGCACCGCGTGGAGCCCGCCTTCCCGGCGGCGCTGTGCGCCCCGCTCGCCCCGTTGTCCGGCTGACCGGCGCGCCTCCGGTCAGGCACCGCCGAGCTGCCGGGCCGCCAGCGCGGTGATCTGCGCGGCCAGGTCCGCCAGGTCCGGCTCGTGCCGTACGGCGGCCCGCGCCAGCCGGTCCACGTCCGCCACCCACGCGCCGGTGGCCCGGTCCGGCTCGCCGATCCGCGCGAACCCGCGGTCCAGCAGCCCGCGGGCCGCCTCGTCCCGGCCGCGCGCGACGGCTTTGACCGCGCCGAGGGCGTTGGCGAGCGCGCTGGCGGGCCGTGACCACTCGCCCTCCCGGGCGCGCGCCGCCGGGTTGCCGGTGTCGTAGGACGGGTCACCGGCCACCGAGGCCGTACGGACGTCCAGGTCGAGCCGCCAGAACAACGGCACCCCGGTGAAGCGGACGAACAGCAGCCGCCGCCGGTCGGAGCGGTGGAAGTCGGGGTCGTGGCGTACGCTCCCGACCGGCTGCACGGCCGCCAGCGCCGCCACCGCCTGCTCCAGGCAGTCCGGGAACCGCCCGTCCGGCGCCACCCAGAGGATGTCGAGGTCGCTGAAGGCGTCCGCCGTGCCCGCCCCCAGCGAACCGGCGAGCTCCGCCCGGGAGTCCGGGCAGCACCCCTCCAGCGCGCCACGGATGCGCTCGGCGAAGGCGGCGCGCTCGGTCTCGGAGGACGGGAAGGCCATCCGCACACGGTAGGGGCGGCGCCCCGCGCACGCCATGGGTGCCCCAGCCCGCACCCACCCACGGTTGACAACACATCATTGACAACAATCTGTTTGCTCGCCATGATGGGCGACATGCCCGCGACCCCGCAGCGCCCCGACGCGCCCACCGAGCCCGCCGACGCCTTCGAGCCCCCGAGCGCGGAGGAGGCGCGGGCCCGTCGCACGTACGCCTCCCTCTTCCGTATCGCCGAACGCCATGCCGCCACGGACGGGCAGCGCCGCCGGCAGACCCACCCTCAGGTGCTCGCCCCGCACGAGGCGATCCGGCTGGTGTCGTTCCTGCTCAGCGGCGCGGCGCTGCCCGAGGACGGGGAGGCGGAGGTCGACCGCGCCGACATCACCGCCGCGCTGAGCCTCGTGCCGCTCGCCCGCGCCGAGATGGACGAACTGGAGGCCGGACTCCTCACGATGGCCCGCGGACGCGGCATGACCTGGCCGGAGATCGCCTTCGGCCTCGGCCTGGCCACCCCCCAGGCCGCCCGCCAGCGCCACGAACGCCTCCTCAGCCGCACGGACCCGGGCACGGGCACGGACCGCTGAACCTTCGTCATCCTCAACGCCGTTGGAGAGTCGTAAGGTTCACCCGCCGCGGGCGGTCGGAGGCCGGTGCGGTTCCCGATCGGTACCGCACGGCGGCGGGTGTGCGTATCGCATCGGCGTATGGAGGTTGACATGGCCAAGTTTTCCCGAGGCATCGCACGCATCGGAGTCGTCGGAGCCGCCGCGGCGGCCCTGGGTTTCGGGCTCGCGGGATCGTCGTTCGCGGACGTCCAGTACCAGTGGGTCGGTGAAGGGGACGGCTCGTGCAGCAAGAAGATCGCCGCCAATGTGTGTTTCTGGGTGGACAACAACTACAAGGGGTACGGCGTCGCCCTGGTGGGCCCCAGCTTCAGCGTGCCGGACATCCTGAAGGAAGGATTCCCCGTCATGGACAACAAGATCTTGTCCTTCGTCAACAACACCGACCGGAACTACTGCCTCTACGAGAAGGAGGGCTACGGCGGCGCTGTGATGCAGATGGGCCCCAGGGAGCACTGGGCGAGCCTGCCTTCCTGGATCAATGACAAGGGCAGCTCCATGAAGCCCTGCTGAGTCGGCCGATCCGGCTGGCTCAGCACGACCGGTCCGTGCCTCCGGGCCGGGTGCCCACGATGCTCCTGCGCAGCGGGTAGGCGACGAGCAGGGCGGCCGCCATGAGGAGGCCGCTCGTCCAGAGCGGTCCGAGATCGGCGGCCGGGCCGGTGAGGGCGGGGGCGGCGAGGAGGGGGCCGGTGGCGGCGCCGGTGTTGAGCGCCGCCGTCGCGTACGCCCCGGCCATGGTGGGCGCCCCCGAGGCCGCGTAGAGGACCCGGGTGATCAGCGTGCTGCCCACCGCGAACGACAGCGCGCCCAGGGCGGGGACGAGGACGAGCAGGGCGGCCGGCTCGCCCGCCGACAGGGCGAGCACCGGCCAGCCGAAGGCCAGGGCCGGGCCGCCCACCGCGAGGACCGGACCGGGCCGCCGGTCGGACAGCCGCCCGGCGGCGGTGACCCCCGCGAAGGACCCGGCGCCGAAGAGCACCAGCACCACCGGGACCCACCGCGCACCGAGCCCGGCGGTGCCGGTGACGACGGGCGCGAGGAAGGTGAAGCTCGCGAACGTCGCCGCGTTCACCAGTGCGGCCGGGAGCAGCGTCGCGAGCAGGCGCGGGTCGCGCAGCCGCGCCAGCTCCGCGCGCAGGCCGGGCCCGCCGCCCGCGTCCGCCCCGGCCCCGGCGGGCACCCCCTTGAGGATGCCCAGGGCCGCGGGCAGGCAGAGGGCCGCGACCGCCCAGAAGACGGCCCGCCAGCCGAGCAGCGTGCCCAGCAGCGCCCCGCCGGGGACCCCGGCGACCGTGGCCACCGTCGTCCCGGACAGCAGCACCGCCAGCGCGCGGCCCCTGCGGTCGGGCCCGGCCAGCGCGGCCGCCGTCGTCACCGCCACGGCGAGGAACCCGGCGTTCGCGAACGCCGCGACGACCCGGGTGGCGCACAGGACCGCGAAGCTCGGGGTGAGGGCGCCCACGACATGAGCCGCCGCGAACACCAGCACGAACACGAGCAGTCCGGACCGTCCCGGCCGGTTGCGGGCGAGGGCGGCCATCAGCGGGGCGCCCACGGCCATCCCGGCCGCGAAGGCCGACGTGAGCGCGCCCGCGGTGCCGGTCCCCACATCGAGGCCGGCGGCGATGCCGGGCAGCAGCCCGGCGAGCATGAATTCGGAGGTGCCCATGGCGAAGACCGCCAGGGCGAGCGGATACAGGGCGAGAGGCATCGAGTGACCCCGAGGTGAGGAGAGGTACGAGAGGACGACGTCTCGTCACCGCGGTCGGCCCCCGGGGGCACGGCTGACGGCGGACCGGTGCGGTCCGGGGCCGTGAAGCGGTGGACCGGTCGGCAGGTGGCCCGGTCGGCCAGTTGCCCGGTGGTCCGGTGGTCCGGTGCTTCAGGGGTGCTGCGTCAGGGGTGCAGGGGGCCGACGGCGTGACCGGCGGCCCCCACCTCGGCTGACTCGGGGCTCGACATGCGCCGCACGGTAACGCACCGGCCTGCGCCTCCGCACGCCGGTTTCCCCCGGCCCTGCCCGTCCGGCTGTGATCCACATCACCGGAAATGCGCGCGGTTCGTCCCGCCCCACCCGCAACCCCGGCCCCCGCCGCACGTCTGAAGCCCATGGAGGCCCGGACTCCCCGGCTCCGTTCCCCGAGTGAAGGATCGTCATGTCCGCATGTCATGCCGCCCCGCGCGGGCCCGCGTACGCGCCCCCACCGGCGAGGACGGCCGGTGTCGCGCGAGGCGCGGGAGGCGGAGAAGGCCGGGGAGGCGGGGAAGGCAGGGGCGGCGGCTTCGGGGGAGCGGTGACGGCCACGGGTTCGCCGGTCGCGTCCGCCGGCGCACTCCGGCGTACCTGGGGACGGTTGTTCCGGCGCGCTCCCGAACGGTCCGCCCCCGAACGGCCCGTGGCCGCCCCGGCACCCGTCCCGCCACGCGCCGCGGCACCCCCCGCCGCGCCCACCACGGCGTCCGCCGCGGGCAGCGGCACCGACCGGGGCGGCGAACCGGACCGGGCCGCCGACTTCGACCGGCTCTACCACCACCGCCGGCTCGCGCTGGTGCGTCTGGCCGTACTGCTGGTCGACGACCTGCCCACCGCCGAGGACGTGGTGCAGGACGCGTTCACGGCGCTGCTGCGCCGCCACGGGCCCCGTCTGGAGCGGCTGGACGACCCGGAGGCGTATCTGAGGACATGCGTGGTCAACGCCGCCCGCTCGGTGCTCCGGCGGCGCCGGACCGTCCGCCGCGCCGTCCTCGAACGGGAGCGCCCCGCCCCGCCGCCCGAGGAGTACGTCCTGCTGCACGAGGAGCACCGCGAGGTGCTGCGCGCCCTGACGCGGCTGACCGGCCGTCAGCGCGAGGTCCTGGTGCTGCGCTACTGGTCCCACCTCACCGAGGCGCAGATCGCCGAGACCCTCGGCCTGTCCCGGGGCACGGTCAAGTCCACCGCCAGCCGCGCCCTGGACGCGCTGAGCAGGAACCTGGAGGGGCCCCGATGACCGCCGCCGCCCGGCACGGCCGCACCGAAGAACGCCTGCGGGCCGCCCTGGACGCGCGGGCCCGCCTGGTCGGGCCGGGCAGGCTGCGGCCCCCGGCACCGCCCGCGGCCCCGGCCGCCGCACGGCTGCGGCTCCGGCGCGGGGCCGCGGTCCTGGTCGCCCTCGCCGCGGCGGTGGCGGGTGCCGTGCTCTGGCTGGACCACCGCCACCAGACCACGCCCGCCCCGCCCGCCGGGCCCCCTTCCGTCACCGGCCCGCGGCCTCCCGCCCCGCCGCCCGCGGCCCCCTCCGCCGTCCCCCGTTCGCCGGACGTCGCGGCCCCCAGCCCCCGCTGAACCCCGTACCGAAGAAGGCACCATGAAGCGACCCGCCCGTACCCCGATGTCCCGCGCCCGCGCCCGTTCCCGCACCACTCGCGCCCTTGTCGTCTCCGCCCTCTCCACCCTCTCCGTCGGCGCGCTCACCGTGCCCGCGGCCACCGCCTCCGCCGCGGCCGCGCACCCGCCGTCCGCCGGGGCACCCGCCGTCCTCCAGGCCCGCTACGACCTCGGCGACCAAGCCTTCACGCCCCCCGCCGCGCTCGGCTACCAGGGCCGCGCCGAACTCGCGGCCGACGTCTACTACCCGGCGCACCTGGGCACCGGACGGCATCCGCTGGTCCTCATGCAGCACGGCTCCTGGGAGACCTGCGCCGACGCGGGCGCGCAGGCCGAGTCCAGCGCGGCGCAGCAGGCCCGCGACCGGGCCGAGCAGGCGGGCGACACCGCCGAGGCCGCCCGCCAGCAGGCCATCGTGGACCGGGCGTCGGCCCGGCTGTGGGCCTGGCCCTGCGCACCGGGCACCGCCCCCATCCTCAGCAGCGGCGGATACGACTACCTGGCGCGGGCGCTGGCCGCGCGCGGCTTCGTGGTCGTGTCGGTCGGCGCCAACGGCATCAACGCCACGGCCGCCGGGCAGGCCGACACCGTCTACCAGGCACGCGCCGCGCTCATCGAGCGGCATCTGCTGATGTGGCAGCGGCTGGCCCGCTCGGGCGACGGCCCGCTGCGCGGCGCGCTGACCGACCCGCGCACCGAGGCCCCGGTGACGGCCGACTTCCGCGGCCGGGTCGACCTCGGCGACGTCGGTCTGCTCGGGCACTCGATGGGCGGCGGCGGGGTCATGCAGGAGATCGCCGACTCCTCCCGCGCGCACTGGCCGTCCGGTGTCACCGTCAAGGCGGCGTTCACCCTGGCGCCCACCGCCACCTGGGACGGCGACCCGGTGACCCGTACGCCCTTCGCCGTGATGTGGGGCACCTGCGACCAGGTCAACACCGGTTCCTTCTTCGAGCAGAACAGCGCCGCCAACCGGGCGCCGATCTACAAGTACACGCTCACCGGCGGCAATCACGCCTTCTACAACCGGCAGTGGTCGCCGAGCAGCGGCCAGGTGGCGTCCCGGGACGACGCGCTGCCGGGCAGCGCTCCGGGCACCTGCCTGTCCCAGTACGACGACCCGGCGCAGCCGCAGCGCGACCAGCCGCGCCTGGCGGAGGAGCGGCAGCGGCGGATCGCGGCCGACCGGGTCACCGCCTTCTTCGAACGGTATATGCGCGGCCGCACCGACCGGCAGCCCTACCTCACCGGTGAACGGCCCTTCCCCGGCGAACCCGCCCACGTCGTCACCTCGGCGTACGACGCCGGAGCCTGACGGCCGCCTGACCGGCCCCGCGAGGGAAATCGATCGACACTGACGACCGGACCGCGACAACGGCTGCTTCCGTGATCGGAGTTGACGCGGTCCTGTCCCAAACGGGCCTGCTTCGGCGGCTTCGACGGGCGGTCACTACCATCGGGCTCAAGACAACAGTTCGACCGGAGCGCCACGGCGAGTGCCGGTCGGGGTCGCCGATGCCAGGGACCGCTCCCCGGGCTGCGGTGATCTTCCTACCCAGGAGGACCTCCCGCATGTTCCGACGCATTGGGAACATGGTCGTCCGACATCCCGTCTGGACGATCGTGGCGTGGCTGTTCGCCGCGGTGGCCATCGTCGCCACCGCTCCCGGCCTGCCCTCGAACAGTGACGAGAGCAGCTTTCTGCCCAAGAGTTATGAGTCGATCAAGGCGGCGGACCTCCAGGAGAGGGCGTTCCCCAGCGCCTTCACCCCGTCCGCCATCGCGCTGTACCAGCGCTCCGACGGCGGCACGCTGACCGCCGCCGACCGCAAGGACGTCGACCGGATCACGTCCGAACTGGGCAAGCAGCACATCGACCAGGTGCAGAAGGTGGTGCCCGGCTCGCCCTCCAAGGACGGCAAGTACACCATGACGCTGGTCCAGATGGACAGCAAGAAGGCCGGTCAGCCCGAACAGACCGCCGCCGCCAAGAAGTTGCGCGAGAAGGTCAAACAACTGACCCGGGGCACCCACCTGGACGCCAAACTCGGCGGCTCCGCCGCACAGGCGCTCGACCAGGAGGACTCGTCCAAACGCGGGCAGGCGCTGATCGGCATAGGCACCTTCGCGATCATCCTGGTGACCTTGCTGATCATCTTCCGGGCACCGATCCTGGCCGTCCTGCCCCTTGTCCTCATCGGCCTGGTGTCCGCCATCGCCAACGGCCTGATCGCCTACGCCACCAAGCTGTTCGGCCTCCAGGCCAACAGCTCCATCTCGTCGATCCTGATCGTCGTGCTCTTCGGCGTGGGCACGGACTACTTCCTGTTCCTGATGTTCCGCTACCGCGAACGCCTGCGCGCCGGTGACGAACCCAAACAGGCCATGATCAACGCGGTCGACCGGGTCGGCGAGGCCATCGCCTCGGCCGCCGGGGCGGTCATCATCGCCTTCCTCGCCCTGGTGCTGTCCACGCTGGGCTTCCTCAAGCAGATGGGCCCGGCGCTGGCCATCGCGGTCGCCGTCACCCTGGTCGCGGGCCTCACCCTGATACCCGCGGTGGTCTCGCTCATCGGCCCGAAGGTGTTCTGGCCGTCCAAGTCCTGGCAGCGCGAGCCGGACAACGCGCGCTTCGCCGCCCTCGGCCGAGGTGTGCGGCGCCGTCCGGCCCTGACCGCCGCCGTCTCCGGCCTCGTCCTGGTCGCGCTGTCGCTGGGCGCGCTCGGCTTCAAGGCCACCTTCGACCTGGCGTCGGGCTCGATGCCCAAGACCAAGGAGTCCATGGTCGTCCAGGACGAGTTGCAGAAGGCGTACTCGGCGGGCGCCGCCGCGCCCACCGACGTCTACCTCTCCAGCACCCGCGGCGAGCCCCTGGACAAGGCCGCCTTCGGCGCGTACGCGAAGCAGCTCGGGGCCGTGGACGGTGTCGCCGAGGCCCGGCTGAACCAGGTGAGCAAGGACGGCACCACCGCCGACTTCACCGTCACCCTGAAGTACGAGGCGTCCACGGAGCAGGCGATCGACGCCGTGGGCGAGGTCCGCGACGTCGCGCACGCGGACGCCCCGGACGGCACCGAGGCACTCGTCGGCGGCATGTCCTCGATCTTCAAGGACATCAACACCGCGGTGAACCACGACTACCGCACGGTCTTCCCGGTGGCCGCCGTACTGATCATGATCATCCTGGGCCTGCTGCTGCGCAGCCTGGTCGCGCCCTGGTACCTGATGGCCTCGGTGGGGCTCGGCTTCGGCGCCACCCTCGGCGCCACCGTCTGGATCTTCCAGGGCGGGCAGGGCCATCCGGGGCTGATGTTCATGCTCCCGGTGATCATGTATCTGTTCGTGGTCGCCATCGGCACCGACTACAACATCCTCATGATCGCCCGGCTCCGCGAGGAGGCCCGGGAAGGCCGCGACCCGCGCGAGGCGGCCGGGATGGCCCTGCGGTACGCCGGGCCGACCGTGGCGGCGGCCGGATTCATCCTGGCGGCGACCTTCGCCACCATGATGCTCGCGGGCAACTCCCTGCTCACGGAGATGGGCTTCGCCGTCTCCTTCGGCATCGTGATCGCCGCCTTCGTCATGGCGATGTTCTTCACCCCGAGCCTCACCGCGCTGATCGGCCACGCGGCGTGGTGGCCGGGCCACGGCGACCGGGCGGTGGCCCCGGCCGGCGGTTCCCCGCTCCCGGGCCCGCACGCGGCCGGGACCGGCGGTGGCGGTACGGGTTCCGGGCCCGGCCACGAGCCGGACCGGGCCGCGGAGGACTCACAGGGACGGCGCGGCTGAGCCGTCCCCGACGCCCGGGGCGCCTCGCGCGGGGGTGGGTCACCACCTCGCGCGGGGCGCCCTTCGCGTGTGCTCAGACCGATGTGACCGGGGTGGCCCGGGCGGTGAAGTAGTGGCCCTCCTCCAGGTCGGCGAGCAGGCCCGGCCGTACCGGCTCCCAGCCCAGCAGCTCGCGGGTCAGCCCGCTGGAGGCCGGGATGTCCTGGGCCAGCATCCCGGCCAGCCAGCCGAAGTGCCCGCCCGCGTCCTCGGGCGCCACGGAGGCCACCGGCACGCCGAGATGGCGGCCGATCACCTCGGCGACGTCGCGGAGCGCGACGCCCTCCTCGGCGGCGCCGTGCAGCACCGAACCGGCGGGGGCCCCTTCGACGGCCAGCCGGAACAGCCGGGCGGCGTCCAGCCGGTGCACGGCCGGCCAGCGGTTGCCGCCGTCGCCGACGTAGCCGGACACGCCCCGGGTGCGGGCGGTCGCCGTCAGGGCCGCGACGAACCCGTGGTCCCCGGCGCCGTGGCAGGTCGGCGAGAGCCGCACCACGGACGCGCGCACCCCTCGGTCGGCCAGGGCGAGGACCGCCTCGGCGGTGACCGCCCGCATCGAGAGCGGCGAGCCGTCGGTGACGGGCCGGTCCCGCTCGGTCGCCGTCCGGCCGAGCGAGAGACCGGCCAGACCGGAGGCGAGGACGAAGGGGCGGCCGGTCCCGGCGAGCACCTCGCCGAACACGTCCACGGCGCGCCGGTCGGCCTCGGCGGCGCCCTTGAAGTCGCCGGAGAAGGCGATGTCGTGCTTGAAGGCGAGATGGATCACGCCGTCCGCCGCGGCCGCCGCGTCCCGCAATACGCCGAGGTCGTCGACGGTGCCGCGGACGACCTCCGCACCGGCCGCGGTGAGCGCGGCGGCGGACGCGTCGGAGCGCGCGAGCCCGGTCACCCGGTGGCCCGCGTCGAGGAGTTCGGGGACGACGGCGGAACCGATCCAGCCGGAGGCGCCGGTGACGAAGATGCGCATGGGAAAGACCTCAGACCCTGTCGATGTCGGTGTCGGTTGTTGATGTCAGTGACTGTCATCGACGGTAGCACCTGATGTCAGTGACTGCCATCGCGTAGGATCCGGGGCATGGGCAGATGGGAGCCGAACACGCGGGAGCGCCTGGCCGAGGCGGCGCTGGAGCTGTACGGCGAGCGCGGGTACGAGCAGACCACCGTGGCGGAGATCGCCGGACGGGCCGGGCTGACCGAGCGGACCTTCTTCCGGCACTACGGCGACAAGCGCGAGGTGCTGTTCGCCGGTTCCGGCGAGCTGGAGGACCTGTTCGCGCGGGCGGTCGCCGGTGCCCCGGAGTCCGCCGCGCCGCTCGACGCGGTGGGTGCGGGGCTCGAAGCGGTCGGCGCGTCCTTCGCCGGACGGCGCGACTTCGCGCGCGCCCGCCAGGCCGTGATCATGGCCAACGCGGAGCTGCGCGAGCGCGAGCTGGTCAAGCTCGCCGCCATCGCGGCCGCGCTCGCCCGCACCCTGCGCGGGCGCGGTGTCCCGGAGCCCGCCGCGAGCCTGGCCGCCGAGGCGGGCGTCGCCGTCTTCAAGGTCGGCTTCGAACGCTGGATCGGCCCCGGCGAGGAGCGCGCGATGCCGCCGCTGCTGCGCGAGGCGCTGGCCGAGCTGAGGGCGGTGGCCGCGCAGCCGTAGCGCTGCGGGCGGGCGGCGGACCGTCCTGGCGGAAGGATGGCGGACCGGGTGGACCGGTCGGCGATCGGGAGTGACAGGTTGTCACCGGCGTGGTTAGGATGCCGATGATGATGAACTTCTCCTCGTACGGATTGGGGGAATCGTTCGTGCAAGGTGAGTGCTGATGGCACTCCACCTCACGGACGGGATTCCTCCCCACCTGTCGATGTGGCGGCGCGTACGCGAGTACGCCGTGCCACCGTCCATGATCGAGACCGCGACCGCACGCCGTGCGGCGGGCGACTGGGCGGGGGCCTGTGCCGCCGCCCGGATCGACGTCGACCTCGATCTGCGCGCCGTGCGCCACCGCCACGGCACCGAAACCGCCACCCGCCTCCGGGCCGACCTGCGGCGCCTGGCGCCGGACCTGCTGCGCTGGCACCTGCCCCGGATCGCCCCGGACGGACGTCTGCGGCCCGGCCTCACCCTCGCCCTGGCCCGCTACCCCGGCTCCGGCTCCGGTCCCGGCGCCGCGCCACCGCAGTTGGTGGTGCGGACCCCGCCTGCCCGCGCGGACGCCGGACAGCGTGTCTCCCTCGCGCTGTGGGAGGGTTCGGCGACCGGCGACCCGTACCTGCTCCGGCATCCGCACCCGCATCCGCACCCGGACCGGCGGTTCCGGCTCGATCTGCACCGGCACCTCTGGGACGCGGCACACAGCGGTGAGCTGGCCCGGCGGAGCGGTGCCGGCCGGCCGCCGTACCCGCCACCCCCCGCGGTCCTGCCCGGCAGCGCCGCCGGGCCCGGCTCCCCGTGGGCGGTGGCGCGCTGGGCCGCCGAGGCGGAGCTGCTGCTGCGGGCCGAGCGTCGCCCGCGCGGGAGCTTCGCCGTACGGCTCGGAGCGCACCGCCGTGCCGTCCTCGAACTCGTCGCCCCCGACGACAGCCACGCCCCGGTGTTCCGGCCGCTGCGGGAGACCTTGCCGCCGCAGGAGGCCGCCGCGCTTCCGGTACTGCCGGAGGCGGCGGCCCGGGTCCTACCCGACCTTGAGCTGCTGCGGGCCGGACTGATCACGCCCGACCGGCTGCACCCGCTGGTCGCGGCGGCCCTGGCACGGGCACCCGGCTGCCTCGCCCCGCCACCGCCACCGGCCCATGTGTCCGGTGCTGGGTCCGGTGCCCTCGCCGGGACCGGTGACCCGCACCGGGTGGAGTGTCGCGGGCAGGTGCACCGGATCGCGCTGCGGGACGGTGTGCTGACCGCGGTCGACCACGATCCGGAGCAACTGCGCCGCGAAAACCTGCTGATGGCGCTCGGCGGGCCGGGGCTGCCGTGTCTGCGGGCGATCGACGCGGTGCACCGCGACCCGGAGGCGCTGCCCGCCGTACGGGAGCGGCTCGGGCACGGGGACGTGGCCGGGGCGCTGGCGGTGGTCGAGGCGCTGCTCGGTCCGGCCGCGGTACTGCGCGACGGGCCGCTGCGGGACGCGCTGGAGTCGGCCGCGGCCCGCCGGGTCGACCACGGCCTGTTCCGGGCCGGTCTGGTCTCCCGGCACCTCGCCGTCCGCGCGGAGGCGGACCGGGACGGCCCGGAGACGGCGCGCCCCAGGCCGTCGCGCAGCCCGCGGGCCGACCGTCACACACCACCCGAACTGCACCGCAAGCGCGGCAGCCGGAACAGGCCCCGGGCCGGCATGTTCGCCTGACCGGCCCGGCGCACTTCGGCCTTCACGCGGCCCGGACCTGGCTGCGCCATGCCCGCCCCCGGTCCGCTTCCCTCTTCTTCCCTCTTCCCTCCTCCTTCCCTTCAGGTGATGCCCATGTCCGAACTGTCCCGACTCACCGTCGCCGCCGACCTGTTGTCCCTCCTGCGCACGACCACCACCGAACCGCGTCCCGACGAGCAGTTGGAGGCGCTGACCCTGGCGGTCGCGGCCGATCTGCCCGTACTGCTGTGGGGTGAGCCGGGCATCGGCAAGACGGCCGCCCTGACCCAGCTCGCCGACTCGCTCGGCCTGCCGCTGACGACGGTGATCGCCAGCGTGCACGAGCCGTCCGACTTCTCCGGACTGCCCATCGTGGGCGACGACCCGGCGGTCCAGGGCGTGCCGATGGCCCCGCCCCAGTGGGCCGTCGAACTGGTACGGGCCGGGCGGGGCCTGCTGTTCCTGGACGAACTCTCCACCGCCACCCCGGCGGTGCAGGCCGCGCTGCTGCGGGTCGTCCTGGAGCGCAGGGTCGGCGCGCTCCAACTGCCGCCCGGGGTAAGGATCGTGGCCGCCGCGAATCCGCGTGCCTCGGCGGCGGACGGCTGGGAGCTGAGCCCGCCGCTGGCCAACCGGTTCGTGCATCTGTACTGGGTGCACGACCGGGACGTGGTGGTGCGCGGCCTCGGCGGGGTCTGGCCCCGGGCGGAGCTGCCCCGGCTCGACCCGCGGCGGCTGCCGGAGGCGGTGGGCTTCGCCCGGCGCGCGGTCTGCGGGTTCCTGGCGGCCCGGCCGACGCTGATCCACCGGCTGCCCAGCACCGAGACACGGCGCGGCGGTGCGTGGCCCTCGCCCCGGAGCTGGGAGGCCGCGCTGACGCTGCTCGCCTTCGGCACGGCCGCCGATGTCTCCCGCGAGGTGCTGGCCCTGCTGGTGCGGGGCGCGGTCGGCGACGGTCCGGGGCTCGAACTCCTCGCCCATCTCGACCGTATGGACCTGCCCGATCCGGAGGCCCTGCTGGCCGATCCGTCCCGCGCCCAACTGCCCGAGCGGGGCGATCTGCGGCAGGCGACACTGGAGGCGGTGGTGGCCGCTGTCGGAGCGCGTCCGGAATGCGCGCGCTGGGAGGCGGCCTGGGCGGTGCTGGTCAGGGCGCTGGAGACCGGGGCCCCCGACCTGCTGGTCGCCCCGGCGACGGCGCTGGCCGCGCTGCGGCGCGACGACTGGGAGGTGCCGGACACGGTGGACCGGCTGGCCGGGGTGATCGGCCTCGCCCGCCGCGCCGACCGCTCGGTCCGGCGGGCGGCCGCGGCCGGCGCCGGACACATCGCGGGGGCGGCCCGATGACGGCCCCCGCGCAGCGCCCCGCAGCACCCGGACACCCGAGCGAGCCCCCGCGCCCGGCTTCGCGTCCGGCGACTCCACCCCCGCAGCCGGGCCCGGCACCCGCCCCGGCGCCGCCTCCGACTCCGCGCCCGCAGCCGAACTCGGCGCCCGGCCCGCAGTCGAGCTCGGCGCCCGGCCCACAGCCGAGCCCGGCGCCAGGCCCGCAGTCGAGCCCGGTTCCGATCCCAACTCTGGGCCCGCAGCCAGGGCCGACGCCCTCTTCGTCCGCGCGCCCGCAGCCGGGCCCGGCTCCCCGCCTGGGTCCGCGCCAGGCCCCGGATGCGCGTCCGGCCCCGGGCTCACAGGCGAGTTCCGCGCCCGGCCCGCAGGCGAGGCCGGTTCCGGGCCCGGTCCTGCGCCCGCAGCCGGGCCAGGTGTCCCGCCCGGGTCTGCGCCCTGCTCCGCGTCCGCTGGACCCGGACCCGGCCTCCCGCCCGGTTCCGCGCCCCCTGCCGCGTCCGTTGCGCGCCACCACGCCCGCCCCACCGGACACCACCACGGGCACCACCGCAACCACCGTCGCCTCCACCCGCACCCGCACTCGTACCGCCGTCCCCACCCCCACCCCCACCAGCAAGGACCGACAACCACCCCTCGACATGGACAAGTTGCTCGCCGCCCGGCTGCACGCCGTGAAGGCGCGGCCGTATCTGGCCACCGCGCTCTTCGCGCTGCATGTGGTGGCGGACCCGGCCGTGCCGACCATGGCGGTGGACGCGTACTGGCGCTGCTACGTCTCCCCGGCCTTCGTGGCGCTCATGCCCGTCGAGGAGCTGGCGGGCGTCTGGGTGCACGAGGTGTCCCATCTGCTCCGGGACCACCACGGACGGGGTGAGCGTCATGCGCGCGAGCACGAGGAGTTCGGGCCGGGCGAGCGGCTGCGCCGCAACATCGCCGCCGACTTCGAGATCAACGACGACATCTACGGCGACGGTCTGCCGCTGCCCGCCGGGGCGGCCGTGCCGTCCCTGCTCCAACTGCCCGACGGGCTGCTGATGGAGGAGTATCTGCGGTCGGCGTCCCTGTCCGGGCTCCGCGCCGACCTGGCCTGGCTGGACTGCGGCAGCGGTGCCGACGGGCACGAACGGCCGTGGGAGCTGGGCCCGGACGGGGCGCACGGGCTGAGCAGGCAGCAGCGCGACGCCGTGCGCTTCCGGGTCGCGGAGGGCATCAAGGGATGCCCGGGTGACGCCCCGGAGGGCTGGCAGCGGTGGGCGGACGAGGCGTTCCATCCGCCGCAGCCCTGGCGGCAGTTGCTGGGCGCGGCGGTCCGCTCGGCGGCGGGCGCGCCGGGCGCGGGGGAGAACCACAGCTACCGGCGCCCGTCGCGGCGTTCGGCGGGGCTGCCCGACGTGGTGCTGCCGAGCCTGCGCCGCACACCGCCGCGGGTCTGCGTCGTGATCGACACCTCCGGTTCGGTGAGCGACGCCGAACTGGGCGGCGCGCTACTGGAGGTGGCCGCCATCGCGCGGGCCGTGGGCGGACGGCGCGACCTGGTGTCGGTGGTGTCCTGCGACGCGGCGGCCGGGATCGCCGTCCCGCTGTGCCGCGCCGAGAGCATGGAACTGATCGGCGGCGGGGGCACCGACCTGCGTTCCGGATTCGAGCGGGCGCTGCGCGCGCGTCCGTCCCCGGACGTGATCGTCGCCCTGACGGACGGTCAGACGCCGTGGCCCTCGGCGCAGCCGCCCTGCCGCACCGTCGTCGGGCTCTTCCCCCGCTCCGGCCGCGCCGTGAACGAGCGGGACCCCGACTACGTACCCGACACCCCGCCGCCCTGGGCGCGGGTCGTCACCATTGGCTGAGGGCGGCGCCGCCCCGGCTCACCGGCCGAAGCGCGACGATCCCAGGTTCACCAGGTGGCCGACGAGGCTGATCTCCACGCCGCCGGCGGTGGAACGCGCCGCGGTGAAACCGACGTTCTCGGGCAGCCCGACGCGCCAGGAGGCGGTGGCCCGCGGGGTGCCGGGGACGCTCAGGCTGAACTCCGTGCCCTGGGCCAGCAGGGTCCCCGTGGTGTCCACGGGCGACCCGCCGGCCGTGCCGGTGACCTTGACGCGGGCCGCCTGGCCGTCCGACCCCGGCGCCTGCGCGAGCCGCAGCTGCCCGCCCCCGCGGGTCAGCCGGCTCAGCGCGGCGGACAACTGCTCGTACGACAGGGTGAGGGTGCCGGTGACCAGGTTCGCCTCGGCGCCGCGCGCGGTCAGCGAGGTGAACTCGACATGGCGCATGTCGAGGTGGAGCCGGTCGACGGACAGATAGCCGCCCTGGGCGTTGTCGGTGGTGTCCACGGTGAACCCGCGGGCGTCCAGGGTGACATGGCCGAAGTCGCGGGCCGCCGCCTGGGTGAGGAACGGGAACCCGCCGATCGACACGTCCAGGTGGGCGTCGGTGCTGTTCCCGTAGGCGTACTTGCTCCGCGCGAGGTCCGCGACCTCCTTCTCCGCGTAGTGCACGGCGATCCGGTCGGCGGCCGTGAACAGGCCGGCCAGCACCACCACCGTGATCACCAGGACTTTCACCCAGCGACGTCGCATGCCGAACTCCCCCGCGTTGTTCAGATGTTCGAGCAGGGATGCTAACTCGGCGTCCGGAGGGACGGCACACGGGGGCAGGGCCGCGCCGTACGGCGGTGGTGCCGTACGGCGCGGGCGGGCCGTCAGTAGGCGCGTGCCACGACCGCCACGTTCCCCGGCTGGTCGTCGCGCTCGGGGACCGAGCCGTCCGCGCCGACCAGGCAGCGCACGGTCACGCCCTGTTCGGCGAGCCGGGCCTCGCCCTCCGGACCCAGCACGTCCCAGGGGATGCGCGCCCAGCCGGTGGCCGCCGCCTCCACGGCCTCCGCGACCGTCGTCACCTCGGCGGTGCGCCGGGCCCGCCGCTCGCGGGACTCGGCCAGCAGCAGCGCCTGGTCCTCGGTGAGCGCCCGGGGCACCAGTTCCGCCAGCGCCCCGATGGCGACCGGCTCCTTGCCGCCCGCGATACGCCGCACCAGTACGGCACTGCCCTGGGCCAGGTCGCGCGGACCGACCTCGATGCGCACCGGCACCCCCTTCAGCTCCCAGTCGACGGCACGGCGGCCGAACGGGGTGTCCACGCGCTCGTCCACGTGCACGCGCACCCCGGCCGCCCGGAGCCGTTCGCCGATGGCGCGCACCTCGGCGAGCACCGCCTCGTCGTCCTTGACGGCGAGGACCACCGCCTGCACCGGGGCGAGGCGGGGCGGTACGCGCAGCCCGTCGTCGTCCCCGTGCGTCATCACCAGCGCGCCGACCATCCGGGTCGTGGAGCCCCACGACGTCTGCCAGACGTACTCCTGGGTGCCGTCCTTCGACAGGTACCGGGTGTGGAACGCCTTGGCGAAGTTCTGGCCCAGTTCATGGCTGGTGGCCAGCTGGAGGGCCTTGCCGTCGCCCATCATGCCTTCCAGGGTCAGCGTGTTGACCGCTCCGGCGAACCGCTCCCGGGCCGTCTTGCGCCCCGGTACGGTGTCCATGGCGAGGACGTTCTCCATGAAGTCGACGTACACCTCGCGGTGGATGCGCGCGGCATAGGCGCGGGCGTCCTCGTAGGTGGCGTGGGCGGTGTGCCCCTCCTGCCACAGGAACTCCGTCGTGCGCAGGAACACACGCGGCCGCAGCTCCCAACGCACCACGTTCGCCCACTGGTTGATGAGCAGGGGCAGATCGCGGTAGCTCTGCACCCACTTGGCGAAGTAGTCGTTGACGATCGTCTCCGAGGTGGGGCGGACGACGACGGGCTCCTCCAGCTCCTTGCCGCCCGCGTGCGTGACGACGGCCAGCTCGGGCGCGAAGCCCTCGACGTGCTCGGCCTCCTTCGTCAGGTACGACTGGGGGATGAAGAGCGGGAAGTAGGCGTTGGCGGCGCCCGCCTCCTTGATGCGGGCGTCCATCTCCTGCTGCATCCGCTCCCACAGCCCGTACCCGTACGGTCGGACGACCATGGTGCCGCGCACCGGTCCGTTGTCCGCCAGCTCGGCCTTGCCGACCAGGTCCTGGTACCAGCGGGGGAAGTCGTCCGCCCGGGGAGTGAGCACGGGTGCCTTTGCCATGGCGCGCAGGCTACGGTCCGGCCGGGCGTCCGCGCCAACCGATTACGCGGACCTCCGGCGCGACAGCAGCGACTGCCCGACGACCAGGACGCCGAGGACGAGCACGGCCGCGCCGATCACCCGCAGCCCGGTCTGCGCCCCCGACACGAACGCGGCGACCACCTCGGGCGCACGGGCGGCCGGGGCGGCGGCGAGCGCCTGCGCCACGGTGTGCGGATCACCGGCGGCGCGGATGTCGGCGGGCAGCGCGGCGGCGAACCGGGAGGTCAGCACCGTACCGATGACCGCGACGCCCAGCGCGCTGCCGAACTCGCGGGTGGTGGCCTGGAGCCCGGCGCCGACGCCCGCCTGGGCCGGCGGGAGCGAGCCCGCTATGGCTCCGGAGAGGGTGGGCAGCGCCAGCGCCACCCCGACGCCGGTCACCATCAGCCAGGCCGCGTAGGCGGCGTACGGCGTGCCGGAGCCGGTCAGGGACAGGCCGAGCAGCCCGCAGCCGGTGAAGGCGAAGGCCAGCGCGGTGGTGGTGTCGAGGCCGATGCGCGCCGACAGCTTCCCGGCGTGCCGGGCGCCGAACATGAGCGGAAGGGTCAGCGGGATGATCCCGAGGCCGGTCAGGACCACGCCGAAGCCCTTGCCGTACTGGAGGAACGAGGCGTTGACGTAGAACAGCGCGAACATGCCGAAGAAGATCGCCGTCATGCCGAGGCAGGCGCCGCGCAGGCCCGGCAGCCGGAACAGCCGCGGGTCGAGCAGCGGGTGGGCCGTCTTCAGTTCGACGAGCGTCCAGGCGGCGAAGAGCACGGCCGAACCGGCGAAGCCGCCGACGACGAGCGGGCTGCCCCAGCCCGTCTCCGGGCCCTGCACGATGCCGATCAGCAGCGCCACGGACGCCGCGACGAGCAGCACCGTGCCGGGCAGGTCGAGACGGCGGTCGTGGCGCGGTGTCACCGGCGCGATCCGGGCCACCAGCGCGGCCAGCACCAGGCAGACCGGCACGGCGGCGACGAACAGCCACCGCCAGGAGCCGCCCGACAGGACGGCGCCGCCGCCGACGTTGCCGACGACCCCGCCGATGCCCGTCATCGACGCCCAGGTCGCGATGGTCGCGCCCCGGCGTTCGGCGGGCACGGCGTGCAGCAGCACCGCCAGGGTGTTGGGGAGCACGGCGGCGGCGCCGACACCGGTGAGGGCCCGGCCCGCGAGCAGCACCGGCACGTCCGGCGCGGCCGCCGACAGCAGGGCGCCCGCCGCGAACAGCAGCAGGCCGCTCAGCAGGACGCCCTTGCGGCCGAGCCGGTCGCCCGCGGCGCCCCCGGGGATCACCAGGCAGGCGAAGAAGATCACATAGGTGTCGACGATCCAGACCAGGACCGGCGCGGAGGGGTGCAGCGCGCTCGCGGCCAGCAGCGGCACGGCGAGGTTGATCGCGGCGACCATCCCGACGACGAGCACGACGCAGGCGCAGACGACCGCCGTCAGACCGCGCCGCGGGACCGGGTCCGGCGGCCGGGGGACGGAGGCGGGAGCACGGGCGGGGAGCAGGGCGTTGAATCGCATGCCCTCGACGGTAGGAATCCTGTGGACCATCGCGCCACGCAACTTCGGCAAGGCACCCTTGCGTACAATGCAAGGATGACGGCGCCCGTACCCGGTCCTCTCGACCTCAACCTGCTGCGCGTGTTCGACGCGCTCCTCCAGGACAGCAGCGTCACGGCCGCCGCCGAGCGCCTGCACCTGTCCGTCCCGGCGACCAGCCGGGCGCTGGGCCGGCTGCGGCGGGCGATGGGCGACCCGATCCTGGTGCGCGCGGGCCGGGGCATGGCGCCGACCCCGTTCGCGCTGCGCACCGCGCCCCGGGTGCGGTCGCTGCTGGAGGAGGCGTCCGCCCTGATCAGCGCCGACCGTGAGATCAGCGTCGCCGACCTGCGGCGCACCTTCACCGTCCGTATCAACGACGGCGTCGCCGCGACCCTGGCGACCACGGCGGTCGAGGCCGTCGCCGCCGCGGCCCCCGGTGTGACCCTGCGCTTCGTCGCCGAGGGCAGCGAGAGCGTCGAGGCCCTGCGCGACGGCTCCGTCGACCTGGACATCGGCGTCGGCGACCTCGACGCACCCGACATCCGCACCGCCCCGCTCTACCGGGAACGGCTGGTCGGCATCGTCGGCGCGAACAGCCCGCTGGCCCGGCACCGGCGCCCGGCACTGGCCGAGCTGTGCCGCTACCCGCATGTGTCGGCCTCCCGGCGCGGACGCGCCCGCGGACCGCTCGACGACGCCCTCGAAGCGGCCGGTCTGCGGCGCCATGTCGCCGCCGTCGTGCCCACCTTCGCCGTCGCCGCCCTCCTGGTCGCCTCCGGCGAGCACGTCGGACTCGTCCCGCGGCGCCTGGCCGAGCGGTACGCCACCGCGCTCGGCCTGCGCTGGTTCCCCGTCCCCGCGCCGCTGCCGGAACTGGAGGTGCGGCTGCTCTGGCACGCCCGCCTCGACGCCGACCCGGCCCAGCGCTGGCTGCGCGACACGATCCGCGCCGCGCTCGCCTGACCGCCGGTGCCCGCCGCGCGGGGGCGCCCGGCAGGCCGGATATGCGGCCGCCGGCAGTGACTTGGGTCACAGATTAAGAGCCCTTAAGGGGCAAGATCACAGCATGGGCGTTATCTGGTGAACTGCCCCAGTTGACGCCCGGTTTGAGTGTCGGTCAAGCTTTTGCCGTCGCGGACCCCCCACCTCCTTTCCGGGCCGCTCCTCCTTCCGGTATTTCTCTGCGGAGCATCATGTCTAAGGAGTCCGATAACCAGTGGAATCCACTTCCGGAAACGGTGTCTTCGGAAAGGTATCCGCGCCCGCGACGTCCTGGCAGGGACCGAGAGAACAGGACATAGAACTCTTCGACTCCACGGTGAAGCTGCCGAGAATATCCGCGCCCGGCCACCGCCCGGCCGCGCACGCCGCCGGCCGCGCCCGGCACCGCTCGGCCACCGCGGGCGGCGCGCGTACGCGGGCCGCCAGGGCGAAGGACCCCTCGCACAGCCTGACCCTCGCCCTGACCCTGATGGTCGGCCTCAGCGCCGCGCTGACCGTCTATCTGATCGGCGGCCGGACCGGGGAACCGCGCGCCGACCGGCCGCCGGTCCCCCCGGTGCTCCCCGCCAGCGAGCCGCCCGCCGAACCGTCCGGCGCCCCGCACCCGTCCACGACGGCGGCACCGCCGACGACGGCGGCGTCCAGCGCCTCCGCGCCCGCGCACCCCCCGGCGGCCAGGACCTCGACGGCGGCCACCGGTCCGGCCGCCGGCCGCCCCGCCACCGCCTCCGGCACCCCGGCGCGGGAGCACCGCCCGCCCCAGGCGCCGCCGCCCGCCGCCCGGCACTCGCCGCACTCCCACCACGAGGGGAACCACTTCCCGGACACCGTCGCCGTCGGCAGCAGCGGGCCGCTGGTCGCGGACCTCCAGCAGCGGCTCCAGCGGCTCGGGCTCTATCTGGGATCGGCCGACGGCTATTTCGACACCTCCCTCGAAACGGCCCTGCTGCGCTATCAGAAGGCCCGGAACATCCCTCAGGAAAACGGCGCCTACGGCCCGTTGACACGTGCCGTCCTCACGGCAGAGACGGAATGACCCGGGAATTCCCGGAACGGCACACAGCGACACCTCACCCACGCGACACCTCACCTACGCGACACCTCACCCGCGCGGCACGACACCCGTGCAGCACAGCGCCACCCGCACAACAGCACCATCTGTGAAAGGACCACAGCGATGAAGAGAGCCGCGAGAATCGGAACGCGCGCGACCGGCGCCCTGTCCCTGAGTCTCCTTCTCGGCCTGAACGGCGCCGCCCTCGCCCAGGCCGCGCCCGCGAACGGCCCCTCGGCCGCATGCCCGAACCCCGGCGAGGTGCCCGGCATCGGCCACGAACCGCTCTTCACGGACAGCAACGTCGCCCTCTTCGCCGGCGGCGACTACACCGTCGACGGCTCCTCGGCCGAGGCGGAGGGACTCCTCGTCGTCAAGGGGAGGGCGACCTTCGCCAAGAGCGCCGGGGGTGTCTTCAACGTCGGCCGCGTGGGCGCCGGTTCCGGCATCCTGCCCCCGTCCGGCTCCGTGATGCTCGCCGTCGGCGGCGACCTCACCGTGGCCAAGGGCACCACGGTCGACGTCGGCCACGGCCTGACGGCGGGCCCCGGCTACGGCGGCGCCGTCCGGGTCGGCGGCACCATCGACGAGAAGGGCACCCTGGAGACGAACGGCGGTGCCCGCTCCGCCGGACTGGGTGCCGAGGCCGCCCTCACGCCGTACGACACCTTCGACGCGACCCTTGCCCACGAGTCGTCCTCGCTCGGCGCGCTCAAGACCACCGGCACGGCGGTGCGGTCGGGCGACACCGTCACCTTCAAGAGCACCGGCACCGGGCAGGGCTCCCTCCAGGTCTTCGACATCGATGCCGCGGACCTCGACGGCGCGTCCTCCTTCGTGTTCCAGGCGATCCCCGAGAAGTCCTCGGTGGTGGTCAACGTCACCGGCGACCACACGGTGGCCGTCTCGCCGCTGAGCGTCGCCTTCGACGGCAAGCGCGCCGACGACTACGGCTCCCCGGTGTTCGGCGACGTGGCCGCGCGGGTGCTCTACAACTTCGAGAAGACGCCCTCCGTCACGCTGGGCGGCGGCGGCAACTTCATGGGCTCCCTGCTCGCCCCGCATGCCTCGGCCGACCTCACCGCCAGCACCAACGGCCGGGTCTACATCGGCAAGGACATCCACACGCACGGCACGGGCAACGAGAGCCACAACTACCCGTGGACCGGCTCCACGGTCTTCACCTGCAAGCCCACCCCGGACCAGCCGGTCCCGCCCGCCCCCAGCACCCCGGCGTCCGGCACGCCCTCCCAGCCGGCGCCCCCGGCCTCCACCCCCGCCACGCCGAGCGCCACGCCGTCGCAGCCCGAGCAGCCCGGCCCGACGCCGTCCGGCTCGGACTCCGCCCACCCGGCGCCCACCCCGAGCGACGCGCCCCCGGCGACGACCGGCGGCGGCGGTGACGGCTCCCTCGCCCACACCGGCGCCCAGGTCGCCCCGTACCTGATCGCCGCGGCCGTCGCGGCGGCCATCGGCACGGGCCTGCTCATCCTCACCCGCCGTCGCCGCCGCTCGTCCTGACCGGCACCGGCCGACCGGAGGGCCCCGCGCCACGCGTGCGCGGGGCCCTCGTCGGCGTACCTCCGGGGACCCGGCCGCTCCCGGCGCCGCTCCCCACGCCTCTCCTCGCGGGGGTTCTCGCGGCGGTTCTCAGCCCGCCGTGTCCGCCGCGTTCGCCGTGGTCGCCGCGTTCGCCGTGTTCGTTCCGTCCGCCGTGTCCGTCGCGTCGTACGCGGCCCGGTCGAGGGAGTGGATCCGCAGCGTGCGCCCGCTGCCCGGGGACGTCAGGGTCCGGTGCGGGCGCAGAAGCTCCTGGCGGCCACCGCCGTGGTCGGCACGCCGGTCGGGGTGCTGCTCAACACCGCTGTCTCCGCACGGGCGTTCGGCCTGGTGCTGGCCGTCCTCGTGGCGACGGCCGCCGTACTGGTGCGGGTCCGCGACCGGCGGCGCCCCCCGGAGACGGGCCCGGCCCACCCGTCCACGGCGGTCGTCACCGGCCTCGGCCTCGGGATCTCCGCCGCGAGCGGCCTGGTGGGGATCGGCGGCCCCATGCTCACCGTCCCGCTGCTGGTCGCCCTCGGCGCCCCCGTCCTGGAGGCACTGGCCGCCGCCCAGGCCCAGTCGGTCGTCATCGCCACGGTCGGCACCTTCGGCTACGTCGCCCACGGCGCCGTCGACTGGCCCCTGGCCGCCCTGGTCGGCGTCCCCGAGCTGGCCGGGGTCCTGCTGGGCTGGCGGATCGCCCGCGCCCTCCCCGCCCGCCACCTGAAGACCGCCCTCGTCCTCACCCTGCTGGCCCTGGCCCCCTACCTCGCCCTGCACGGCTGACCGCCCCGGCCTCGCCGTCGTGCGGCGTCGACGCCCGGCGCGGGGACGGCGGTGCGCACGACGGTGGGCCGCTCGCGCGGCGCGGACGTCCAGGCCGTCCAGGCCGTCCAGGTCGTCCAGGTCGGCCAAGTCGTCCAGGCCGTCCAGAAGACGCACGGGCTGATGTGCGCGACCGGCGGACCGGGCACCGGATCGGCGAAGTGCCGCGCACGGCACGCCCGTATGCCTCCGGGGCGCGGTCCACCCGGCGGTCCCCGCGGAAGACGGCCGCCCGCGAACTGCCCGCGGCGGACTCCCGCCCCGCGCCGTCGCTCAGGCGCCGGGCGAGCCGTCCGGCAGGGTGACCGCCTTGAACGCCTCGGTCTGCCGCCGGATGCCCGTCTCCGTGGGCAGCCGCTCGATGGAGCTGGCGCCGAAGAACCCGACGACGCCCCGCGTGCGCGACAGCACGTACTGCGCGTCCCCGGGTTCGGCGATCGGCCCGCCGTGGCACAGGACCATGACGTCCGGATTGACCGCGACCGCCGCGTCCCGCATCGCCTGGATCCGCTCGACGCACTCGTCCAGGGTGAGCGCGGTGGCCGCGCCGATGCTGCCCTTGGTGGTCAGGCCCAGATGCGGCACCAGGACGTCCGCACCGGCCTCGGCCATGGCGACCGCCTGGTCCGGGTCGAAGACGTACGGCGCCGTCAGCAGGTCCCGCTCGTGCGCGGCGGCGATCATCTCGACCTCCAGGCCGAAGCCCATGCCGGTCTCCTCCAGGTTCTGCCGGAAGACACCGTCGATCAGACCCACCGTCGGGAAGTTCTGCACCCCGGCGAACCCGGTCTCCTTCAGCCGGTCCAGGAAGCGCCCCATCACCCGGAACGGGTCGGTCCCGTTGACCCCCGCGAGCACCGGGGTGTCCCGCACCACCGGCAGCACCTCGTCGGCCATCTCCAGCACGATCGCGTTCGCGTCGCCGTACGCCAGCAGGCCCGCGAGGGAGCCCCGGCCGGCCATGCGGTAGCGCCCCGAGTTGTAGATGATCAGCAGGTCGATGCCGCCCGCCTCGGCGGACTTGGCGGAGATGCCGGTACCGGCGCCGCCGCCGATCACCGGCCGGCCGGACGCCACCGTCGCCCTCAGCCGCCGCAGAGCCGTCTGCCGGTCCATGGTGCCGCTCCTTCCTTCGCCCGCGGCCGTGCGGGTGAAGCCGAGAAAGTTGATGAAGTCGATAAAGTCGATAAAGCAGATGAACAGGTATGTCTGTACGGCGCTCAGCGCGCCGCGGTGACGAGTTCGTGCAGCCGCAGCGCCGCGCGCCGGGCGAAGCCCGGGTCGTTCAGGTGCGCGTCGGCCTCGACGAGTTCGACGGACGTACCGGCCACGGCCTCGCGCAGCGCGGCGAACAGCGCCGCGTCCGCCTCCTCGTCCCGGAACGGACCGCCCTCCCGGTCGATGCCGCTCACGCCCCGCAGCGGCACGAAGACCGTCACCGGCCCCCGCGCGGCGGCCAGCTTCGCGCCGATCCGGCGCCCCAGCTCGGCGTTCTCGGCGGGCGTGGTCCGCATCAGTGTGACGGTCGGGTTGTGCACCACGAACGTACGGCCGTCGAACGCCGCCGGAACGCTCGCGCGCGGCCCGAAGTTGACCATGTCGAGCGCGCCGAGCGAGACGACCTGCGGGATCCCGGCGGCACCGGCCGCCTCCAGCCGGTGCGGTCCGGCGCTGAGCACCCCGCCGACCAGATCGTCGGCCAGCTCCGTCGTCGTCAGGTCGAGCACCCCGACGAGCCGGCCGTCGGCGGCCAGCTTCTCCAGGGTGCGCCCGCCCGCGCCGGTGGCGTGGAAGACCAGCGCCTCGTAGCCGAGCCGGTCCAGTTCCGCCCGCGCCTCGTCGACCGCGGGCGTGGTCAGGCCGAACATCGAGAGCCCCACCAGCGGACGGTGCCCGTCGGCGGCGGGCTCCGCCCGGCGCGCCGCGTACTCCCGCGCCATCGCGGCCACCGCCGCGGTCGCGTTGCCGAAGACCTGCGCGGAGAGGGAGTTGATCCCGGCGACGTCCACCACCGCGTACATCAGGGTCACGTCCACCGCGCCCACGTACGGGCCGACGTCCCCGGCGGCCATCGTGGACACCAGCAGCTTCGGCACGCCCACCGGCAGCGCCTGCACCGCGCGCGAGGCCACCGACGTGCCGCCGGACCCGCCCACCGCGAGGACGCCGTCGAGCCGCCCGGCGGCGTGCAGCTCCCGCACCACCGAGGCCGCGCCCGCCGCCATCGTCTCCATCGCCGCCCCGCGGTCGCCCGCCGCCCGCAGCGCTGCCAGATCCGTGCCCGCCGCCCGCGCCACCTCGGCCGCCGTGACGTCCGCCGCGGCGTCCGACAGCGGACCCACGTCCACCGTCACGACCGCCACCCCGTGCCGCTCCAGCCGCCGCGCGAGCCACGCGTACTCGGCACCCTTCGTGTCCAGGGTGCCGATCAGCGCCACTGTCGCCATGTCCCGTACCTCCGCTCCTCTTCGAGCCGACACCCCCATCCTGGCCGCACCGCCCGCACGCGCCGTGGTCCACTTGGAGCCAAGTGGACCAAGCCGGTGAGGAGCGGCGCATGCGCGGACGGGGCGAGGCGGAACGGGTGGCACGCCTGCTCGGCGCGTGGCGGACGGGCGCACCGGCCGCCGCCGCGCTGCGCGACGCGCTGGCCGAACTGATCGACGGCGGGCACCTGCCGTCCGGCCGCCGCATGCCGGGACAGCGGGACCTGGCCGGGGCGCTCGGCGTGGCCCGAGGCACCGTCGCGCGGGCGTACGCGGACCTCACGGCGGACGGCCGGCTGGCCGCGCGGCACGGCTCGGGCACCTACGTCCGGGGCGCGCGCGGCGGCGGCCGGCCGGGCGAGGGGCGGCTGACCTCGTTCGACGACGGGCGGCCCGTGACGGACCTGTCGTCCGGCGCGCTGCCCGGCTCCGAACTGGTCGCCGAGGTGATGCCCGAGGTGGGCCGGCTGCTGCGCCGCCACCTGCCCGACTCGGGGTACCACCCGGCCGGGCTGCCCGAGCTGCGGCAGGCGCTCGCCGCGAGCTTCACCGGCCGGGGGCTGCCGACCGGCCCCGACGAGATCGTGATCACCGCCGGGTCGCAGCAGGCCGTCTGGCTGATCGCGACGGCCCTCACCGGGCCCGGCACCCGCACCCTGGTGGAGGACCCCAGCTACCGGGGCGCGCTGGAGGCGTTCGCCGGGGCGGGCGGCCGGGTCCAGGGCGTACGGTTCACCCCCACCGGGACGGACCTCGGGCTGCTCGACGGCGCCGCCGCGGCGGCCGGCGCTGCCGGACTGCTGTACGCGCAGACCGCCCTGCACAATCCGACCGGCGTGCACACCCCCGCGCCCCACCGCCGGGAACTCGCCGCGATCGCCGCGCGCCACGGCCTGCTGGTGGTCGACGACCAGTCGCAGGCCGACCTCGCCTGGCACCGCTCCGAGCCGCTGCCCGGCCTGGACCGGCTCGCCGACCCGGCCCGGCTGCTGACCGTGGGCACCCTGTCCAAGCTGTTCTGGGGCGGCATCCGGGTGGGCTGGGTCCGCGGGCCGCGCGAGATCGTCGGACGGCTGGTGGAGGTGCGCCGCGCGGTGGACCTCGGCAGCCCCGTCGCCGACCAGCTCGCCGCGCTGCTCCTGCTGCCCCGGGCCGCCGCGCAGCGGGCGGAGCGGCGCGCGTTCCTGCTGCGGCAGTACGCGGACACCGAGCAGGTGCTGCGCGCCGTCCTGCCCGGCTGGCGGTGGTGGCCCCCGGCAGGCGGCTCCGGCCTGTGGATCGACACCGGCGAGGACGCCGTCGCGCTGTCCGGCCGCGCCCTGGAACACGGCCTGCGGCTCACCCCGGGCCCGGCCTTCTCCCCGCACCACAGCCACCGCGGCCACGTCCGCCTGCCCGTCTGGCACCCCCACAGCACCCTCCTCGACGTGGCCCGCACCCTCGCGACCCTGACGGACCCGAGGGAGGCGTGACCCGTGGACGCCGCGGCACGGTGCCGGGCGGCGGCGCCAGGTGCCGTGCGCGGAAGGACGCGGCGGGAAGCAAGTGAGCCCTGGTGGCCGGGCGCGTGCACGGGGGTGGTGGGCGGCGGCAGGCGCGGGTGGTCAGCGGTGGCGGCCGGGCACGGGTGGCACCGCGGCGGCGGCCGGGTGGGCGGACGGCGCCCGTTCGTGCCGGGCTCACTCGCCCGGTCACCGCCGGCCGGGGACTCGACGGCGGCGACCGCGCCCCGGAGCGGGGGAGGGCTCACCAGCGCCTCGGTGGCACGACGGCCAGCAGGTCCAGGTGCTCGGTCACCGTTCCCAGCGTGATCAACCCGCTGCCCGCGCCCGCCTGTTCGGGGGCGGCGGGTGTCAGTGCGGTCCGGGCCCGTGCTGCCGTGTCCGGGTCGCCCACCGCCGCCGCGGCCCGCGCCACCAGGCACCACATGGCCTCGTACATCAGGTCGCGCGGCGGCGACGGCACCCCGGTCAGCGCCCGTGCCGCCTCCTCGGGACGGCCCTCGCCCAGCAGGAGCAGAGGGCGCACCCACGGTGCGTAGGGCCCCCAGTCCTCGACGGGCGGGCCCGCGTACGGCAGTCCGTGCCGCAGCCGTACGCTCAGCAGCGCCAGCGGCAGCAGACCCTCCGTCAGGCCGGGCATGCCCGCATCGCGCAGCCGGGCACCGGCGGCCTCGTAGGCGGCCAGGGCCGCGTCCGGCGGGCCGGTCATGGCGGTGCGCAGCGCCCGGTACCAGGTGGTGAACACCGGCACCAGCGGCAGGTCGTGCCGCTCGGCCAGCGTGTCGGCGGCGGCCGCGTGCCGGTCGGCACCGGCCAGGTCCGCCACGGCGCACCGCGCCTGCATCCGGACGAGACGGCCGAGCACCTCGTACCGGGCCAGACCGTGCCGCGCCGCCAGCGCGACCACCTCCGCGCCGATCGCGTCCCGGCGGGCGGCGAGCCCCGCCCGCCGGAACGTCTGCATGAAGGTGCCGTTCAGCGCGAAGCACAGCAGGGCGGCGTCGCCGAGACGGCGGGCGATCTCCTCCGCCTGCCGGGCGGCCCGCAGCGGACGCGCCGCCGCCCCGGCCGCCGGGTCGGCGGGCAGCGCGCCCCGGGACTCCACGGCGACGGTCGCCAGCAGCCGGCAGCGCGTCGCGTCCTGCCCCTCGGCGGGCAGCCGGGCGAGCGTCCGCTCGGCCGCGCCCACCAGCCACCGGGCCTGCTCCGGATCGTCGGAACGCGTCCAGACGGCCGGTACGTCGAACACGCCGATCACCCGCGCCGTCAGCTCCGGATCGCCGAGGCCCTCCGCCGCGGCCACCGCCGCCACCCGGTGCCGCCGGGCCGCCTCCAGGCCACCGCCGCCGGTCACCGCCAGGTCCCGCATCAGTCCCGCCGTGGACTCCAGCCGGGTCCGCGCCCGCGCGGCCAGCACGCTCTCGTACGCGGCGGTCGCCTCGTGCCACACGTCGTCGACGCGGGACCCGGTGCCAGGGCCGGGGCCGGGTCCTTCCAGGTGGGCGGCCTGCCGCAGGACGTCCTCCTCCAGCCGGCGCAGCCGCGGGCCCGGATCGACACCGAGCCGTTCGCGCAGCAGGGCGCGCGCCCGCCGCAGCACCGACAGCGCGTCCCCCTGGCGCCCCGACCGGTACAGCGCCAGGGCCAGCAGCCGCCAGGCGTCCTCGCGCCACGGGTGTTCGGTGACATGCGCGTCCAGGTCCGCCACGGCCGCGGCGCCCTCCCCGAGGGCGATACGGGCCTCGGCGCGGCGCTCCACGGCGTGCAGGCGCAGTTCGGTGAGCCGGGTGCGTTCCGTACGCGCCCAGCGGGCGTCGCCGAAGTCCGCGTAGGCGGGACCGCGCCACCAGCCCAGTGCCTCGGCGAGCCTGCCCGCCACCCGCTCGGGTCCCGCGTCGGCCAGGGCCTCCACCGCCCGGGTGAACCGCCACGCGTCCACGTCGTCCGGCGCGGCCCGCAGCGCGTAGCCGGGGCCCTCGGTGACCAGCAGCCGGGGCGGGGTCCTGGGCGGCCGGTCCGGTTCGAGGGCCCGGCGCAGATCACCGACGAAGGTGCGGACGGAGCCCACCGCGCCCGCGGGCGGCTCGTCCCACAGGTCCTCGACCAGTCGGGCCACCGGCACCACCCGCCGGTGGGCGACGACCAGCCGGGCCAGGACCGCGCGGTGCCTCGGCCCCTTGAGCGCCACCGGACCGCCGTCCTCGTCCCAGGCGGCCACGGCCCCCAGCACCCCGATCTCCACATCCGTCCCTTCGCACCCGCCGGTCCGACCAACCTACAAGCGTTCATCCGTTGCTGATCCACGGCCCGCACCCTGGTCACCGCACGACACACGCCGCGTCGCCCACCGCACCACACACCACGAGACACCCCATCGCACACCACGAGGAGCAGCGCCATGGCACCTACCATCCCGGGATTCGGACTCCGGCGGATCCGCGTCGACGAGGACGTCGAGCTGAACGTCGCCGTCGGCGGCAGCGGGGCGCCGGTCGTCCTGCTGCACGGCTTCCCGCAGACCCATCTGATGTGGCGGCACGTCGCCGCCGACCTGGCGGCCGACCATACGGTGATCTGCCCCGACCTGCGCGGCTACGGCGCCAGCGACAAGCCGCGCGAGGACGGCCCGGACACCTACGCCAAGCGGACCATGGCCCGCGACACCGTACGGCTCGCACGCGCCCTGGGACACGAGCGCTTCGCCCTGGCGGGCCACGACCGCGGCGCCCTGGTGGCCTTCCGGGCCGGACTCGACCACCCGGACGCCGTCACCCACCTCGCCTGCCTGGACGTCCTGCCGACCCTGGACATGTGGGAGGCGCTGCGCGGCACGACGGCCGCCGTGGGCTTCCACCTGTATCTGATGGCCCAGCCGCCCGGACTGCCCGAGACGCTGATCGGCGCGAGCCCCGACGCGTTCTTCGCCCACTTCCTCGACCTGTGGGCGAACGACCCCGCCGCCCTGCCCGCCGACGTCCGCGCCGCCTACCTGGCCGCCTGCCGCGAGGCCGTGCCCTCCATCGTGGCCGACTACCGGGCCTCGGCCGGGATCGACGTGGAGCACGACACGGCGGACCGCGCCCGGGGCAACCGGCTCACGATGCCGGTCTCGGTGCTCCAGCAGGACTGGGGCGCCGCGCTCGGCTACGAGGCCGCCGCCCTGTGGGGTGCCTGGGCGGCGGACCTGCACCACTCCACCGTCTCCTGCGGGCACTTCATGGCCGAGGAGGCACCCGGTGACATCGCGCGGGCGCTCCGGGACCTGATGGCCCGCTGACACCACGGGGTCAGCCGTCGGCACCGCAGGATCAGTCGTCCCGGCGCCCGCCCGCGAGACGTTCGCCGTCCCGAACTTCCCTATACCCCCAGGCTTTACACGCCCGCAATCCGGGTCACCCGAAGGTGTGGAACGGAGGCGGCAGGCACTGACGGCATATGCCCAACTGCCGTACTGTCACGTGCCTGCCCGCAAACCGGGCGGAAAACCGCTGGCCATATGGGGAGAGGACGGCGCCGGGGTGGTTGGGGACAACGAGGAGTGGGGCGAGCGGGCGGCGTGCCGGACCGCGGATCCGGACGAGCTGTTCGTTGAGGGAGCCGCCCAGAACAGAGCGAAGATGGTGTGCACCGGCTGCCCCGTGCGCACCGAGTGCCTGGCGCACGCGCTCGACAACCGGATCGAACACGGTGTCTGGGGCGGCATGACGGAGCGTGAACGGCGGGCCCTGCTCCGCCGTCGGCCCACGGTGACGTCCTGGCGGCTGCTGCTGGAGACGGCCCGCCTGGAGCACACCCGTCTGGCCACCGCCGGAGCCGACCGCCCGCGCTGGAACGAGCGCTGGGCGGAGGCGGGCTGACCCTCCGGGCGGGGTGGTCCGCGGGTGGTCCGCGGGTGTTCCGTGGGTGGTCCTTGGGTTGTCCGCGTGCGGTGCGCGTGCGGTGCGCCGTGACCGCGTCGCCGACCGGCTCAGGCTCCCCAGACGAACACTTCGGTGTCCGGCGGGAGTTCACTGAAGCGGTCCGCGGGAGAGGCCCGGTGCAGCAGGCGGCGCAGGTCCGCCTCGAAGGCGGCCAGGTGCGGGCCGAAGAGGTGCGGGGCCGAGAAGGACATGGAGAACACCCCCGCGACGACGTCGTCCGCCGTGCGGACCAGTGGCGGAGCGCCCGGGACGACGAGCCGTCGCGGACCGCGGAAGCCCGCGCGGGCCAGGATCTCCGCCTCACCGCCGGGAGTTCCCCGCGCCAGGACGCCCCGCCCGGCCCGGCGGACCGGTCCGAGGCGCTCCCGGACCAGCTCCCCGATCGCCGCGTGGGGCACCGCCGGATGCGGCAGGCCCTCGACGGCGGCCACCCGGGCGCCCTCCGGCTTCAGGTCCGAGACATGCACCAGTGAACCGCCGGTCCGCAGCATGCCCTTGACGGTCGCCGCCACCAGCTCGCGGTCCGTCCAGTGGAAGGACTGGGCGAAGACGGCCACATCGAACGCGCCGAGCCCGGCGGGCAGTTCCTCGGCCCGCGCCCGGATCCAGCGCGCCTTCGCTTCCAACGCCCGCTCGGCGCACACCCGTTCGGCCTCGGTGATCATCCCACGGTCCGGATCCACCCCGACGATCTCACCGCACCAGGGGGCCAGCGCCAGGGCGACGGTACCGGGACCGCAGCCCACGTCGATCAGACGCGCCCGCCCGTCGAGCCCCAGCGCCCCGGCGAGCGTGTCGCCGAGCCCGGGGGCGTAGGGCAGTCGGCCGCGCGTGTAATGAGGAGCGCACCCCGCGAACAGCGTGTCGTCCCACTCCCAGCCGTCCACTACGTCGACCTCGTCCACCACGTCCATCACGTCCATCACGTCGACCTCGTCCATCACGCCGACCACGCTGATCACGTCCACGAGGCCGACCGCCGTCCTCGTACCGGCCGGACCCCTGAGGCCCGGCCGGTGATGATGTCATGTGCCGGGGTCGCGATGGACCGCGGTGATGTGGCGGTCGGGCCCCGGGTGCTCCAGTTCGTCGAGCACGGCGACGGCCAGGTCCTCGGCGCTGATCCAGGAGCGGCCGCCCGCGTCGGTGAGCAGGGTGTCGGTGCCGCGCCGGTAGCGTCCGGTGCGCGCACCGGGCTCCAGCGTCGCGGGCGGGCTCAGATAGACCCAGTCGGCGCCGGTGTGCGCCCGGCAGGCCCGCAGTTGGGCGACCCCGGCGGCGGCGACCGGCCGGAAGGCAGCGGGCACGTGGGCGGGGTCGTCCGCGACCCGCAGTCCCGGGGCCCCGGGACTGCGCAGCGCACCGGCGCCGCCGACCACCAGGACGCGCGCGCCGAGCGGTACGGCGGCGTCCAGCACCGTACGGGTGACACCGACCAGGAACTCCTCGTCGGCCGGTTCGGTCCGTACGCTCAGGACGACGGCGTCCACACCGCCGGGTGCGGCGGCCCCGGACAGGGCCGTACGCAGCGCGTCGGCGTCGGTGGCGTCCACGGTGACGGGAGTGGAACCGGGAACCTCGCGCGGGGGCTTCCGAACCAGGGCGAGCACCCGGTGCCCGCGGGCGGCGGCCTCGGCGACCACCCGGCTGCCGACCATGCCGGTGCCGCCGAGCACGGCGATCGTCCTCGTACGGGAATGCGTCACAGGGGATCGGTTCGCGCTCATCGTGTCCGTCCTCCTGGGATCGGAGCGGTCTCCGGCGACCGGGGTGCGGCCGGCCGGGTGCGGGGGAGCGGGGTGAGCCGGGCCGGGGGCCGGAGCTGCGCGGCAAGCAGGGCGGCCAGCGCGAGGAGGAAGCCGAGGACCTGGAGCAGGCTCAGCGACTCGCCGAGCGCCAGCCCGACGACGGCCGCGACCAGCGGGGACAGCAGCACCAGCGGCGCGGACGCGCCGACCGGGAGCCGGCCTATCCCGCGGAACCACAGCGTGTACGCGATCAGCCCGCCCATGCTGCCGAGCCACAGGTAGCCTCCGGCCGCCGCGGCGTCGAGGTGCCGGGGTACGCCCTCGACCGTGAGGGTGAGCGGGAGCAGCAGCAGACCGCCGGCCGTCAGCTGCCAGCCCGCCAGGGCCAGCGGGCCGACCCCTTCCGGGCGGCCCCAGCGCTTGGTGAGGACGACTCCGGCCGCCATGGTGGCCGTGCCGCCGAGCCCGGCCACCACCCCGACCGTGTCCAGACCGGCCTGCGGGCCGAGCACGACGAGGCCGATCCCGATCACGCCGATCACCCCCCAGGCCAGCCGCCAGGCGGTGGGGCGGTCGCGGAGCACTGCGGCGGCCAGCGCGGCGACCAGCAGCGGCTGCGCGGCGCCGAGCGTGGCGGCGACCCCGCCGGGCAGCCGCTCGGCGGCCAGGAACAGCAGCGGGAAGAAGGCGCCGATGTTGAGCACGCCGAGCACGGCGGCCTTCCCCCACCAGGCGCCGCGCGGCAGCACCCGGGTGAGCGCCAGCGCGAGCAGCCCGGCGGGCAGGGCGCGCATCAGCCCGGCGAACAGCGGATGTCCGGGCGGCAGCAGCTCCGTGGTCACGGCGTACGTCGTGCCCCAGGACGCGGGGGCCAGCGCGGTCAGCGCGAGGGTCGTCGCCGTCCGCCGCGCGGAGGAGGCGGGTGACGGACCGGGGGACCGCCCGGCCGGGGAGGGCGAGAGGTGCGAGGCATGCATGGAGGGAGTCTCGGCCGTCCCCCGCCATGATTCCAAAGCATGGTTGTCATCACAGCCATGAACAAGGACGATGGATGGGTGGATCTCCAGCAGATGCGGTACGTCGTCGCCGTGGCCGAGACGCGCAACTTCACCCGGGCCGCCGAGCGCTGCTCGGTGGTGCAGTCGTCCCTGAGCCACCGCATCGCCGGGCTGGAACGGGAGCTGGGCGTACGGCTGTTCGCCCGTTCCAGCCGCCGGGTCGAGCTGACCGGCGCCGGTGCGGCCTTCCTGGCCGCCGCGCGCGAGTGCCTGGCCGCCGCCGACCGCGCGGTGGCCGACGCCGCCGCCGCGACCGGAGCGGTGCGCGGGCGGCTGGCGGTCGGCGTGATCGTGACGACGGCCGCCGTGGACGTACCCGAACTGCTCCAGCGCTATCGCGCCCGGCACCCGGACGTCCAGGTCGTCCTGCGGTCCGGGCGCAGCGACGAACTGGTGGCCGCGATCCGCGACGGCGACCTGGACATCGCCTTCCTGGGGCTGCCGGAGGGACAGGAGCCGTCCGGTGTGGAGAGCATCGTCCTCGACCACGACGAGCATGTGCTGGTGGTTCCCGCCGGGCACCGGCTGGCGGACGCGGCCCGGGTCGCCCTGCGCGACCTCGCCGGGGAGACGTTCGTGGACTTCGCGGCCGGGACGCCCGGCCGGGCCCAGTCCGACCAGGCGTTCGCCGCCGCCGGACTGGTCCGCGAGGTCGCCTACGAGGCCGGGGCCGTCGAACTGATCACCGGGCTGATCGCGCGCGGGCTCGGCGTCGGCCTGCTGCCCTCGGCGTACATCCGCCCGGTGGCCGCCGCCGACCCGGCCCTCGCGCTGGTCCCGGTGGCCGACGGGCCGCGCCGGATCGAGTGCCTGGCCTGGAGCCGGTTCAACCCCGGCCCGGCCACCCGCGCGATGCTCGCCGTCCTCGGCGTGCCCGGAGCCAGGACGGCGGCGGGGCCGGACTAGGCCGTGTCCGACGGGTCGAGTGACGAGCCCGCTGGGAAGTCGTTCCGTGGGACATGGGGCGGGGAGATCTTTCGGATGAGGAGTAGGCTCGACTGGAGCCGCACCTGCCGGTGAATCGCGGGCGGGGTGGACGCTGGCAATGCCACCGTCGGGTGATCAACGGGATTCTGTTCCGGCAGCGGACCGGTCTCCCCTGGCGGGACCTGCCTCCCTACTTCGGTAGTTGGAAGACGGTTTACGACCGTCATCGAAGGTGGTCGGCGGACGGCACGTGGGAGAGAATCCTGCGGGCCGTCCAGGCCGATGCCGATGCCGAGGGCCGGATCGACTGGAGCATGGTCAGCGTCGATTCCACGACCTGCCGCGCTCATCAGCACGCGGCTGGCGCCTCCACCCGTGCCCCGAAGATCCCGGGTCGGCGCAGGAGCCCGGCGCGTCACCGTCCCGATGAGGCGTTGGGACGCTCGCGAGGCGGACTCACAAGCAAGATCCACCTTGCCGGGGAAGGCGGGTGCCGCCCGCTCGGGTTTGTCATCACGCCCGGCCAGGGGGGGCGCACCGCAGATGATTCCTGTCCTGGAAGAGATCCGCGTGCCCCGGCAGGCTGGTGGACGACCGCGCACCCGGCCCGACCACGTCGGAGGCGATAAGGCCTATTCGTCACGCCGCAACCGGCGTCACCTGCGCAGACGCCAGATCAAGCACACGATCCCCGAGCCGAGAGATCAGCGGGCCAACCGCCGGCGCCGCGGCAGCCAAGGCGGCCGACCCACAGGGTTCGACAAGACGATCTACCGGCGTCGCAACGAAGTCGAGCGGACCATAAACCGGCTCAAGAACTTCCGCGCCGTCGCGACGCGCTTCGACAAGCGCGCGTACGTCTTCCACGGGACGGTTACCGTGGCGGCGATCCGCCCATGGCTCCGTCCGGAGTGAAGGGCCCCGGCTCAGAGGTCCTTGGCACCCGGGTAGTGGTGGCGAAGTTCGCTGAGTACGCGCTCGTCGACAGCCCTGACGTCCCACAAGGAGCTGTCGAATTCGGTCAGGACGAGCACCAGCTCGTCTCCGGCGAACCCACGTGCTTCGGCATCGATCAGCTGGAGGAAGGGGGTCGTCAGCGACAACAGCGTCAACGTGTCCATGCCGCCGTCGGCGGACCGTCTCTCCATCTCGACGCAGCGAGGATCGACGATCTCGTCGAATTCGACGCGCCACGTCAAGTCCAGGCCGAAGCTGCCGAGGCGAACCAGCAGCTCAGCCAGGGTCACGTAGTGCTTTCCGTGCCAGGCCGGAAACGTGATCCCCTTCATCCCCACCTCTGCTTCGGCTGTATCGCGCGCCCTGCGGCCCCCTTCGTTCCAGCGAACAGTAGGCCACGTCCTTGATCAGCTCACACGACCCATCGGACACGGCCTAGGACCTGTCCGGCCGGTCTTGGCGAAGACGCCCGCGATGTGAAGCCCGGCGAAGCGGGAGGAACCAGGTGATCGTCCGCCTTTCCGGCCGGGGACACGAGAGTGGTGGAAACACCTCAGCCCCTCGGTCCCGCGAGTGTGTCCAGGGCGTCCGCGACCGGGGTGGGGTCCAGCGGGCCGACGTGTGACGCGCCGGGGAAGTCGTGCACGCGGAACCTGTTGCCGGGTGTGGACGCGTCGGCCTCCGCGATCATTCTGTCCTGGAGCGCGGTGGCGATCGTACGGTCCTTGCCGAAACGCAGGTATGTGCGGGGAATGCGTCCCCAGGTGCCGGGCCGGCCGACCGCCCGGCCCGCGTAGGCGGCGACGGGCTCGTCGGTCTGCATGCCCGCCAGGATCCGGCGGAAGTCGGCGTCGGGGTAGTCCGCGCAGATCATCTCCTTCAGGAGGGCCAGCTCACCGCTGACACCGGTACGGAAGTTCAGCCGCAGCACCCCGAGCCGGTCCGGGTCACCCACCGTCAGCTCCACCGGGCTGACGGCGTTCGCGTTCTCCGGTGCCGCCGTGCAGGCGTCCGCCGTGGGCATGACGCGGCTGGGACAGAAGGCCGCCATGTAGCAGATGTGGTGCAGCAGATGCGGGACGGCTTCGCCGACCCGGCTGACCGACACACCGCCCAGACTGTGCCCGACCAGCACCACCGGGCCGTTCCGTGCGGCCCGCCGCACGATGCCCGTGACGCGCGCCTCGTAGTCGTCCAGCCCGAGGCCCTTCAGCGGGGAGGGCTCGACCGCCATCGCCGCGAGGTCCTGCCGCTGGTACGACTCCGCCACGAAAGCCTCCGCGCCGTGCCGCGGCTGGTCCACCATGACGACGCGGTGGCCGCGCAGCACCAGTTCCCGCGCGATCGGCATCCAGAACGCGCCCGCGCTGTGGGTACCGTGCACCAGCACGTACGTCACGGGCCCGCGACGCGTGGCCGCCGCGGCCGGCGAGGTTCCGAGCCCGGCGGCCAGCGCCGTGCCTCCCACCGCGAGTCCCAGTCCACACAGTGCCGCCCGCCGGGTGGCGCCTTTTCGTTCCTCGTTCGTGTCATCCGTCATGAACACCACGCTATGGACGGCCCGTTCGGCCCACCAACGGTCCAGCACCCCCACGGGGGTGTACCGAGAACCACCCTGCCGTGCGGCCCACAGGGTCCGGCCCGCACGCCGTGAACGACCGGATCACCCGGATCACCCGGGCGGGGCGGCTCAGGGAGATCCGGTGGGCTTCGGCGGAACCGGCGGCGCGGGCGGAAGCGGTGGCTCGGGCGGGGCCGGTCGCTGGGGCGGGGCCGGTGGCGCGGGCGGCGCCGGTGGGCTCAGGCGGGTTCCGTGCCCGTCGCCGGTGCCGTCGCCGTACCGTGAGCGCCAGCCGTGGACCAGCAGGTCGAACACCGTCTCCACGGTGGCGCGCGCGTCGTGCCTGCCCGCGGTCAGGGCCGGGACCTCCAGGACGAACCGGGCCAGCGCCGAGCAGGCGAGATCGTCCGGCTCCCGGCCGAGTTCCCCGGCGATCGCGGCACCGAGGGTACCGGCGTGCCGCATCCACATGCGTTCCGCGTACTCGCGCAGCGCGGGGGTCTGTTCCACCAGCGCCGTGAACCGCTCGTGCCGTGGATCCGCGGAGACCGCCACCCAGGACTCCAGCGCGTGCGCCCGCAGCGCCTCGACCACGTCCTGGCCCGCGGGCCGGTCGCGGACGGCGGCGGCGAGCCGCGCCTCGTTGTCCGCGTCGCGGTCGAAGACCAGCGCCTCCTTGCTCGGGAAGTGCGCGAAGAGGGTCGTCGTCGACACATCGGCGCGGTCCGCGACGTCGCGGACGCTCACCTGGTCGAAGCCGTGCTCCGTGAAGAGCTCCAGGGCGGCGTCGGCGATGGCCTGCCGGGTCGCGGCCTTCTTGCGCTCGCGGCGGCCGACGGTCGGGGAGTCGGTCATGCCCGCACTCTACCCGAAGCCTGGAACAGGGCAGATTCCGGATCGACATCGAGAGTGAAGTGAGACAGTAAGTGAAGCGAAGCAAAAACTTGAACAGTTGCAGTTTCTGACCCACTTCTGCTTTGGTGGTTCACGGAGCGCACCGCCGGGTGCCGCCGCCGCTCCGCCGACGAGAGGAACCCCATGAAGACGAGAGGAACCCCCATGAACCCGACACCCGCACAGGCGCGGATCAGCGTCATAGGCGCTGGTCCGGGCGGCCTCACCTGCGCGCGCGTCCTGCAACGGCACGGCATCGAGGTGACGGTCCACGACCGGGACCGGGACGCGGACTCCCGTGACCAGGGCGGCTCGCTCGACCTGCACGAGGACGACGGCCAGCTCGCCCTGCGCGAGGCGGGCCTGCTGGAGGAGTTCTTCGCGCTCGCCCGCTTCGAGAGCCAGGAGATGCGCGGTCTTGACCCTTCGGGACGTCTCATCGCCCACCATCTGCCGCAGGAGGGTGAGACGGCCACACCCGAGATCGACCGCGGGCAACTGCGCGGTCTCCTGCTGCGCTCACTGGCCCCCGGGACCGTCCGGTGGGGCCGCACCCTCGCCTCGGTGGACGGCCCGGCCGCCGGACCGCGCACCCTGACCTTCACGGACGGCACCACCTGCGAGGCGGACCTGGTGATCGGCGCGGACGGCGCCCGCTCCCGCGTCCGCGCCGCCCTGTCGCCCGCGACACCCCGCTACACCGGGGTCAGCTTCCTGGAGGCGTGGTTCGACGACGTGGAGCGCGCCCACCCCGAGATCGCCGCGCTGGTCGGCCTGGGCAGCGCCCATGCCGCCGACGGCGAGCGCGGGCTGTTCGCTCAGCGCGGCAGCGGCGGCCATCTGCGCGTCTACGTCATGCAGCGGGTCCCGGCGGACTGGATCACGGCGAACGGACTGCGTCCGCGGGACACCGAGGGCATCCGCGCCCATCTGCTGGACACGTACGCGTCCTGGTCACCGCAGCTCCTGCGGCTGATCACCGACAACGACGGCCCCTACGTCGACCGTCCGCTGTACGCCCTCCCGGTGCCGCACACCTGGGAGCACACCCCCGGCGTGACGCTGCTGGGCGACGCCGCCCACCTCATGCCGCCGCTCGGCGTCGGCGTCAACCTCGCCATGCTCGACGCCGCCGAACTGGCCCTCGCACTCGCCGGTTCGGCCACCGTCGACGACGCCGTACGCCGCTACGAGGAGACGATGCTGCCGCGCTCGGCCGAGATCGCCCGCATGCTGGAAGGCGGCGCCGAAGGTCTGCTGGCCACGGCCGACGCCGACACGGACGGACTCCTCCGGCACTGACTCCTCCGGCACCGACCCGATGCCCCTGTCACCCGCGGGAGTTGAGCCGGGCGGCCTGGCGGGTCAGGTGATCGCGTTCGGCCAGGCTGGACGCCTTGCCCGCGGCCTCCGCGTACAGCCGTGCCGCCGTCGCCGGGTCGCCGTCGCGCTCGTGGAGGTACGCGGCCGCCGCCGTGTGCCGGGGGAGCGAGTCGTCCAGCGCGGCGAGCGCGGCGAGACCGGCGCGCGGCCCGTCCGCCTCCCCGACCGCGACCGCCCGGTTGAGCCGGACGACCGGGCTCCCGGTCAGCCGCACCAGCTCGTCGTACCACTCGACGATCTGCACCCAGTCGGTCTCCTGGGCGGTGGGCGCGTCGGCGTGCAGCGCGGCGACGGCGGCCTGCGCCTGGTACTCGCCCAACTGGTCGCGGGCGAGCGCCCCCTGGAGGATCGCCACGCCCTCGGTGATCGCCCTGGTGTCCCACCGGCCGCGGTCCTGCTCGGCGAGCGGCACGAGCGAGCCGTCGGGCGCGGTCCGGGCGGCGCGCCGGGCATGGTGGAGCAGCATCAGGGCGAGCAGCCCCGCCACCTCGGGGTGGTCGATCGCCGCCGCGAGCTGCCGGGTGAGCCGGATGGCCTCCGCGGCGAGGTCGACATCGCCCGAGTAGCCCTCGTTGAAGACCAGATAGAGGACGCGCAGCACGGTGGCGACATCGCCGGGCCGGTCGAACTTCACCGTCGAGACGGTGCGCTTGGCCCGGCTGATGCGCTGCGCCATGGTCGCCTCGGGCACCAGGTACGCCCGCGCGATCTGCCGGGTGGTCAGGCCGCCGACGGCGCGCAGGGTGAGCGCGACCGCCGACGACGGGGTCAGCGACGGGTGGGCGCACAGGAAGTACAGGCGGAGCGTGTCGTCCGCGTCGGGCACGGGCCCGGCCGCCGGTTCCTCCTCGACGCGGTCCTCCCGCGCGCGGCGGGCGGTGTCGGCCCGCCGCGCGTCGAGGAAGCGCCGCCAGGCCACCGTGACCAGCCAGCCCCTGGGATCCCGGGGCGGCTCGTCCGGCCAGACGCGCAGGGCCTCCAGCAGCGCGTCCTGCACGGCGTCCTCGGCCGCGGCGAAGCCGGCTCCGCGGCGGACGAGGATCCCGAGCACATGGGGAGTGAGCCCGCGCAGCAGGGCCTCGTCCATCGGCGCGGTCACGTCCGGGTCACTCCGTGACGGTGGGCGGGGCGGACAGGAACGGGCGCAGCTCCAGCCACTCGTGGAGCGGCTCGCCGTCCTTGCCGGGGGCGGCCGACAGCTCCCCGGCCAGTTCGAGCGCGCGTTCGTGGCTGTCGACGTCGATCACCATCCAGCCGGCGATGAGGTCCTTGGTCTCGGCGAACGGGCCGTCGGTGACCGGCGGCCGCCCCTCACCGTCGTACCGCACCCAGGTGCCCTCGGGCGCGAGCGCCTGCGCGTCCACGAACTCCCCCGTCTGCTCCAGCCGGGCCGCGAAGTCGTGCATGTACTTCATGTGCGCCGAGATCTCCTCCTGCGTCCACCGGTCCATCGGCACGTCGTTCGCACAGGCCGGTGCGCCGCGGTAGTGCTTGAGCAGCAGGTACTTGGCCATCGTGTCTCTCCTCGGTCCTGGTGCGCCCCATTGTGGCCGCCTCCACCCCGGGGACGGAGCGGGCCACGGCATCTCGACATCCGCGGCGAAAGTTTTTTCTCCCCGTTCCGCGAACTCCCCTTCTGTCCCGTTCTCCCTCCTTGTTCATTCGGTTCATTCGGTTCATGCGGAGGACCCGCCGGGGCGGTGGCGTCAGCCGTCCAGGGTGAGGGCGTTCTTGGCGCGGGCCACGGACTCCTCGGAGGCGGGGCCGGTGGGGTTCTCGGTGGCCAGGGACTGGTTGAGGGCGACGTAGGGGCGCATGCGCTGTTCGTAGCGGGCGTACGCGGTGCGGTGGTCGCCCGGGGTACGGGCGAGGCAGTCGGCCAGGACGTAGGCGCCCGTGAGCGCGAGGCTGGTGCCCTGGCCGGAGAGGGGGGAGGGGCAGTATCCGGCGTCCCCGAGCAGGGCCACCCGGCCGCGCGACCAGTGCTCCATGCGGATCTGGGCCATGGCGTCGCCGTAGAAGTCGGTTGCCCGCCGGGCGGCCTCGGACAGGCGCGCCCCCTCCCACCGCATCGACGCCAGCCGCCCGGCGACGTACCGCTGGAGGGAGCCGTCGCCGCGGTGGCCCGGGGGCCGGGGCGCCGAGCGGAAGCCGAAGGCGATCCGCAGCTCGGTGTTGCCGCGTACGGGCAGGATGCCGAAGCCCTCCTCGCCGTCCCGCAGCCACAGCTGCCAGTCCCTGAGGCCCAGGAAGTTGTCCGCGCCGAACACCGCGAGGCCGCTGCCGAGCGGGTGCGCGAACCGCTCCTCGGGGCCGAAGACCAGCCGCCGCACGGCCGAGTGCAGACCGTCGGCCCCGATCACCAGGTCGAAGCTGCGCGACGGCCCGTGCGCGAAGTCGGCGCGCACCCCCTCCCCGTGCTCGTCGAGCGCGGTGACGCTGTCGCCGAAGACGTACTCGACGTCCGCGCGGGTGTGTTCGTACACGATCCGCACCAGGTCCTCGCGCAGCAGCTCGACGTCGTCGTTGTCCAGCCGGCCGCTGCTGAAGGTCGACTCGGTGGAGCGGTGCAGCTCCCGGCCGTCGGGCGCGAGGACCGACATGCCCCGCATCCGGGTGCGGACGTCCCTCACCTGCTCCAGCAGTCCCATCCGCTCGACCACGTCGAGTGCGACCCCGCGGATGTCGACGGCCTGGCCGCCGGGGCGGGGCCCGGGGGCGCGTTCCACGACGGTGGGCGCGAAGCCGCGGCGGCGCAGCCAGTGGGCGAGGACGGGCCCGGCGGTCCCACCGCCGGAGATGAGCACGGTCTGCATGGAGAACTCCTTGTGGTGCGTACGCTGTATGCATCTGAACGTACGATGTACGCACACCTCATTCCAACTGGTCGAAGCGGGTACCTGTACTAGGACAGTCGGTCGCAGCTCCGCATCCCCGCTGCTACCGTCTGAGCTAGTACAGGAGAGAAGGGCAGGAGTACGTGACGAACCTCACAGCGGCCGCGGGCGAGCCGCCCTATCTGCGGATCGCCGCCGAGATCCGCCGCCGTATCGCGGACGGCGAACTCGCCCCCGGGGAGCGCGTCCCCTCGACCCGGCGGATCGCCGAACAGTGGGGGGTCGCGCTGGCCACCGCCGCCAAGGCCCTGACCACCCTGCGGCTGGAGGGCCTGGTCGAGGCCCGGCCCCGGGCCGGCACGGTCGTGGCCGGTGCCGGTGCCGGTGCTGGGGTGGGCGCCGCCGCGCCGTCGCGCAGGCCCGCGTCCGCGCCGGACACCGCGGGCCCCGACCGGGAACTGACCCTCGACCGCATCGTCCGCGCCGCCGTCGACATCGCCGACGCGGAAGGACTGGCCGCGCTCTCCATGCGCGGGGTCGCGGCCCGGCTCGGCGTCGCCGCGATGTCGCCCTACCGCCACGTCCCCGGCAAGGACGAGCTCGTCCTGCTCATGGCCGACGCCGCGTTCGGCGAGGAGACCTATCCCGCCGAGCCGCCCGAGGGCTGGCGGGCCCGCCTCGAACTGGGCGCCCGGACCCTGTGGACCCTCTACCGCAGGCACCCCTGGCTGGCCCAGCTCGGTGCGCTCACCCGCCCGCTGCTCCTGCCCAATCTGATGGTCCACGGCGAATGGGCGCTCGCCGCGCTCGACGGCCACGGCCTCGATCCCGGCACGCTGTTCGACCTCCATGTCCTCGTGTACGGACATGTCCAGGGCCTGGCGGTGCACCTGGAGTGGGAGGCGCACGCCCAGGCCGCCACGGGACAGACGGAGGACCAGTGGATGGACAGCCGCGCCCCCGCCCTGCGCGATCTGACGGCGTCCGGCCGCTTCCCGGTCTTCACCGGGGCGGTCGCGGCCCTGGGTGAGCACGGCTACGACCTCGACCTCGACAAGATCTTCGAACTCGGCCTCCGGGCCCTGCTCGACGGGGTGGCGCCGATGGTGGAGGTGGTGGACGTGGTGGAGGGGCGCGGGCGCTGAGCGGGCGCGGGCGCGCGGGACCGGTGACCGGTCACTCGAATTGCTTGCGTCAACACAACGATTGTGTGTTTACAATGATTGTGTGAACGCAACCAGTTGACGCAACCAGTTCCCTGCGACCAGTTCGCTGTGACCACCACCCCGGAGTCCGCGCATGCCCGTCCCACCGGTCATCCCCGCCGAGTCGGCCGCCGACCGCCGAAGGTCCTGGCTCGTCCTCGCCGTCTGCTGCATGAGCCTGCTGATCGCCAGCCTCGACAACACCGTCCTCAACGTCGCCCTGCCCTCCGTCCAGCGCGACCTGCACACCTCGGTGTCCGGGCTGCAATGGACCGTGGACGCCTACACGCTGGTGCTGGCGAGCCTGCTGATGTTCTCCGGCTCGACCGCCGACCGCGTGGGCCGCCGCCGTACCTTCCAGACCGGTCTGGTGGTCTTCACCACGGCCTCCCTGCTGTGCAGCCTGGCCCCCGGGCTCGGCTGGCTCGTCGCCGCGCGGGTGCTCCAGGCGGTCGGCGGCTCGATGCTCAACCCCGTCGCCATGTCCATCATCAGCAACACCTTCACCGACGCCCGGCAGCGCGCCCGCGCCATCGGCGTGTGGAGCGGTGTCGTCGGCATCAGCATGGCCGCCGGTCCGATCATCGGCGGAGCGCTGGTGGAGTCCGCCGGCTGGCGGGCCATCTTCTGGCTCAACGTGCCGATCGGCCTGGCCGCGCTGCTCCTGACCCGCAGATACGTACCGGAGTCCCGGGCGCCGCGCCCCCGCCGCGCGGACCCGGTCGGCCAGGTGCTCGTCGCGGTACTGCTCGCCGCCCTGACCTGCGCGATCATCGAGTCGCCGCACCGCGGCTGGACCTCGCCCCTCGTCCTCGGCTGCGCCGCCGTCGCCGGGTGCGCGCTGCCGGCCCTGCTGCGCTACGAGTCGAGGCGCACCGAACCCCTGCTCGACCTGCGGTTCTTCCGCTCGGCGCCGTTCTCGGGCGCCACGGTGATCGCGGTCGCCGCCTTCGCCGCGCTGGGCGGCTTCCTGTTCGTCAGCTCCCTGTACCTCCAGGACGTACGGGGACTCGACCCGCTGCACACCGGGGTGTTCCTGCTGCCGATGGCGGTCATGGCGCTGCTGACCGCGCCGCTCTCCGGCCGCATGGTGGCCGCACGGGGACCGCGGGTGCCCCTGCTGCTGGCCGGGTCGGCGCTGTGCGCGAGCGCCGTGCTCCAGGCGCTCACCTTCTCCGAGCGGCTGCCGACCGCTGTGCTGGTCGTCGCCTACCTGCTCTTCGGCACCGGCTTCGGCCTGGTCAACGCGCCCATCACCAACACCGCCGTCTCCGGGATGCCCCGCGCCCAGGCGGGGGTCGCGGCGGCGGTGGCCTCCACCAGCCGGCAGACCGGCCAGGTCCTCGGCGTGGCGGTCCTCGGCGCGCTGCTGGCCGGCGGGACACACACCGACCCGGCCGCGTTCACCGGCGCGGCCCGCACCGCCTGGTGGATCATCGCCGGGTGCGGTGCCGCCGTGCTGGTCACGGGTACGCTCACTTCCGGCCGCTGGGCCCGTGCGACGGCCGCGCGGACGGCACGGCGGTTCGCCGCCGAGGAGACGGCCGCGGAGACGAAGGAGCCAGTGAACACCTGATGGAGCGCGAGAACCGCGAGAACGAGGGCGATGACGCGGGCCGGGGCGAGGACCGCCGGGCGGCCGACGCGGGCGACGACGACGTCACCGCCCGTACGGCGGCCCGCGCCTGGCAGGGGATGAACACCCTGCTGATGGAGCGGCACAACCGCCGCAAGGCCGTCGCCGAGGCCCTCGGCATGAGCTTCAGCCGCATCAGGGCGCTGCGGCGGCTCGCCGCCGGTCCGATCACCCTGCGGGAACTGGCCGAGCGGATGGGCAGCGACCCGCCCTACACCACTGTCATCGTCGACGACCTCGTACGGCGCGGTCTCGCCGAGCGCATCACCAACCCCGCCGACCGCCGCTCCAAACTGGTCCATCTCACCGAGGAGGGCCGGGCGAAGGCCGCTCGCGCGGCCGAGATCCTCACCACCCCGCCCGACGAACTGCTCGCCCTGCCCCTGGAGGACATCCGGGCGCTGGACCGCATCGTGGCGAGACTACTGGACTGAGCCCGCGACCCCGCCCGCGGCGCCCAGCCCGGCCGCGTCCGTGGAGCGCAGCAGCCGCAGGAATGCCTTCACCCCCGCGATGATCTCCTGGTTGTCGGTGAGCCGGTTCACCGTGGACTCGAACTCCCGCCCGAGCGCGGCGAACTGACGGTCCGTCACCTCGGCCCGCTCGTGCGTGCCCAGGGCCAGCGCGTCCAGCGCGCGGCGCAGTTCGGCCAGGGACCGGTACTGCTCCTCCGCCTTCTCCTCCAGCACCCGGGTCCCCGCCTCGGCGCGGTCCAGCCGGCGGTTCAGCTCGACCACGTCGTCACGCGGATACGTGACGTCCTTGAGCAGGGTGCCCAGGCGCCGCCTGAGCTGGCCGAAGTACGCCCCGGCCGGCCGGAAGAACGTGCTCGGCAGGAAGAACCCGGCGCACCAGTACCCCGCGGACTCACCCGTCGTCCAGGCGACCGCGAGCACCAGCGCCGCCGTCAGCACATGCCCGGCGACGGCCGCCCGCAGCATCGTCCGGGCGATACGCGCCGCCTCGGCGTCCCGGGCGGGGGAGACGTCGAGGCCCTTCTCCCGGCTCACCGCGATCTCGGCGAGCACCGCGTGCGCACGGAAGTACAGGTTCCAGGGCAGCGTCAGCAGAAGCAGCAGCCACCCCAGGCTCAGCACCCCCGCCCCGACCGCGAACACCACCGCGGCCGGAGCCCCCGCCACATACGCGCACACCAGCGCCGCCCCCGCCGCCACGACACCCGCCACCGCACCCACAGCCCTGCCCATGCCGCCGCCTCCGCGCCCGCTCACACCCACTCACATCCACACCCGCACACCCATCGTCCCGGTCCCGCCGCCGCTCGGCATGAGTAGGCATACTCAGGTGCCACGCGACGAGGGGAACGGGCGGAGGGCCCGGAAGGAGCAGCAGTGTGCTGCATGTCGCCGAGCCGGCGGCAGGGGAGTCCGGTGAACCGGCCCCACCCGCGTGCGACCAGAGGCACACGTACGCCTGCTCGGGCGGCCACCTCCACTTCGTGGTGCAGCCCGTCGGGAAGGCGGACCGGACGCGGTTCGGTGCCGTCGGCCCCGCCCTTCAGGCGGCCATGGGCGGGGCCGGGTGCTTCGCGTCGGCGGCGGAGGTGGAGGCGGTGTGCGGACGGCTGCGGGAGGTCCTCCACGGCTGAACGGGACCGCCCCGTCCTGCTGGACGGGACCGCCTCGCCTCGCTGGACGGGGCCGCCCCGTCCGCCGTCCGCCCGGTGGTCAGGCCCCCCAGCGCACCGCGACCGTGTCGCCGACGCCCACCGTCGTGCCCCGGGAGGCGGTGGTGAAGGCGCCGCCGTCGATGCTCACCTTCCAGGTGCCGGTGCCGCTGTTGGCCTTGCCGTTGAGGGCGGTGACCGTGCCGGTGCCGGAGGACGGGGTGACGGCGGTGACGCAGCCCGCCGGGGTGGCGGCGCCGGTGGCGGCGTCCAGGACGGCGCCCAGCGTGGTCGTCGTGCCGGTCGGGGTGAGCGCGACGGAGCACACCTTCGGGCTGCCGGTGCCGTCGTCGACGCTGAGCGCCAGCTTCGTGGCCGTACCGGAGACCAGTGAGCCCTGGGCCACCCACTGCGGGGCGCCCGCGGTCACCGGTGCGGGCGGGGCCGCGGTGAAGCCGCCGCCGGCCACCGCGCGCAGCGCGTCGGCCGACGCGTACGCCGAGGGGACCGTGTCGGCGGGCTGGTACTTGAAGCCGCCGCCCGGGTTGAACTGCTGCGCGAGCAGGAAGTCGACCGGAGTCCTGCCCAGGGAGGTGAGGAAGTCCCCGGTCTGCGGGTTGATGCCGCACGCGTTGAGACCGGACACCGCCCAGCCGTTGGAGTCGCTGTTGACCCCGAACATGGCGTTGAACGCACCGCTGTTGGCGACCAGCTTGCTCTTCAGGAACGCCTTGGCCTGCACGATGTCCGTGTCGGTGTTCGGCACCCCCGACACACACAGCGCGGCCATCGCCGCCCCGGTCATGTCGATGTCACCGGCGGTGGCGAGCTGCCCGGGATCGCCCTCGGCCTTGCTGTAGTTCCAGCCGCCGTCGTCGTGCTGGTTGGCCCGGATCCGGGTGACCAGCGCGTCGCGCAGCGCCTGCGGGACACGCACCTGGCCCGACTGGGTGCGGGCGCCGCCCAGGGCGAGCGCCGCGAAGACGGTGCCGTTGAAGTTGGCGGGCGGGCCGAAGTAACCGGGCTGGGACGTCTGCCAGTAGCCGTAGATGTCGGCGATCAGATTGCGGGAGGCGGAGACCCGGGCGGGGTCGACACCGGCGGCGTAGGCGTTCAGGGTGGCCCGCTCGTAGTCCGTGACGACCGGGGTGGCGGACGGCCAGCTCGCGGTGGAGAGCAGGGTGCGGTAGACCGATCTGGCGTTCTTGGCGGGATCGCCGTCCGGAGTGACGTCCACGGCCGCGGTACCGGCCGCGGCGAGGGCGCTGAACGCCCACTCGTTGGACAGCCCCGGCCCCGCGTACGAACCGTCCGCCGCCTGGAGCGACTTGAGATAGGTGACGCCGTTCGCCTTGGACGTGGCGATCTGCGCCGGGGTGGAGGTGGCCGCGGCGGGCAGCGCGGTGAGCGTGAGGGCGCCGACGGCGGCCGCCGCGGTGAGCGCGACGCGGCTGAGGGACAGCGGACGGGACATGGCCTGCTCCTTGGATGAAGGACGCCGACCCGGCCCGTTGCCGGGCCCCGGCGGGCCTGCGGAGCAGCGGGCGTGGCCGCCGTCCGGACGCGTGGACCGGCTTCCAGAGATGGTGCACCGCCTGGGCATTCGGGCTCGGGGCGGCCTCCCGCCGCCCCACACCGCTGCGCGTCAGCCCCGGACTCCCACCGGGTTCCCCCACTCGGCAGTCCGGGACGGTACCCGACCGGCCAACCGGCCGCCAGTGTCCGCCTCGGAGGGCGGTCGAGCCCGTCCGGAGCTCCTTGACGGCCCTCGTGGCGCGTGCTCAAATCTCGGTGATACGCAACGAGTTCCAGGGGAAGCCGGTCGAAGTCCGGCGCTGACCCGCAACCGTGGGCCCGGTCCGCCGGGCGAGCCGGAATGCCTGGAGCGTGCTCAACAGCAACAGACGCCGTCGTGGACTACGGCGTGGTGCGACCGGCCTTCCGGCCGCCCGGGGACCACCCCGGCCGGTGAGGGCCCCTCTGCCACGTCCGCGTCCGCGCCGGACAGGCGCGAGGGGACCGGGGTGGACACGGGGAAGCGAAGAAGCGGGCCGACGACCGCGAGCACACGGCGGGCGGTGTCGCTCGGCTCGGCTCTGCTCGTCGTCCTCGCCTCCTGTGTGGCGTTCCTCACGACCGCGCCCGCCGCCGCGGACGGCGCCGACGGCTGCACCGCCACCCATGGCGCCGTGGTGGCCGTCGACTTCGGACCGTTCGGCGGCAAGGTCGAGCGCGGCTGCGACCCCGCCCCCACCACCGGCTACAACCTGCTGCACCAGGCCGGGTTCACCACCACCGGCACCCAGCACGACGGTCCCGGCTTCCTCTGCCGCATCGGCTACGGCGCCTTCGACTCCGGTACGGAGTACCCGACCCCGGCCGCCGAGGACTGCGTACTGACCCCGCCCGCCACGGCCTACTGGTCGTACTGGGTGGCCGCGCCCGGCGACAAGGACTGGACCTACAGCTCGCGCGGTGCGATGACACGCACCGTCAAGGACGGCGACGTCGACGCCTGGGTCTTCGGCGGCACCGACATCGGCGGCACCAAGGGCAAGCCCGCCTTCAGCCCCGACGATGTACGCGTCCCGGGTGGCCACACACCCGACCCCGGCGGCAGCGGCACCCCCACCGGCGCGCCCGGCCAGATCGACACCGCCGCCGCGGCGGCCTGGCTCGCCGGCCGCCTCACCGACGACGAACGCATCGTCGACGACGGCGCGACCACCGCGAACTACGAACTGACCGCCGACACCGCCTACGCGCTCGCCGCCGCGAACGGCAGGAACGCCACCCTCGACAAGGTCACCGGCTTCCTCGCCGCCCATGTCGCCGACTACGCCTACCCGAACGGCGCCGGCCAGGCCCCCGACGCCACCGCCGCCGCCCGCCTCGCCCTCCTCGCCGAGACCACCGAACGCGACCCGCACGCCTTCGGCGGCCACGACCTGATCGACGCCCTCGCCTCACACGTGTGCACGGCGGGCCCCGAGTCCGGACCGGCCCCCGGCTGCACCGCCGCCGGTGACTTCCGCACCGCCTTCCAGACCGAGGGCCAGGCCCTGTCCGTCCTCGCCCTGCTGCGCGCCGGGCAGATACCCCCGGCCGCGTCCGTCGACCGCCTCGCCCGGCTCCAGTGCAAGGACGGCGGCATCACCAGCATCCTCATCCGCCCCGGCGAGTACTGCGACGGCGACCCCGCCACCACCGGCCTGGTCGCCCTGGTCCTGCAACGGGCGGGCGGCCACGACGACACGGTGGACGCCGCCCGTACGTATCTCACCGAGTCCCAGTCGGCGGACGGCGCCTTCCCCGGCTACACCGGCTCCACCACCGGCAGCGTCACCGCCACCGCGTACGCCGCCCAGGCCCTGCGCGCCCTCGGCGACACCCGGCGGGCGGACGCGGCCGTGGGCTGGCTCTCCCGGCACCAGCTCGACGGCGGCGGCTTCGGCTTCGAGGAGACCGACACCGACCCCGTCGTCCACCCCACGTCGCCCGCCGTCCTCGCCGGGGCGGGCACCAGCCTCGTCACCGTCACCACGAAGCCGTCCGTGCCCCCCACCAGCGGCCCGCCGACCGAGCCCGGCGGCACGCCCAGCGGCTCCCCGACCGGGCCCGCCAGCAGCCCCAGCGGCCCCGCCCCGGGCGGCGGCACCGGACCCGACCTGAAGAAGGGCGTCGCCTACCTCACCGCCCCGGCCCAGCTCCAGCAGGGCCGGTACTACACCGACGCGCCCGGCTCGGGCACCGCGTCGTTCGGCCTCACCATCGACGGCGCCTACGCGCTGGCCGCCACCGGCCTGGACAACGCCAGGCTGCGCGGCATCGTCGACTTCCTCGACCAGCGCGGCAAGGACGCCACCGGCAGCACCATCGACACCTGGACCGGTTTCGGCACCGGGCACGTGCTGGGCGGCTCCGTCGGCAAGGCGGCGGTGCTCGCCGAGGCCGTGGGACGCGACCCGCGGAACTTCACCGGGCACGACCTCATCGCCACCCTCGCCAAGGCCGTCTGCACCGCCCCGAGCAAGGCCCCCGACCGCTCCTGCCCGGCCAAGGGCGCCTACACCTACGCGCCCTCCGTCTTCTCCCAGTCCCTGGGCGTCCTCGCGCAACTGCGCGCGGGCGAGAAGACGGCGGCCCAGCAGCCGATCGCCTACCTGGAGAGCCTCCAGCACCCGAGCGGCGCCTGGCCGAGCCTCATCCCCTCCACCGGCGACTCCGAGGTCGACTCCACCGCCATGGCCGCGATGACCCTCGACCTGGCCGGCGGCGACACGGCGCGGCAGGCCGTGCGCAAGGCGCTCGCCTGGCTCGCCTCCCAGCAGCTCCCGGACGGCGGCTTCCCCGGCGCCTCCGGCGACTCCGTCAACTCCACCGGGCTCGCCGTCCAGGGGCTGTCCCTGGACAAGGACGCCTACGCCCCGCAGATCACCCGGGCCCTCGCCTTCCTCGCCGCGCAGCAGAACGCGGACGGCGGCTTCAACGTGGCCAAGGAGGGCCAGCGCGGCTCCGACGTACGGGCCTCCGCCCAGGCCGTGGGCGGCGCGACCGGCATCTCCTTCGGCACCCTGAAGGCCGACCTGACCGGCACCTCGCCGCAGCCCGGCCCGACATCGGACCAGGGCGGCGGCACCCCCGACATCATCACCGCCGGAGAAGCGGGAGGCACCGGAGACACCGGCGGCGCCTCCGCTGCGGGCGGCGGTGGCGGTGGCGGCGCGCTGGCCTCCACCGGTGTGCAGGCCACAGCCCTCGCCGCGGTCGCCGCCCTGCTGGTCCTCGCGGGCTGGCGCACCGCGGTCGCCGCCCGCCGCCGCGCGGACGCGCACACCGGGAGCGAGCGATGACGCGGCCCCGCCTCGCCGCCGCCCTCGCCCGGACCGCGGCGGCGCTCGCCCTGGCCGCCGCCGCGCTCGGCGCGACATCCTCCCCGGCCGCCGCCGACCCGCAGCCGATGGGCCGGTGCACCACCACCTCGGGCGTGGTGCTCGCCGTCGACTTCAGCCACTGGGGCGGGCCCGTCTACCGGGCCTGCGGCACCACCCCGACCACCGGCTACGAACTGCTCAACCAGGGCGGCTGGCGCACCACCGGCACCGGACACGACGGACCGGCCTTCATCTGCCGCATCGGCTACAGCGGTTACCAGGGCGGCAGGCAGTACCCCACCGCGAAGGACGACGACTGCGTCCTGACCCCGCCCGCCTCCGCGTACTGGTCCTACTGGCACGCCGACCCGGGCCGCGACGACTGGGAGTACAGCCAGCTCGGCGCCATGCTCTACCGGCCCAAGCCCGGCAGCGTCGACCTGTGGATCTTCGGCGGCACCGACATCGGCGGCACCGAGGGCCGCCCGAAGATCCGCCCCGACCAGCTGCGCGCCCACAACACCCGGCCCCAGGGCGACAGCGGCAAGCCCGCCTCCACCGCCAAGGCGCCCGCGCTGCCGCCCGGCGTCGACACCGGACCCGCGCCCGAACAGCCGCCCGCCGCACCGCCGAAGGCGGCCCCGCCGCCCGCGCGGACCCCGACGGCACCCGCGAAGGCGACCACCGCGAGCCCGAGCCCGACGCCGACCGCCACACCCAGCCCGACCGCCACACCGAGCCCGGCACCGACCGCGTCCGCCACGGCCGCAGCGGGCACCGGCACCGGTACCCGGGTCGTCGACGCCGCCCCCGCCGCCGACGCCCAGCACGACACCGGATCGATCGTGCCCGTCGTCACCGGCGTCTCGCTCGTCGCGCTCATCGGCGGCGCGGCCGTGTACGTCGCGCGCCGCCGCCGCGCCGACGGCGCGTGAGCGCGGTGGCCCCCACGACCGTCGAGGCGTCCGCCGCACCCGCCGGTCCCGCCCCGGACCGGGGCGGGCGGCGGCTGCCGCGCACCCTGCACCCGATGGCCTGGTGGATCTGGGCGCTCGCCCTGGCCACCGCCGTCAGCCGCACCGACAACCCGCTGCTGCTCCTGCTCGTCCTCGCCGTCCTCGGCTACGTCGTCACCGCGCGCCGCACCGAGGCCCCCTGGGCGCGCGGCTTCAAGTACTACCTGTACCTCGCGGTGTCCGTCGTGGCCGTACGGGTCGTGTTCCGGGCGGTGTTCGCCACCGGCATCACCCCGCACGACCACTTCCTGTTCTCGCTGCCGCACCTCCCCACCCCCGACTGGTACGCGGGCATCCGCATCGGCGGCCCGGTCTCCCTGGAGGCGCTGCTGTCGTCGGCCACCGACGGACTGCGGCTGGCCTGCATGCTGTGCTGCATCGGTGCCGCCAACACCCTCGCCAACCCCAAACGCGCCCTGCGCGCCCTGCCCGGTGCCCTGTACGAACTCGGCGTGGCCGTCACCGTCGCGATCAGCGTGGCACCCCAGCTGGTGCAGAGCGTGCAGCGCGTCGCCCGCGCCCGCAAGCTGCGGGCGGGCCGCACCAAGGGCATGAAGGCGCTGCGCGGCATCGTGGTCCCCGTCCTGGAGGACGCCCTCGAACGCTCGCTGCGCCTGGCCGCCGCCATGGACTCCCGGGGCTACGGCCGGGCGGGCACCGCCACCCGCGCCTCGCGCCGTCTGACCGGCGCGCTGATGCTGCTCGGCATGTGCGGCCTGTGCACGGGCGCCTACGGGCTCCTGGACGCCACCGCGCCCGCCTTCCTCGGGCTGCCCGCGATGGCGTGCGGCGCCGCGCTGTGCGTGGCGGGCCTCAGCCTCGGCGGCCGGCGGATCACCCGTACCACCTACCGCCCCGACCCCTGGCTGCTGCCCGAGTGGGCCGTCGCCGGCAGCGGGGTGCTCTCCGCGATCCTGCTGTTCAGCGACCTCGGCTACGACCCGGCCCAGCTCAACCCGACCTTCTATCCGCTGACCTGGCCCGGACTCCCGGTGGTGCCCGCCGCAGCGGTCCTGCTCGCCGGCACGGCCGGATTCCTCGCCCCCGAGCCCGCAGCCCCCGTCCGGAGAACCGACACACCGTGATCACCTTCGACCAGGTCACCGTCCAGTACGACGACGCGCCCGCCCCCGCCCTGCGCGACCTCGACCTCACCGTCGAGGAGGGCGAACTCTGCCTCGTCGTCGGTCACACCGGCGTCGGCAAGTCCACGCTGCTGGGCGCCGTCAACGGCCTTGTGCCGCACTTCACCGGCGGCACCCTGTACGGACGGGTCACCGTCGACGGCCGCGACACCGCCGCGCACCCGCCGCGCGAACTGGCCGACGTGGTCGGTGTGGTGGGCCAGGACCCCGCCGACGGCTTCGTCACCGACACCGTCGAGGAGGAACTCGCCTACGCCATGGAGCAGTTGGCGATCCCCCCGGCCACCATGCGCAAACGCGTCGAGGAGACCCTCGATCTGCTCGGCCTCGCCGACCTGCGCCACCGCGCCCTGCACGAACTCTCCGGCGGCCAGCAGCAGCGCGTCGCCATCGGCTCCGTGCTCACCGCCCACCCCCGCGTCCTGGTCCTGGACGAACCGACCTCCGCGCTCGATCCCACGGCCGCCGAGGAGGTGCTGGCCGCCGTCACCCGGCTGGTGCACGACCTCGGCGTCACCGTGCTCATGGCCGAGCACCGCCTCGAACGCGTCGTGCAGTACGCCGACCGCGTCATCCACCTGCCCGGCGACGGCACCGCCCGCGCCGGGGCGCCCGCCGACGTCCTGCGGACCTCGGCCGTCGCGCCGCCCGTCGTCGAACTGGGCCGCGCGGTGGGCTGGTCCCCGCTGCCGCTGTCCGTCCGCGACGCCCGCCGGGCCGCCGCGCCCCTGCGGGCCCGGCTCGCCGACCGCGCCCCGGGCCCGGTGCGGCCGCCCGCCGCCGGTGCGCGGCCGCGCCTGCTGACCGCGCGCGGGGTCACCGTCGTCTACCGGGGGGTGCCCGCCGTCCGGGCGGTCGACCTCGACCTGCGGTCCGGCGAGGTGACCGCCCTCATGGGCCGCAACGGCTCCGGGAAGTCCTCCCTGCTGTGGGCGTTGCAGGGCTCCGGGCCGCGCCGCGCGGGCACCGTCGCCGTGACCCGCGCCAACGGCACCGCCGACCCGCACACCGTGCCCGCCGCCGAGGCCCGCCGCCTGGTCGGCCTGGTCCCGCAGACCCCCGCCGACCTGCTCTACCTGGAGAGCGTGCGCCAGGAACTCGACCAGGCGGACGCCGAGTCGGGCACCCGCGGCGAGGCCCGCCGGATCCTCGACCGGCTCGCCCCCGGCATCGACGACGCCACCCACCCGCGCGACCTCTCCGAGGGACAGAAGCTGGCGCTGGTCCTCGCCATCCAGCTCTCCGCCGCGCCCCGGAACCTCCTGCTGGACGAGCCGACCCGTGGCCTCGACTACCGGGCGAAGAGCGAACTCATCGCCGTCGTCGACGCGTTGGCGGCCGAAGGGCGGGCGGTCGTCATCTCCACGCATGACGTGGAGTTCGCCGCCCGCGCCGCCGACCGGGTCGTCGTCATGGCGGAGGGAGACATCGTCGCGGACGGTCCCACGGCCGAAGTCATCGTCTCCTCGCCCGTGTTCGCCCCGCAGACCGCCAAAGTCCTCGCGCCGCTCGCCTACCTGACGGTCGATCAGGTCGAACAGGCCCTGGCCGAGGAGGCGGCGGGATGAAGTCCGCGATCCGGCTGACCCCGCGGGTCGGTGCCGTGGTGACGCTGGCCGCGCTGCTCGGCCTTGTCGCCTTCTTCTGGCCGTTCGTCGTCGCGCCCGGCCGCTTCGGCTCCAACTACGCGCCCGTGCTCATCTTCGGCGTGCTGCTGGTGCTCATCCTGTGCGTGGTCCTCTCAGAGATCGCCGAGGGCGGCATCGACTCCAAGGCGCTCGCCATGCTGGGCGTGCTCTCCGCCGTGAACGCGGCCCTGCGTCCGCTGGGCGCGGGCACCGCCGGGATCGAGACGGTCTTCTTCGTCCTCGTCCTGGCCGGGCGGGTCTACGGCCCCGGGTTCGGCTTCGTCCTCGGCTGCACCTCGCTGTTCACCTCCGCGCTGATCACCGGCGGGGTCGGACCGTGGATGCCGTACCAGATGTTCGGCTGCGCCTTCGTCGGAATGCTCGCCGGATTCCTGCCCCGGGCCACCGGCCGCCGCGAGGTGCTGCTGCTCGCCGTCTACGGCTCCCTGTCCGGGTATCTCTTCGGGTTCCTGCTCAACCTGTCCTTCTGGCCCTTCTCCCTGGACCCCAACAGCTCCATCGCCTATCTGCCCGGCCTGCCCTTCACCGAGCAGTGGCACCGCTACCTCGCCTTCGACCTGGCCACCTCGCTGGGCTGGGACACCGGCCGGGCGGTCACCAACTTCGTGTGCGTCCTGCTGGCGGGACCCGCCGTGCTGACCACCTTCCGGCGGGCCGCCCGCCGGGCCAGGTTCCGCGCCCCGGTCCGCTTCGCCGGGCCCCGGCAGGCCGGATCCGCGCCTGCCCCGGCCCCGATCGCAGCCGCCCCCGACCCTGCCCCCGACCCCGCCGCGGCCGGAGCCCCGGACGCCGACGCGCCCGCCCCGGCCGGTGAGCCGGAGCGGGCGCGCGTACCGTCGAAGACGGGGGAGGCCGGGGACCGGGACGGCCCGGGACTCCCCGCCGCCGGTTAGCCCAGTTCGGCGCGCACCCGGCGGGCCGCGGCGACCAGGTTCTCCAGGGAGGCGCGGGTCTCCGGCCAGGCGCGGGTCTTCAGACCGCAGTCCGGGTTGACCCACAGCCGCTCCGCGGGGATGGCCCCGAGACCGGCGCGCAGCAGTTCGGCCGCCTCCTCCACGCTCGGCACCCGCGGCGAGTGGATGTCGTAGACACCGGGACCGGCCTCGCGCGGATAGCCGTGCGCGGCGAGTTCCCGGGCCACCTGCATGTGCGAGCGGGCCGCTTCGAGGCTGATGACATCGGCGTCGAGGTCGTCGATGGCGGCGACGATGTCCCCGAACTCGGCGTAGCACATGTGGGTGTGGACCTGGGTGTCCGGACGGACCCCGGACGTGGTGAGCCGGAACGCCTCCGTGGCCCACGCCAGATAGGCGGGCCGGTCGGCGGCGCGCAGCGGCAGCGTCTCGCGCAGCGCGGGCTCGTCCACCTGGATGACCGAAGTGCCCGCCGCCTCCAGGTCGTTCACCTCGTCGCGCAGGGCGAGGGCGACCTGCCGCGCGGTGTCGCCCAGCGGCTGGTCGTCGCGCACGAAGGACCAGGCGAGCATGGTCACCGGTCCGGTGAGCATGCCCTTGACCGGCCGGTCGGAGAGCGACTGAGCGTACGTCGTCCAGCGCACCGTCATCGGCTCGGGGCGGGAGATGTCACCGGCCAGGATCGGCGGGCGGACATAGCGGGTGCCGTACGACTGGACCCAGCCGTGCTGGGTGGCGAGGTAGCCGGTGAGCTGCTCGGCGAAGTACTGCACCATGTCGTTGCGTTCGGCCTCGCCGTGCACCAGGACGTCCAGGCCGGTCTTCTCCTGGAAGGAGATCACCTCCTGGATCTCGGCCCTGATGCGCTCCTCGTACTCGGCCGTGCCGGTCCGTCCGGCCCGCAGGTCGGCGCGGGCGGTGCGCAGCTGGGGGGTCTGCGGGAAGGAGCCGACGGTGGTGGTGGGCAGCAGCGGCAGTCCGAGCCGGGCGCGCTGGGCGGTGACCCGCTCGGCGTACGGCTGCCCGCGGCGGGCGTCCGTCTCGGTGACGGCGGCGGCGCGGGCGCGCACGGCCGGGTCGTGGGTGAGCGGGGACTGCTCGCGGGAGGCCAGGTCGGCACGGTTGGCGGCGAGTTCGGCGGCGATGGTGTCGGTGCCCCGGGCGAGGCCCTTGGCGAGGGTGACGACCTCGGCCGTCTTCTGCCGCGCGAAGGCCAGCCAGCGCAGGATCTGCGGGTCGATGTCCCGCTCCGGCGCGGTGTCCAGGGGCACATGGAGCAGGGAGCAGGACGCGGAGACGTCGACGCGGTCGGCCAGGCCCAGCAGGGTGCCGAGCACGGACAGCGAGTGCGCGAGGTCGTTGACCCAGATGTTGCGGCCGTCCACGACACCGGCGACCAGCCGCTTGCCGGGCAGCCCGCCGGCCGCGGCGAGCGCGTCCAGGTTGGCCGCTGCGGGCCCGGTGAAGTCCAGCGCGAGTCCGTCGACGGGGGCCTTGGCCAGCACCGGCAGGGCGTCGCCGAGGCGGTCGAAGTAGGACGCGACCAGCAGCCGGGGCCGGTCGGTGAGGGCGCCGAGGTCGCGGTAGGCGCGCCCGGCGGCGTTCAGCTCGGCCGGGGTCCGGTCCTGCACCAGCGCGGGCTCGTCGAGCTGCACCCATTCGGCGCCCGCCGCGCGCAGGTCGGCCAGCACCTCGGCGTACACCGGCAGCAGCCGGTCCAGCAGCGTGATCGGGTCGAAGTCGGCGGCCACGCCCGGCGCGGGCTTGGCCAGCAGCAGGTAGGTGACGGGGCCGACGAGGACCGGACGGGCCGTCAGGCCGAGCGCGAGGGCCTCCTTCAGCTCGGCGACCTGCTTGGCGGAGTCCGCCGTGAACACCGTGTCCGGGCCCAACTCCGGCACCAGATAGTGGTAGTTGGTGTCGAACCACTTGGTCATCTCCAGCGGAGCGACGTCCTGGGTGCCGCGCGCCATCGCGAAGTAGCCGTCCAGCGCGTCGGCGGCCACGGCGTCCCGGTGCCGGGCCGGGATCGCGCCCACCATGACGGTGGTGTCCAGCACGTGGTCGTAGTACGAGAAGTCGCCGGTCGGGACCTCGCCGACACCGGCCTCGGCCAGCGACTGCCAGGTGGCGCGGCGCAGTTCGGCGGCGGTGGCCCGGAGGGCGTCGGCGTCGACACGGCCCTTCCAGTAGCCCTCGACGGCCTTCTTCAGTTCCCGGTCCGGTCCCTGGCGGGGGTGGCCGTACACGGTGGCCCGTGCTGCCGCGGCTGGGGACGTGGTGGTCACGGAGATCTCCTTCGCGAGATGAATCCCTGAGATCCCGGGGACGGGACGAGAGCGCGAAGGGTCACGGCACCGGAGGGTCACGGCGTGCGGCCGTCCGTCCGATGTGTGCGCCGACCCGCCCTCGAGGTCACCGGGATGTCCGCGCGCGAGTGGTTCACGCGCGGGCAGTTGGCAGGTCTTCGGACTCGCGGGCCCGTCCTCGCCGTACCGATCCGACCGGATCCGTACGAGGGGGACACCTACTGGCCGTCGCTTCCCAGGCCCCGTCCGGGGCCCAGTGCGTATGACGGCGGTCGTTCCCGCTCACCGCTGCGGGGCAGTCCCGGATTCCCACCGGGTTCCCTCTTGCGACGCATCCCGCCTGGCGGACGGGGCGAACCAGCTGCACGGCACACCCTACGGGTCGGTTCCCGGCGGCGGGGGATCACGTCCACCATGCGGATGTCGCGCTGAGACGCGTGCACCACCCCGGCGGGCCGTACCTCTCATGGCTTTGGGCTACAGTATTTAAGTAATTGCCTAAAAGTCTTAGGGAAAACTCCACGACTCTCAGGCAGCAGGCAACAAGCAGTACCTCAGGCAGTCAGGCAGTACAGAACCGGAGCGGCCCCCATGAACCCCCCGTACGACCGGATCACCACCCCCGTCACCGCGGACCTCCTGCGCGGCTTCCTCGATCTGGAGGAGACCGCGCACGGACTGCTGCCCCACCGGCTGCCCGCCCGCGCCCGCCGCCAGATCCCCGACGCGCAGCTCGCCATGGCCGAGTCCCAGCCCTCCGGCGTACGGCTGGTCTTCCGCACCCGCGCCACGGACATCGAGCTGGACACGCTCCCCACCAAGCGCGTCTACGCCGGTGTCCCGCCGCCCGCGGACGGCGTGTACGACCTGCTGGCCGACGGCCGGCTCACCGCCCAGGCGACGGTGCCCGGCGGCAACGTCCGTGTCATCACCGACATGGTCACCCAGGCGGCCGAACTGCGGGAGGGGCCCATGGGCACCGCCCGCTTCACCGGCCTGCCCGAGGGCGACAAGGACATCGAGATCTGGCTCCCGCACACGGAGACCACCGAGCTGATCGCCCTGCGCACCGACGCCCCCGTGGAGCCGGCGCCGGACCGGGGGCGCCGGGTGTGGCTGCACCACGGCAGCTCCATCAGCCACGGCTCGAACGCCACCCATCCGACGGGCACCTGGACCGCCCTGGCCGCCGCCGGGGGCGATGTGGACCTGGTCAACCTGGGTTTCGGCGGCGGCGCGCTGCTCGACCCGTTCACCGCCCGCGCGATGCGCGACACCCCGGCCGACCTGATCAGCGTCAAGATCGGCATCAACATCGTCAACGGCGACGTGATGCGGCTGCGTGCCTTCGGTCCCGCGGTGCACGGCTTCCTCGACACGGTCCGCGAGGGCCATCCGACCGCTCCGCTGCTGGTCGTCTCGCCCCTGCTGTGCCCGGTCCAAGAGGACACGCCCGGCCCCCTGATGTCCGACTTCACGGACGGCACCCTGCGCTTCCGGGCCACCGGCGACCCGGCCGAACGCGCCGCCGGACGCCTCACGCTCACCGTGATCCGCGCCGAGCTGGCCCGGATCGTCGCCGAGCGGCAGGCCGACGACCCGCACCTGTACCACCTCGACGGCCGTGAGCTGTACGGCGAGCGGGACCACGCCGAGTTCCCGCTGCCGGACGGGATCCACCCCGGCCCGGAGGCCCACCACCGCATCGCCCACCACTTCACCCGGCTCGCCTTCGGCGCGGGCGGCCCGTTCGCGGCCGTGACCGCGTGACCGGGTGACCGGGCTAGGCGATCAGCCGATGCCCGTACCCGTACCCGCAGTCGTCTCCGCCCCCGCCCCCGCCCCCGGCGGGAGCTGGACCGTCATGACCAGATGGCAGCTCCCGGTGCCGGACCCGCGGTAGGTGTGCGGGAGGTCGCCGCGGAAGGCGGCCGTCTGCCCGGCGGCGACGGGGTGTTCGGTGCCGTCGACGACGAGGACCATCCGGCCGTGGGTCACACTGACGGTCTCCATGACCCCGGCCTGGTGCGGATGGCTCGGGTACTCCTCGCCGGGTTCGAGCCGCCAGCGCCAGACCTCGACCGGCGCCGCCCCCGGGGTGGTGAGCATCAGCCGGGCCTCGCCGCCGTGCTCGCCGGACCACAGCGGAGCGACGTCCTCGGCGGCCACGACGCGCACCCGCTCCTCGCCCGGCCCCTCCACCAGCGCGGAGACCGGGACACCGAGGGTGTCGGCCAGCCGGACCAGGGTGGCGAAGTTCGGATTGCCCTGGGCCTTCTCCAGGCCGACCAGGGCTCCCTTGCTGACCTGGGCGCGGCGGCCGAGTTCGTCCAGGGACAGCCCGGCGCGGGTGCGGGCCGTGCGCACGTTGTGCGCGAGCGTCCGCAGGGCCGCCTCTGTCTCGGCCATCCGATCACCTCTCTGCGACTGTCTCTACGACCGGCCACTGCCGGTCGGTACATCGGACCGTACGGTCATTCGGTTGACATATCCCGGTCGGTCCGTTGTACGGTCTGGTCGTTCCACTGATGGTAAGGGATGGACCGTGATCGCTCTGCTGCTGGCCCTGGGCAGTTCTCTCGCCTACGGCTGCGCCGACTTCCTCGGCGGCCTCGGCGCCCGCAAGGCCCATGTGCTGCGCACCGTGCTGGTCGCGGCCCCGGCCTCGCTCGCGGTCGAGCTGCTGCTGTGGCCGGTGCTCGGCGCCTCGTTCAGCCCGGCCGCCCTGGGCTGGGGCGCCGCCTCCGGTGTCGCCTCGGCCCTGGCGTTCGCCCTGCTCTACCGGACCCTGGCGATCGGTCCGATGAACGTACTGTCCCCGGTGACCGCGCTGGTGTCCGCCGCGCTGCCGGTGACCGTGGGCCTGCTCCAGGGCGAGCACCTGGCCGCGGCCGGACTGATCGGACTTCCCCTCGCGCTCGTCGCGGTCGTCCTGGTCAGCGCCGGGCCCGGTGCCGGGCCCGCGCGCCCTTCCCGTACGGCACTGCTGCTGGCCCTCGGCGCGGGCGCCGCCATCGCCGTCCAACTGGTCTGCCTGCACCAGACGCCGTCCGGCAGCGGTGTGGCCCCGCTGATCACCGGGCGGGCGGTCTCCTCGGCCGTCGTCCTGGCCGCGGCCGGGATCCTGCGCCGCAGGCTCGGCCCGCAGCGGCCCGCGTACGCGCTGTCGGCGGCGGCGGGCGCGCTGGACTCCGTGGCGAACCTGCTGTTCCTGTGCGCCGCCCGCAGCGGTGACCTGAGCGTCGTCGCCGTGATCACCGCCCTCTATCCGGCGGGCACCGTCCTGCTCGCCCGGGGCGTCCTCGCCGAACGGGTCCACCGCACCCAGCTCGTCGGGCTGGGCGCCGCCGCCGTCGCGGTCAGCCTGCTCGCCCTGGCCTGACCCGCCGCCGCGGCGCCCTGCGTGAACCGGGCGAGCAGGGCGCCGGAGAGTTCGGTCTCGGCGGGGGAGCAGTCGACGCCGGCCGCCGAATAGGCCGCCCGCTCGTGCTCGCCGTCCGCCGACTCCAGGTGTGCGTACGGTCATCAGCGGCGGCGCCTCCTCCGCACTCGCCTGCTCGTACTCCCGCCGCGGCAGCGGCCCCGCCGCCGTCCGAACCGACGACCTCTCCGGCCCGCGCCGGGCTCCAGGTCCGCCCGAATCTGCTCGAATCCGAGCGGATCAGCCCGAACCGGGCAATGAAGTCCTTCATTTCACGATTCCGGGGCCGGTGACCGTCTCCGGGCGGGGCCGACGCCGTCGCCCGCGGGCCGTTGCGTCGGCGCCGCCCTACGCCTCCGGCACCCGCCAGCCGGTCTCGGCCGCCCAGAGTTCGGCCGCCCCCATCAGCACCTCCGTGGCCGGCGCCTTGATCTGCCCGTAGTCCGCGAGGTCCGGAACGCTCTGGGCCAGACGCCTCTTGAACGCTCCCCAGGAGCGCCGGGCGGTGTCGTCGGCTCGCAGGTAGTCCCGGAAGAGCAGGGCGAAGCGGACGTTCGGGCCGCCCGCCTCCCGCAGGTGCACATTGCACCGCCGGGCGCCGACCGGCGGCGCGAACACCAGCTTGCGGCACTCCTGGCCGCCCGAGACCTCGGTGCGGTTCCAGGGCTCGGGGCGGCGACGGAAGCCGATCGCCGCGAGCAGCGCGGTCTGCCGGTCCGCGTCGACGGCTCCCACGCGGACCTGGACGTCCACGCAGTCCTTGGCGGCCAGACCCGGCACCGAGGTGGAGCCGACATGGTCCACCGCCAGGGCATGCCCTCCCAGCGCCTCGCGCAGGACCCCGGCCAACCGCTCGAAATCCACGGGCCATTGCGGCCGGTAGTCCAGCACCGCCACGGGAGCCGTCTCATCGGGAAAGGGCATGCCTCCATCATGCCGGAGGGGGACTCGCCCCTTCGACGACTGGGTCACAGGTCCTATTGAGTAGCTGCGGACGATGTGCGGCTGTCGCTGGCGTCTGCGGAAGAAGCGGCGACAGATGCCGCGCGTCCACCACCAAATCGCTCACACCCCACCGGCGACCCAGAACCCAAACCGTTTCGGCTCAATAACGCTCCAGGGTGAGGACGGCTTTGGCGATGTACGTCATGCGGTACGGACGGCAGTGGGACCTGGTGCCCCGTGCCGCCGCCAAGGCCCGGTTGACGGTCTTCTCGGCAGGGGTGAGTTCCTGCGGGGGGCCTGCGCTTGATGCCCGTGGTCAGCTACGGATCGCCTCCCTGGTAGGCGAGATCGGCCAGGAGGGGAACGCCTTGGCGCTCGCAGATGCGGATGATCCGGTGGGTACGAGGGCGGTCAGGCCGTGGGCGCGGCCCGCCGGGACAGGTGAAGCCACAGCAGTCGGCCGCCCGGATCGGTGACCACCTGTGCGTTCACTCCGTGTCGACGACGTTTGTGAGAGTGGTCCGCGCGTGAGTCGCCGACCCGGCCGTACTCGGCGAGGGTGCCGTCCAGCAGGACGAAGTCGGGGTCGGCCTCGCGCACGACTTTCGGTGGACCTGGCGCGCGACGGGCGAGCAGGTAAGCGACTGTGCTGGCGTAGGCGTGGGTGGTGGACTCGCTGATCCCGAACCCGGCAGCGATCTTTGCCAGGGTTGTGTACTCGCGCATGGGCGATGAGCACGGTGACCCACTCCACGCGTGCATGCGGCAGATCGAGTGCGGCAGGATCGATGGCTAACGAGGCCCCTGAGCAGTGTGGTTGAGACGTCAGACATCTCGATCGACTGCCCTGGGGCCTCGCTCGTTGCGCTTGACGGGCGTCGCCTGATCGGGGCCCGGTTCGAAGAAGCTCACTGTGGCCGGTCCTGCTGCTTACCGGTCACAGTGTCCCTGCGCAACCTGTCGGTCTGCCCTTCCGAGTTGCATTCCCACCTATATCCACCCGGAGACCGAGTGAGCCCTGCCGCAGGCGACATCTTGTTCTAAGCGGGTATTATTCAGGTGTCTAATGCCAAGATGGAAATGGCGCCCATATGGCATAAATTTTTACTTGGAAGGGTGATCAGTAGTGAGCCATGACCTGTTTCTGGGGATGCCCTAGTGCCTCACCAACGGCTTTGAGTTCGCCGTCCGTCAACCACGAGCGGCCCGGGTTCCACACTGAGATGTCAAACCGGGCGAGACCGCACGGGTCACGGTAGATGAGGTCGTTCAAGGAGAGTTCGACGCCACAGCATGGAATGATGACGTCCAGCAAATCCGTTTCGCGGATTTGACTTATCTGGTCGCCCAGCCACGTTCTGTCGAGGACCGAGCTGCACCGCGGGCAGGACACCTGGTCAAATCGACTGCCGCAATCGATGAACATGATCTTGTCATGCCATGTTGCTTTGACTCCGTCATGTCCCGGCGCCAGTAGCTCCAGCGTCTTCACTGCTCTGTTCGCGGCCTCTTGAGAGGGCTGCCACTGTGGGTCCGTCGGAAAAACCGACAGTACGTCGTCGCTCAAGTGCGTTCCCTGCTGCTTCGGCGTGTGTGTGACTTGGATGCCGGCAATGCCATTATCGGCGAACAGATTCCTGATGGCCACCGAGGTCTCTTCTTCGGCAACGTGCCGCGTGATGGCGGTTTTGGCGCCTACGGCCTTTACCGCAGCAAGCTGACGGTTTGCTTGATCGACCATACTCTGAGCACCCTTGAAGTCCGGTCTGAATCTTCCGTTCTTGACAGCCCAAGCGTAGTTCTCCCCCTTTGCATCCAAAAGAACGCCGTCCTTGTATCCATCAAATTTGACGAACCCGCGTTCGTTCGGCGTTCCATGAATCACATAGCCGAAGCCTACCGGAATGCCTGTGATCTGCTCTTCGTAGGCGACAGCTGCGGGCTTGTCCTTTGCTTCGTCCTTCACCCACTGCCAGACTCCAGAGCCTCCCGTCTCGACCCAACAGCGCTTCCGGGCGATGGTGATGCGTATGAGGCTGACTGCCTTGCACGCCCCACGCAGTGCATCCAGCGCCTTCGTGCCGATACTGGCCAGAACCTCTTCAGGCAGCCCGAGAGTGCGCAGAGCGATCCATGCGTCTTCACAATCGATCCCGGTCCTTGCGGCTGCGTCCAATGCCTTGACTGCGTCCGCGATGGGTCTGATGACTCTGCCCGCGAAGAGAGACGCAACGTCCACGGCTGCCCAGGCGCATCCGCCCCAACTGCCGTTCTCACCGCCAGTGCTGAACTTGATCGGGTGATGTCGGAGCCGTTCGCCTGGCGGCGGCTGGTCCGCGCCGGTAGCCCTGGACTGTGAGACACGCACAGGGTGGCGGGTTGACCGATGCCGGGAGGGTCGCACGATGTTCGGGATGCTGTCCGTTCTCGCCGAGCTCCAGCGGGAGCTGATCGTGGCGAACACGAACGACGGGCTCGCCTCCGCACGGGCCCGCGGCCGGATTGGCGGACGTCGGCCCAAGCTCACCAAGGACCAGGCCGCGCCCGCCCAACGGCTCTGCGACGAACGAGAGAAGCCCCTTCCGCGGCAACCGAAGAAGACCACCACCGCGAAGCCCAGTTAGCTACCGACGGGTCACTTGTTCCCTGGTGTCTGAGCCAGGACTTCGGAGCCGAGTACACGTACGGCGGGCGCCGCGCCGACAGCACGCTCAACTAAGGCGGGATCACGCACTTCCGGCTCACCGGCCATGGCCTGACGGCCGCGAAGATGGCGCGCGCCGCCGAGCTGGTTGCGCCGGTCGAGTACACGGCTGAGCTCGGCGAGCGGTACCCGGTCGACGCGGTGGCCGTGTACGAGCTGCCCGACGGCTCCCGGGACGTCGTCATCGTGAATTCCGGGCCCAACCAGGACGGCACAGTCGACGCGATCAGCGGCCAGCTCAACAGCCAGATGATCCGGGTCGCGCTCGACGAGCTGGGCCCGCTCGCCGTTCTCCCGGCGATGCCCCTCGCCGAGTTCACGGACGCCTGGGCCGTCGTTCACGGACGTCTGGGCCATCTTCGACCGCACCCGCCGGGGCGGAGATCGCTCGCGTGACCGGCCCGGACGCTGACGCGCGCGCCACAGTCGAGAGGGATCCCGCAGCCGGGCCCGTGTCCCGCCGGGAGTCGCCGCCCGAGGCTCCCTGCGCGCTCTGCCGCGTACCCCCCTAGCAGCTCCCTCCCGGCCTGGGTGCAGCACCGCCTGCACCCAGGCCGGCCCGTTCCCAGCAGTTCTACTGGCCTCAAGATCGCCAAGAACGTGGCTGGACGGCCCGCTGGCGCTAGAAGAGGTGGCCCGCCATGTGGTGCCAGTTGTTGACGGCCTGAGCAAGTTGGGTCGAGGCACCGGCGGCCTCGGTGATTGCCGCGAGGCTTCGTGGCCGGTCCGCCGCAGGGCCGGTCGCCTCGCCCGGCCGCTCCTGCCCCCCCTTTTCGGGCCGCGGCCGCATGCTGATGGGCCCGCACGGTCGTGGAGCCGACGCACACGATGGTCCCTCGACTGTGCCGGTGGCATCGCAGTGCTGTGGGGCATGGGCCGGGAGCCGGTACCGGATTCCGTCGGCCGACCAGCGGCGGAAGCGTTCGTAGACCGTCTTCCACGGCCCGTACCGCTCCGGCAGGTCCCGCCAGTCCGCCACCGTGGACACCTTCCACAAGATGCCGTTGACCACCTGACGACGGTCCTGTACCGGTCTGCCCATCCTCGACGGAGCCGGCATGGTCCGATCACCGCCCACGACTCATCGGTCAGCTCATGACGACGCACCACGAACAGGCCAACTGACCAACCGCGTCGCGGACATGACCTAGTCCATGGACAGTTCCATCGGCCGGGACGGCACCGCGTCGAGCGTCGCGAGGGTCTCGGTGTCCAGGTCGATCGTGCCCGCGGCGATGTTCGCCTCCAGGTGTGCGGGGTCCGCGGTGCCGGGGATGAGGAGGATGTTCGGGGCGTGCCGGAGGAGCCAGGCGAGGCCGATCTGCGAGGGGGTGCGGTCCAGGGTGCGGGCGGCGGTGAGGACGGCGGGCTCGTCGGTCACCTTCGGCAGGCCCGGGAAGGCGCCGCCGAGCGGGAAGTACGGCACCCAGGCGATGTCCTCGGACAGGCAGAGCCGCAGCATGTCCTCGTCGCCGCGCGCCACGAGGCTGTAGGCGTTCTGTACGCAGGCCAGGCCGACCGGGAGCGCCCGGCGCAGCTCGTCGGCGCCGACGTTGCTGATCCCGATGCTGCCGATCTTGCCCTCGTCGCGCAGGGCGGTCATCTCGGCGAGCTGGTCGTCGAGGCCGACCACCTGGTCGCCCTCGGCCCGCAGTCCGGGGCCGGTGGCGGCGCGGCGCAGGTTGACCAGCGGGAGCTGTTCGAGGCCGAGGCCCGCGAGGTCGGCCTCGACGCCCGCGCGCAGTTCCTCGGGGCGCTGGGCGAGCCGGAGCGGGAAGCGGCCGCCGGGGTCGGGGGCGGCGCCGACCTTGCTGACGACGAGGACGCCGTCCTCGGGGCGGATCGCCTCGCGGACGACGTCGTTGACGAAGCCCTCGCCGTAGAACCCGGCGGTGTCGATGTGGTCGACGCCGAGTTCGACCGCGCGGCGGAGCAGGGCGACGGCGGCGGCGCGGTCGGTGCGCAGGCGTTCGAGCTGCATGGCTCCGTAGCCGACGCGGGAGACGGTGCGGCCGGCGAGCGGAGCGGCCCCGCCCGCGCGGGGCGCGCCGGTGGCCGTGGTCTCGGAGTGCGGGGTGGAGGACGTCATGGGGGTGCCGTTCTCGTGCGACGATGAGACAAGCGGAGGAGCCTCCGCTCTGCGACTGTAGCACTACCGGAGGAGCCTCCGTTTTGACCGCGACCGAGCCGCCGTCCCCCGACCGCGCGCATCCGCCCACGTCCGCCGCCCAGGGCCCCGAGCACCCGCCCGTCCCCGGCCGTCCCGCCCGCGCCGACGCGCGGCGCAACCGCGAACGGCTGCTGGCCGCCGCCCGCACCGCGTTCGCCGCCGCCGAGGACGGCACCGTCCCGCTGGAGGCCGTCGCCCGCGCGGCGGGCGTGGGCATCGGCACGCTCTACCGGCATTTCCCCACCCGCGAGGCGCTGGTCGAGGCCGTCTACGCCGCCGAACTCGACGAGGTCACCGCGAGCGCGGACACCCTGCTCGCCGCTCTCGCGGCCCCGGCGGCGCTGCGGGCCTGGATGGACCGCTACGCGGCGTTCGTCGCCGCCAAGCGCGGGGTCATCGGCACCCTCCGCGCCGGCTGGGCCGCGGGGACCATCGCCACGCCGGCCACCCGGGAGCGCCTCACCGCCTCGATCGCGTCCGTCCTCGCGGCCGGGGCCGAGGCGGGCTCGCTGCGCGCGGACGTCGAACCCGACGACGTCCTCACCATGCTGCTCGGCGTCTTCTTCGCCGCGCCCGTCGAGAACACACCCGAGCGCACCGGCCGCCTGCTCGATCTGATCGTCGACGCGCTCCGCCCGTAGGAGGCACCCGCACACCGGACCGGCGAGAACTCGGTGGCCCCGCCGGTCCGTCGCGGACGACCATGCCGCACATGAGCGACGAACCCGAGCGATGGACGCAGGCGACCGTCCACCCCGACATGTGGGCCGATCCCGACGACGACCCGCGCGGCAGCGGCGGCTCCGGCCCGGAGGGCGAACGCGCCACCCTGCTGGACTTCCTGGCGCACTACCGCGCGACGCTGCGGATGAAGTGCGAGGGCCTGGACGCCGAGCAGCTGGCCCGCCGGTCGGTGCCGCCCTCGTCGATGTCGCTGCTCGGTCTCGTACGGCACCTCGCCGAGGTGGAGCGGGACTGGCACAACTGGATCCGCGCGGGCGACCCGCTCCCGAAGCTGTACGGCGTGCGCGACGCGGACTTCGACGGAGCCGTCGGCGAACCGGGCGCCGTGGAGGCCGCGTTCGCCGATCTGGCGCGCGAACAGGCCGCGGCCGACGCCGCCTTGGCGGCCCATCCGGACCTCGGCGAGCGCGTGGGCGCGGACCGGATCGCGGTACGGGAACTGATGGTCCACCGGATCGAGGAGTACGCCCACCACTGCGGCCACGCCGATCTGCTGCGCGAGCGCGTGGACGGGCGGGTGGGCCAGTGACGGCGGCTCTCAGGCCGCCCGGACGCAGAAGGGGTGGCCGGCCGGGTCGGTGAGGACCCGCCACCGGTCGGGGCGCGGCTGATGCTCTGGCCTGCCCGCACCCAGCGCCAGCAGCCGGGCCTCCGCCTCGTCCAGGTCGCCCTCGGCCGTGAAACAGAGGTGGAGCTGCTGCGGTACGGCCGCTTCGGGCCAGGTCGGGGGCCGGTGCCCGGCGACCCGCTGGAAGCCGAGGGCCACCGCGCCCGCCCGGTCGAGAGCGGCGTAGTCGGCGTTCGACGCCGGATGCAGCGCCGCACCGGTGGCCGCGCGGTAGAACTCCGCCAGGGCCAGGGGGTCCGGGCAGTCGAGAGTGACCGTGTCCCACGTCATCCGCAGCGGCGCGTCCGCCGTGTCCGGGGCCGGACCGAGGCGGGAGCGGAGGGTGCGGGCGAAGTCCTCGGCGCGGGAGAGCTGGGTGCGCAGGGTGCCGACCTGCTCGGCGGCGCTCCGCTCGTAGCCGCGCACCCGCGCCAGCAGGGCCGCGCGCTCCTCGCCCCGCGGGGCGGGGACGGCGTCGAGGCGGTCGGTGGCGTCGAGCAGGTCGCGCATCTGCTCCAGGGTGAAACCGAGCGGCTTCATCCGGCGGATCACCATCAGCCGGGCGACGTCCGTCTCGGTGTACAGCCGGAAACCGCCCTGGGAGCGGGCCGAGGGGACGACGAGTCCGCTCTCCTCGTAGTGGCGGATCGTGCGCAGGGACAGCTCGGTGCGCGCGGCGACCTCGCCGATCTGCATATAGGTGCCGTCCACGTGCGTCTCTTCGCCTCTCTGCCTCTCCGGCTCCCCGGCTCTGCGATCTCTACCCTAACGTTAGGGTAGAGTCCCGTCCCCTCTCCCCGAACACGACAGGTAGTACGCCTTTGTCCTCCCCCGCGCCCGCGCCCTCGTCCCGCCGCTCGCCCGCAGCCCTGCTGCGCGGGCCCGGCAGGCCCTCCTGGCCGGCCCCGGCGGTGCTGCGCACCGAGACGCTGGCGGGCCTCGTCGTCGGTCTGGCGCTGATCCCGGAGGCGATCTCCTTCTCCGTGATCGCCGGTGTCGACCCGAAGGTCGGCCTCTACGCGGCGTGCATCATGGCCATGGTGATCGCCTTCGTCGGCGGCCGGCCCGCGATGATCTCCGCCGCCACCGGCGCGGTCGCGCTCGTCGTCGCACCCGTGGTCCGCGCCCACGGCCTCGGGTACCTGATCGCCACCGTCATCCTGGCCGGTGTCCTCCAGATGATCCTCGGCGGGCTCGGGGTGGCCAGGCTGATGCGGTTCGTGCCGCGCAGCGTGATGGTGGGCTTCGTCAACGCGCTGGGCATCCTGCTGTTCACCGCGCAGATCCCCCACCTCAGGGATGTGCCCTGGGCGGTGTATCCGCTGGTCGCCGCCGGTCTCGCCCTGATGGTGCTGTTCCCGGGGCTGACCCGGGCGGTGCCCGCGCCGCTGGTGGCCATCGCGGTCCTCACGGTGATCACCGTCGCCGCCGGGATCGCCGTGCCGACCGTCGGCGACCAGGGCACCCTGCCCTCCTCGCTCCCGGTCCCCGGCCTGCCCGACGTGCCGTTCACCTGGCACACCCTCACCGTGATCGCCCCGTACGCCTTCGCCATGGCGCTGGTGGGGCTCATGGAGTCGATGATGACCGCGAAGCTGGTCGACGACCTCACCGACACCCCCTCGGACAAGACCCGCGAGGCGGTCGGCCAGGGCATCGCCAACATCGTGACCGGCTTCTTCGGCGGCATGGGCGGCTGCGGCATGATCGGCCAGACCATGATCAATGTGAAGAGCGGCGCCCGGACCCGGCTCTCCACCTTCCTCGCCGGGTTCTTCCTGCTCGTCCTGTGCATCGCGCTCGGCCCGGTGGTCTCCACGATCCCCATGGCGGCCCTCGTCGCCGTCATGATCCTGGTCGCCGTCGGCACCTTCGACTGGCACTCGGTCCGGCCCGCCACCCTGCGGCGCATGCCCCTGGGCGAGAGCGCCGTCATGGTCGTCACCGTCGTCGTGGTCGTCGCCACCGGCAATCTGTCCATCGGCGTCGTGGTCGGCTCGCTCACCGCCATGGCCGTCTTCGCCCGGCGCGTCGCCCGCCTCACCGAGGTCACCTCGGTCACCGACCCGGACGGCACCCGGGTCGTCCACACGGTGAGCGGCCAGCTCTTCTTCGCCTCCGCCGACGAACTGGTGGGCCGCTTCGACTACGCGGGCGACCCGGACAAGGTGGTCATCGACCTCAGCGGCACCCACATCTGGGACGCGTCCTCCGTCGCGGCCCTGGACGCCGTCGAGACCAAGTACGCCCAGCGGGGCAAGAGTGTCGAGGTCATCGGCCTGAACGACGCCGGCAGCGCCCTGCGCGGACGGCTCAGCGGCGCGTTCGCCGCCCAGCACTGAACGAAGGGCCGGGACCGCCGCCCCGCGCCGGAGTCAGGACGCGGCGGCCGAGCCCTGCCCCCGCCGGTCCAGCTCGGCGGCCATCCGGCGCAGGGCCGTGCGGTTGGCGCGCCGCATGACGGCCCGGACGAGCGGGGCCAGCAGGCGGTCGGCGAGCGGGGCGCGCGACCAGGCGTAGGTGAAGGCGACGCGGCTGCCGCCGGTGCCCAGCGGCTCGACGGTGTAGGTGCCGCGGGCCAGCCGCCGGCCGCCCGCGCTGACGTTGCGTTCGACGATGCGCCGCGGCCGGTCGGCCTCGACGACCTCGATGGCGACGTCGGCCCGCGAACCGGCCAGCGCCGCGGTGACCGTGGCGCGCGACCCGATGCCGCGGTCCGGGCCGTCGTAGCGCCAGTGCGTCAGGTAGTGGTCGGTGAAGCGCTCGTGGTGCGCCATGACATCGAGGAAGTCGTAGACCTGCTCGGGCGTCTGCGGTACGTCGGTCGACACGGTGACAGACTGCATGTACCACACGGTACATGCGCCGCGCGCCGATGGGTACACTCGCGGCGTGACGGATGGTGCGGCAGGGGAAGCGGCCGAGGCGGCGGGCGGCGCGGACGGCCGGGGCGCGGCGGACCCGCGCCGGGGGAGCCGGGCCGGACACGGCACGGACGAGGACCGGCGCGCGAGGCTGGTGGACGCCGCCGCCGACCATGTCGCGGTGCACGGCATCGCGGAGCTGAGCCTGCGCGGCCTGGGCGCCGCGATCGGGGTCAGCCACCGCATGCTGATCCACTACTTCGGTTCCAAGGAGCGGCTGTTCGCCGAGATCGTACGGACCTCGGAGCAGCGTCAGCGCGCCCTGCTGGCGCGCTCCCGCCCGGCGCCCGGCCTGCCGCCCGCCGAGGTCGCGCGGCGGCTGTGGCGGCGGCTGGCGGACCCCTCGGCGGCCGGTCAGGAACGGCTCTTCTTCGAACTGTGCGGGCACGCGCTGCGGGGCCGCGCCGAGGCCGCCGCCTTCGCCGAGGGGTTCGTGGCGGACTGGCTGGAGCCGCTGGCGGCCGCCGAGACGGCCGCGGGAGCCGACCCGGCCACGGCCCGCGCCCGCGCCCGGCTCGGGCTCGCCACCGTCCGCGGCCTGCTGCTCGACCTGCTCGTCACCGGCGACCGCGCCGCCGTCGACGCCGCGATGGAGGAGTTCCTGCGGCTCTACTACGGCCCCGAGTGACCCGCTGGGGGCCCGCTCGCTCGCTTCCCCCGCGCCCGGACCCCGGCCTCAGGCGGCCGGTGCGCCGAACGCCCGCGCCGCCTCGAACATCGCCCCGGCGGCCCGCTCCACGCTGATCTGGCCGTTGCCCGCCACGATGTGCAGCCCGTAGGCGTCCTCCAGCGCGACCAGGTTCAGGGCCGCCGTCGCCGGGTCCAGGGTCAGCCGGAACACCCCGGCGTCCGCGCCGCGCTCCAGCACGGCCCGGTACGTGGCCAGTTGCCGTTCGTACATCGACTCCACCAGCGTGGTGTGCAGCGGTGAGCTCCCCGCGACCACGTCGAACTCGTACAGCAGACGCATCAGCGCGTCGTCCGGGCCGGTCGGCAGCCCGGCGCGGATCGTCTCCCCGAGCAGCAGCGCCGGGTCGCCGATCGTGTCCCGCAGCGCGTCCCGCCGGTCGCACAGGCGCTCCATGCCCGCCCGGTACGCCTCGCTGAGCAGGGCGTCGAGGTCGTCGTAGTAGTACAGGACGGCCCCCCGGGTCAGCCCCGCCCGGCGTGCCACGTCCGCGAGCGAGAGGGAGCGCAGTCCGGTCCGCGCGGTCGTGTCGATGACCGCCTGGATGAGGTGGGCGCGGCGTTCTTCCTGGTTCTTCGGGCGCGGCATGCCCTTGACAGTAGCCCAGAACGTCATGACACTCGACCCATTCTTTGACGCCGATGACAAATAAAGCGCGTACCGTCTCGGCACCCCCGCGCCGCCCGTCCGCGGCCACGCACCGGACCCCCCCGTCCGTGGCAGGCACCAGAACCGAGGACCACCATGCTCGACACCCTGATCACCGGCGCCCGTGTACGCACCTTCGACGCCGCCCGCCCCTGGGCCGGCGCCGTCGGCGTCACCGGCGGCCGGATCTCGTACGTGGGCGACGCGGCGGACGCCCCCGCGGCCCGCGAGCACCGCCGCCTGGACGGCGGCCTGATCACCCCCGGCATCATCGACAGCCACAACCACCTGCTGCTCGGCTTCGACCCGGACGCCGTCAGTCTGGAGGGCGCCGACACCCTCGACGAGGTGCGCGCCCGCATCGCCGCACTCGCCGCCGCCCGCCCCGACCTGACCTGGATCTGCGCCGAGAACGCCGTGTACTCGGTGGTCCCCGGCCGCCGCCCCGCCGCCCGCGACCTGGCCGGACTCACCTCCCGCCCCGTCTTCGTCACCACCTACGACCAGCACTCGGTGTGGCTCAACGACGCCGCCGTCACCGCCCTGCGCCTGGACGAGGGCGGCGACATCCCCTGGGGTCGGCCCGAACGCGACGCCGCGGGTCGCGCCACCGGCTGGGTCACCGACTTCTACACCAGCGCCATGACCACGGCGGGCCTGGCCGGACTCCAGCGCGACATCCCCATGTACGCGCCCGAGCGCCGCTACCGCAAACTGCTGGGCTCCCTGGAGATGGCCACCGCCGCCGGCATCACCACTGTGGTGGAACCGCAGGTCCCGCTCGCCGAGATCGACCTGTTCCGGCGGGCCCGGGACGAGGGCCGTCTCAGCTCCCGCGTGATCGCCGCGCTCTTCCACCCCATGGGCTCCGACGGCGCGTTCCGGCAGCGGCTGCGCGAGGCGGCCGACGCCGCGCCCGGCGGCGACCGCCTCGCCTTCGGCCCCGTCAAGCTCTATGCCGACGACGTCGTCGAACCCCACAACGCCTGGCTGCTGGACGACTACGCCAACCGCCCCGGCCACCGCGGCCACCCCTCCGCGCCGCTCGGCGAACTCACCGAGGCCGTCACCGAACTCGACCGCCTGGGCTTCCAGACCCACACCCACGCCACCGGCGACGGCGGCATCCGCCTGGCCCTGGACGCCATCGAGCACGCCACCCGCGCCAACGGCACCCGCGACCGCCGCCACGGCATCGTGCACGTCGAGTGCCTCGCCCCCGAGGACCTGCCGCGCTTCGCCCGGCTCGGGGTCACCGCCGCCATGCAGCCGCGCCACTGCTCCCCGGACCTGGTGGCCGGCACCTGGATGGAGAACATCGGCGAGGCCCGCTGGGACCGCGCCTGGCGGCTGCGCTCGCTCATGGCCTCCGGCGCCCATGTCGCCCTCTCCAGTGACTGGCAGGTCGGCGAGATGGACCCGCTGATCGGCGTCTACTCGGCCCTCACCCGGGCCGGGCTCGACGGCCGGGACGCCTGGACCCCGGCGGAGCGCCTGGGCCTCGACGAGACGCTGCGCGGCTACACGGCCGAGGGCGCCTGGGCCTGGCACCGCGAGCACGAGTACGGTGTCATCCGCGAGGGCGCCCACGCCGACCTCGTCGCCTGGTCCGCCGACCTCTACGCCCTCGAATCCGATCCCGCGGCCCTGCTCCAGCAGCGGGCCGAGATCACCTGGGTGGGCGGCGAGATCGTCCACGAGGCCGCCACCGCACGCCCCGCCCCCGCCCACCACGGCGCGCTCACCTCCTGCTCCGCCCACGCCGACGGAGGACACGCCCATGCCTGACAGCACACCCGGTGCCGCCACCGGCACCACCGGCACCACCGGCCGCACCCGGCACACCGCCCCGGACCGGGAACCGGCCCCGGACGGCCCGGACACCGCGGACGCCCCGGACGCCCCGGACACCGAGGGCGGCGCCGGACTGCGCCGCACCCTCAAGCTGCGCCACATCGTCTTCCTCGGCCTCGCCTTCATGGCGCCGCTGGCCGTGTTCGACACCTTCGGCCTGGTCTCCGAGCAGACCGGCGGCCATGTGCCGCTCGCCTATCTGGCGGTCCTCGTCGCGGTCGGGCTCACCGCGCTCAGCTACGCCCGGATGGCCCGCCGCATCACCTCCGCCGGGTCCGTCTACACCTACGCGGGCAAGGCGCTCGGCGCCCCCGTGGGCTTTCTGGTCGGCTGGTCCGCCACCCTGGACTACGTCCTGCTGCCCATGCTCAACGCCCTGCTCGCCGCGATCTACATGGGCGCCGTGCTGCCCGCCGTCCCGGCCTGGGTGTGGGTGCTGTCCACCGTGGTGGTCTGCACGGCGCTCAACCTGGTGGGCGTGCGGATGGCCGCCAAGGTCAATGTGGCGCTCGTGATCGTCCAGGCGGGCGTGGCCGTGGCGTTCCTGGTGTTCGCGGTGCGCGCCATCACCACCCACGGACGCTCCTTCGGCACCGCCGGGTTCGACCTGACCACGGTGCCGGTGACCGACCTGCTCGGCGGCGCCTCCCTGCTGGCCCTGTCCTTCCTGGGCTTCGACGCCGTCTCCACGCTCTCCGAGGAGGCCGAGCGCCCGCACCGGGACATCCCGCGCGCCATCCTGCTCATCGTGGCCGCCGCCGGGGTGTTCTTCCTGGCCGTCACCTACGCCATGCAGACGCTCTTCCCGGACGTCTCCGCGGTCGGGGACATCGTGGGCGCCTCGCCGGAGATCGCGAAGTACATCGGCGGGGCCGCCTTCCAGGCCGTGTTCGTGGGCGGCTATCTCACCGCGGTCCTCGGCTGCGGCCTCACCCAGCAGATGAGCGCGGCACGGCTGCTGTACGCCATGGGCCGCGACGGCATGCTGCCGCGCGGCGTCTTCGGACGGCTCGACGCGCGCACCGGTGTGCCCGCCGTGAACGTCCTCGTCGTGGGAGCGGTCGCCGCCTCCGCCGTCTTCCTGGACCTCGGCAGCGCCGCCTCACTGATCAACTTCGGTGCCTATGTGGCGTTCGCCGCGGTGAACCTCGCGGTCATCGGGTTCTGGGTGCGCGACCGGCGCGCGGGACGGCCCGAGGCCCGCGGACTCGGCGCCGCCGTCCTGCAACTGCTGCTGCCCGTCCTCGGGTTCGCCGTCAACGTGGCCCTCTGGGTCAGCCTGGACACCCCGGCCAAGGTGGTGGGCGCCGTCTGGGCGCTGGTGGGCGTGGGCATCCTCGCGCTGCGCACCGGCGGATTCCGCCGCCCGGTGCGGGCACCCGACCTGGCGGAGTGAGGGCGGGGCGGAGTGAGGGCGGGGGACCGGCGCGGGGACGCTCGGGGCGCGGGAGCGGCCCTGCGCCCGCCGCCGTCCCCGCCGGGCGCGGTCGTGGAGCACCCGGCCGGACGCCCGGCGGCCGCCCCGCTACCCGCCCTGCACAGAGGCGCGCAGGGCCGACACCCCGTAGCCGTCCGTCTGGAGCCCGCGCAGGGACTTCGACACGGTGAAGGCGAGCGTCGGGACGTACACCGGGACCGCCGCGGCCTGCTCCATCACCCGGCGGTCCACGGCCGCCCAACGGGCCCCGGCGGTACGGAGGTCCGGGGCGGCGTCGGCGTGGTCGACGGCCCCGTCGACGCCCGCGTCCGCGAGCCGGGACCAGTTGACGTGCCCGAGGCCCTGGGCGCTGTGCGCGCTGAAGTAGTCCGGCAGCAGGGACGAGCCGACGGGAAGGGAGGCGGTGAGGGCCTCGGAGCCGAACACGTCGTACGAGGCCGTCTCCTGGTAGAACTTCTCGGGCGCCACGGCCAGCAGGGTGACCGCGAACCCGGCCTCCTCGAGGGCCTGCCGCACGGTCTCCGCCTGGGCGGCGCCGTGGAACTGGTCCGAGCGGTAGGCCACCGTCAGCTTCTGGCCGGTCCTGCCCGCCCGGTCGAGCAGGGCGCGGGCCGCGGCCGGGTCGCCGTCGTCCCCGGCCCCGAACACGTCGAAGCCCCGGGAGCCCGCGACACCGGGCGGCAGCAGATGATGGGTGACCGTGCCCGACACCCCCGAGGCGCGCAGCACCTGCCCGGCGGGGATCGCGGTGGCGACCGCCCTGCGGACCGCCGGGTCGGTCAGGCGCCGGGTGTTGACGAAGTAGCTCCGCGCGTACCACGCCGGGGCCGTGAGGGTCCGCAGCCGCGCGTCCGCCGGGACGCTGTCCCGGCCGAGCGGACCGCCGGTGAAGGTCATCACCGGCACGCCCGACTCCGCCAGCGACAGCAGGGTCTTCCCGGCGGTCGAGGCGTCGCCGGTGCTCTCGACGGTGAACCGGTCGGGGTACGCCGTGCGCAGCGGGTCGCTGTCCGGCTGCCAGCGCGGGTTGCGCGCCAGCTCGACCGTGCCCTTGCCGCCCGACAGGTCCGCCTTCGTGATCCGGTACGGCCCGGTGGTGGGCGGTGCCTGCGCCGACGGCGGCTTCCCGGTCCAGGAGCGGGGCACCGGCACCCCGGAGGGGCCGGAGAGGGCGACGCCGAAGTCGGCGCAGGGCGCGGCCAGGCGGAAGACGACCGTGCGGTCGTCCGGGGTGCCGACCGCCCCGGAGGGCAGCTCGGCGCCGCTCATCCGCTCGGCGCCCGACAGGCCGAGCAGGCGGCGGCGCATCAGGTCGTCGTTGGTGCTGAACGCCGGGTCGAGGGTGCGTTCCACCGCGTGCGCGAAGTCCCCGGCGCGCACCGGCTCGCCGGTGTCGTAGCGCAGCCCCGGCTTCAGGCGGAACGTCCAGGTGCGGCCGCCGTCGCTCACCGCGCCCGGACCGTCGGCGAGGTCGCCGACGAGGCGTACGGTGCCGTCCGGCAGCGTCTTGAGACCGGTGAGGCTCCGATAGGCGAGCTGGCTCAGCTTGACGTCGCCCGCGGCCTGCGCGTCGCCCGGGTCGACCGTGGTGAGGGAGGACTCCACGACCGCGATCCGCCCGCCGCGCCGGGCGCCGTTCACCGCCGGGGCCGGGCCCCTGGAGTCCGCGGCCGTGCCCTCGGTGAGGGTCTCGGGGTGCGCGGCGGGCGCCACGGTGCCGGCCGTGCCGTCGAAGCCGCCGCCGCCCGCCGCACCGCCGCCGCCCGTGTCCCGCCACGGCTGGACGACGGCGAGCGCGGCGGCGAGGGCACCCGCGGCGACGGCCGCGGCGGCCGCCGCCCACAGGCGGCGGCGCGCGGGCCGGACCGGTGCGGGGCCGGTGCGCCGGGGCGGCGCGAGGACGTAGGAGGTGGCGGATGCGGGCCTCGCCTCGGCGGGCGGGTCCTCGGCATCCGGGGCCTCGGCACCCAGGGGCGCCGCGGGCGCGGGCACCGGGGGCCGTGCCGCCTCGGGGGCGCGGCGGGCCAGTGCGTCGAGCGCCGTCGCGGCGGCCGTCGCGTCCGGCCGGTCCGCCGGGCCCTTGGCCAGCAGCCGCAGCAGCAACTCGTCCCAGGCGGCGCCGAGTCCGGGCCGCAGCTCGGAGGGGCGCCGTACCTCCTCGTGCACATGGCTGTACATCAGGACGGCCGCCGCGGAGGCGCCCGTGAACGGCGTGGTCCCGGTCAGCGTCTCGTACAGCGTGCAGCCCAGCGAGTACAGGTCGCCCGCACCCGTGTCCCCGCCGCCGGTGAACCGCTCGGGCGCCATGTAGTGCAGGGTGCCCACGGGCGCGTCCGTGGTCGCGGTCAGATGTCCGGCACCGGTCCTGGCGTCGATGAACTTCGCGACGCCGAAGTCCAGTACCTTGACGGTCCCTTCGGCGGTGACCATCACGTTGGGCGGTTTGATGTCGCGGTGCACGATGCCCGCACGGTGGGCCGCCACGAGGGCCCGGCACACCTGGGCCGCGGTCTCCGCCGCCCGCGCGGGCTCCATCGGGCCGTAGGTGTCGAGGAGTTCGCGCAGGGTGCGCCCCGACAGCAGCGGCATCACCAGATACGGCGTGTCGCCGTCCGCGCTGTGGTCGAAGACGGGGACGACGTACGAGCTCTCCAGTGCCGCGGCGGCGCGCGCCTCGCGGACGAACATGCCGAGGAACCGGGCCCGTTCCCCCTCGCTCAGGCCCGCCGGTACGCTCAGCAGCTTCACGGCGACCTGCCGGTCGAGCCGTGTGTCCGTGGCCCGCCACACGACGCCCATGCCTCCGGCGCCGATCCGTTCGCGCAGGGTGTAACGCCCCCCGAGGACCGCGCCGTTGTCCATCTCCGTGCTCCCCCAAGCGCCGCCTGCCGTGCCGTCTTCGCCGTCAATCTACCCGGCGGGCGGCCGTGGTCAGGGGTCTCGCGCGGGAACTCCCGCCCGGGGGCTACGGGTTGAGGACGACCTTTCCGGCGACGGTGCCGGACTCCGCCAGCCGCACCGCGTCGGCGATCCGGTCGAGCGGCAGCCGGGCGGCCACCTGCGCGGTGATCTCGCCCTGCTCCAGCGCCCTGAACACCGAGGTGAGGTCGGCGCGCAGCCGGGCGCGGAAGCGGTCGCGGCCGAGGGACCGGCCGGCCCAGACGTTGTAGAAGTACGCGTGCCGCCGGTTGGGCAGCGCGTTCCACAGCCACACCCGGCCGAGCAGCTTCAGCACGGGCAGCTGCTTGGAGCCCTCGTCGTCCCGGGTCGAGGCGGTGCCGTAGGAGACGAGGGTGCCGCCGGGGGCGAGCAGCCGCCAGGAGTCGACGATGCCGGGGCCGCCCACGTGGTCGAAGACGGCGTCCACACCGCCCGGGGCGAGGGCGCGGACGCGGGCCGGGACGTCCTCGGTGCGGTAGTCGACGGGGACGACGCCCTTCGCCCGCAGCGCGTCGTGGTGGCGGGCGGAGGCGGTGCCGATCACCTTCGCGCCCGCGGCGGCGGCGAGCTGGACCAGGACCGAGCCGACGCCGCCGTTGGCGCCGTGCACCAGCACGGTCCGGCCCGCGCGCACCCGGGCCTTGCGGTGCAGCATCTGCCAGGCGGTGATGCCGTTGATCACCACGGTCTCCGCCTCCGCCGGGTCGAGCCCCGCGGGCACCGGCACCACGTCGGCGGCGTCGACGGCCACATGGCTGGCCCAGCCGCCGACCTTGAGCAGCGCGGCCACCCGGGTCCCGACCAGGGCGGACGGTACGCCGTCACCGGCCGCCACCACCGTGCCGACCAGGTCGTAGCCGGGGACGAACGGGAACGGCGGCTGGTCGTAGTAGCGGCCCCGGCGCATCTGCTGCTCGGCGAAGGAGACCCCGGTGGCCTCCATGCGGATCACGACCCGGCCCGGAGCGGCGGCCGGCACCTCGCCCCGCCGGATCTCCAGCCCCTCGGGTTCCACGACGCCCGGCAGAACGACCTCGACCAGCTTCTCGGCATGCATGACGACCTCCATCGACCGTGCCGCCCGGCGGCGGCTGGCTCCTCCCTACCGTTATAGGTCATCTAGAGGGTGAGGTGCAACAGCAAGTGTTAGAGGCTGTAACTAGAGTCTCCTCGTGCGGCGCCCAGGAGGACGCCGCACGGTGTCACTACTGGTACACGTCGTCGTATCGGTCCCCGCGGTCGTACCCTCCGGACCGGCCATACCGGTCCGAGCCGTACCGGTCGGAACCGCCGTACCGGTCGTCGCGGTCGTAGCGCCCCGGACCGCCGTACGCCGCCGCCTGCTCCCGCGCCTCGCGCTCCTGCTGGGCCGCGTGGATCTCGGCGACGGCCTGGCGCAGCTTCGAGCGCACCGTGTTGTGCAGGTAGGTGAACTCCAGCTCGGTGATGGTGCCGCGCCGCCCGTCCATGACCTGCCGGTGGATCTCCCGCTTGCGGCTGGAGTTGATCCGGCCCACCGGGACGAGCGAGATGCGGTAGCTGATGAACTCGGCGGAGTTCCACCTGCCGCCGGGGACACCGGGCACCTCGACGGGCGACGGGGTGACCAGGGCCTCCGCGTCCAGCTGGATCGAATAGCCGAGGGCCGCCAGCCGCGGCACCAGCGGGCGCAGCGCGGTCTCCATGGCGAGCTGCTCGGTGTTGACCGCGTTGGTGCCGATCACCAGGTTCTCCGGCATGTCGGGGCCGCCGTCGCCGTCGCCGATCAGATGGCACCACTCGTGCGAGGCCAGCCGCTGACCGGAGGAGCCCTTGCGCCCTTCGGCCCCCATCAGCTCGTGGGCCTGGACGCCGCCCATGGTGCGGTGCGGGCTGCGGCCCGCGTCGCCGCGGCCCACCTGGGGAGGCGCCGAGAGCATCGAGACGGACTTGCGCCGGTAGTCCTCGGGGTGGGCGTTGGCGGCCGTGTGGTCGAAGGCCGCCGCGGTGACGTCCCTGCGGCGGTCCTTCTGCGCGCCGTCCGGGTGCAGGAAGTGCGGGTCGACGCGGTCGTCGGCGACGTGGAACACGAACGGCTGGCTGCGCGGCGCCGGCAGGGGCCGGAAGAACCGCACGTCGTCCTGCGTGAGACGGCTGCGGGAACTCAGCCCCATCTCGTGCGCGGCGACCTCGGCCTGTGGCCCGGGTACGGGACCCCAGTACTCCGGGTTGGGCGACCAGCGCTCGTCGAACCGGTAGGTGCGTCCCGCCGAGTGGCCGCTGTCGCGCATCTTCAGCTTGCGCTTGACGACCTGGAAGGAGCGCTCGGGGTCGATGAGGGTCGTGCCCCGCCGGTCCGGCCGGTTGATCATCTCGATCTCGTAGACGAACTGGCCCGACTGGTACTTCATCGGCCAGCTCTCCCGCGGTCCGGGATCGCGGTGGCGGACGGAGGGCAGCGCGGAGTCCCGCGTCCGCAGGACCTCCACGTCGCCGCGGCGCGGGACCGCGTACGCGGCGGTCGGCGTGGGCGGCAGGCTGCCGTCCCGGCCGAACGTCTCCGCCGGTACGTACAGGGCGGGCAGATTCGCCAGGTCCTCGATCTGGTCCTCGGCCAGTTCGAGATCGCTGGGGCCGCGCCGCGCACCGCGCGAGCCGCGGGTCAGACGCTGCGCGGGGACGGCCGCACCGGACGCCTCCTCCGCCGTCCGGCCCGCTGCCCGCCCGCCCGGCGCCGTGGTCCGCGGTGCGGCGGACTCCGGCCCGGCGGCCACCGGCTGCCCGGCGGGGCGGCTCATGACACGGGCCGCCGTCGCCTCGGCCTCCCGCTCGAAGCGGTCGGACGGATCGGAGACGCTCACCCCGTCGCCGTGGTCGGTACCGGCGACCGGGCCCCGGCGCTGCTGGACCACATGGGTCAGCTCGTGCGCCAGTGTGTGCCGGTCGGTGCCGTCCGCGCCGATGACGATATGGCTGCCCGAGGTGTAGGCGCGGGCGCCGAGTTCCGCGGCGGACGCCCTGGCCGACGTGTCGTCGTGGATCCGTACGTCGGAGAAGTCGGCCCCGAGCCGGGTCTCCATGTCGGTGCGGACCGAGTCGTCCAGCGGGCGGCCCGCGCCGCGCAGCACGTCGTGCACGGCCGACCGCTGTACCGCGGGCCGCTCCGCCCGCTCATGGCCGCATCCGGCGCCGTGCACATGCTGCTCCGGCGCCGCGCCGCCGTGTCCCGCCTGCCGGAGCAACTGCGCCACGGCGCCGTTCCCGGCCTTCGCCTGGAGCGCGAGGACCCCCGCGGGCGGCCTGTCGGGCCGGGGCAGGTTCCGTCCCCGGGGCCGCGTCCCGTGTCCTTCGGCCCTGGCCTCTTCCCGTTGCTGCACGGATCCCCTCCCGTTCGCCGGTCGGCTCCGCCCGGCGGCGGCAACCGGTGATTCTTCTTAGCCGAGATCTCCCGGAGCGGCCAGGTGCGCGGGGGCAGAGCCGGCCGACCGGAGAGGCAGGGCGGCGGCCGGTGCGGCGCGGCCCTCAGGAACGGTGGGTGCCGTCCGCCGCGCCCCGCGCGGCCGTGTACGCCCGCTCGGCCAGCACCGAGGCCATCAGTTCCGCGTCCAGGGCGGTGATGTCGGCCAGGCGTGACGCACCGGCGTAGGCGTTGAACAACTGCTTGGTGACGCGCAGCGCGGCGGCCGGGCGGCGGCTGACCGGGGCGGCCCAGGAGTGTACCGCCGCGTCCAGGTCCGCCTCCGGGACGACCTTCTGGAGGATCGAGAGGTCCCGGGCCTCGTGGGCGCCGAAGGTCCGGCAGGTGAGGACGAGTTCGCGCACGCGCGCGGCGCCGACCTCGCTGATCAGACGGGGCAGCAGCCCGCCCCAGGCGGTGGGCAGGCCGAGGGCCAGCTCGGGCAGCCGGAACGTCGCGTCCTCGGCGCCGACCCGCAGATCGCAGGCGAGGGCCAGCGCCAGGCCCGCGCCGACGGCCTTGCCCTGGACCCGGGCGATGGTGACGGCGGGATGCTGCGCGAGCGCCTCGCAGACCCGGCGGGCCTTCGCACCGGAACCGCGGACGCCGCCCCCGGTGGGGTCCTGGGCCAGTTGCCCGGCGTACTCGGTGCGGTCGCCGCCCAGGCAGAAGTCGGCACCGGCCCCGGACAGCACGATCACCCGGACCTCCGGGTCCCGGGTGTCGAGGACGGCCAGCAGCTCGTCGAGCAGGGCCTCGGTGACCGCGTTGCCCCGGTCCGGGTCGGCCAGCTCCACCGACAGGACGGCGCCCTGCCGGTCCGTCCGCAGCGTCCTGGGGCCCCAGCCGGGTCCGAGGGCCTGAACGGGTATGGGCAGGGCGCTCATGTCGTCACTTTCAGGGAGGTCACGCGGCGGAACACCATCCGGGGGGCGTAGACGGGGCCGTCGGCGAGTTTCAGGGTGGGGAATCGGTTCAGCAGCCCGCGCAGGAAGGTACGGGCCTCCAGGCGGGCGAGGGCCGCGCCGAGGCAGTAGTGGGCGCCGCCGCCGAAGGTGAGGTGCTGGCCCCCGCGGAGGATGTCGAAGACCGAGGGGTCCGGGTTGCGGCGGGGGTCGTGGTTCGCGGCGCCGTACAGCACGTGGACCATCGTGTCCCGGGCGACGGGCACCCCCGCCAGCACCGTGTCCTCGCCGGCCACCCGCGAGTTGATGTGGATCGGCGGGTCGTAGCGCAGCGCCTCGTCGATGGCGTCGTCGATGTGCTCGGGCCGCTCGCGCAGCCACTCCCACCGGCCGGGTTCCGCCAGCAGCAGCCGGACGGCGACGGAGAGCAGGGTCGCGGTGGTCTCCAGGGACGCGATGGTGATGAACATGACCAGGTAGTAGAGGACGCGGTCCGCCTCGGCCCGGTCGTCGGGCAGTTGGGCGTCCCAGTGGCGGATCCAGCCGGACAGGACATCGTTGCCGGGGCGGGCCCGGCGCTGCCTGATCAGGTCGGTGAAGAAGACCCGCATCTCGGCCGTGGCCTCGGCGGAGACCGCCAGTTGCTTCGCGGTGGGCAGCAACTCCTGGGCGTGCACCTGCCGGTGGGTGAAGTCCAGGATGCGCGCATGGTGCTCGGCCGGGATGCCCAGCCAGTGCCCGACGGTCCGTACGGGCAACAGCTCGGCGGCGCAGGTGACCAGGTCGGCCTCGCCGTGGGTGCGCAGCCGCTCCGCCAGGACGTCGAGGAGCGCGGCGACATGTCCCTCGATGTCCGGCTGCATCGCGGCGAGGGTCTGGCGGTCGAAGAGGTTGCCGAGGCTGCGCCGCCGGCAGGTGTGGGCCGGTGCGTTGAGCCGGGACAGGGCGTGGCTCATCTCGCGGGTGGCGGGGGCCTGCCACCGGCCGGGATCGGGCAGCCGGTCCTGCCAGGCGAGGTCGGGCACCAGCCAGGTCCTGCCGCGCAGGACCTGGCTGCACGCCTCGAAGCCGGTGACGAGGTACCCGCCCCACGGGGCGGGCACGACGTCGCCCATGGCGCGCAGCTCCGCCCAGAGGGGGAGCGGGTCGGTCTGCCCCTGGGGAGAGCGCAGACGCCGGAGGACCGAGATGACGGCGCGACGGTCGACGGTTCTGCCGTCTATGCCCTCGACAGCAGTCACACATAGCTCCTTCGGCCGGGCTGAGCGTTACGGATACGGCCGGAAACTACCCCTGCCCCACCCGTACTCATGCGCCCCAGTGTGTTGTTCCTGTCACATGTCGTTGTCCTAGACCCGGAAGATGTCCAGGAAAGTGGACCAAAATCCCTTCTTCGTGGCCCGGCCCGTGTCCCGGGCCGCCGGGGCCGCGGGTGCGCGGGGCGGTTCCGGCAGGGGCCGGGCGGCCGGACCGGCGGCCGGCTGGAGCGCGGCCACCCGGGTGCCGGGGGTGGGGGTGAAGCGGACCGGCAGTTCGGCCAGGGCGCGGTGGAACGGCCCCGGACGCCAGTGGAGTTGCTCCGCCGGGACGTCGAGCGCCAGGTCGGGCAGCGCGTTGAGGACCGCCTCGATCGCGGCCAGCGCGATCACGGTCGCCGGGGACTTCGCCGGGCAGGCGTGCGGGCCGGTGCCCCAGGCGAGGTGGCCGCCCTTGCTCAGCGACTGCCGGGCCGTGCGCAGCGAGGGGTCGTTGTTGGCGCCGCCGAAGCTGATCACCAGCGGGGTGCCGGCCTCGACGTGCACCCCGCCGAGGTCGACGTCGTGCACCGGGTAGTGGGTGGCGTAGTTGGCGATGGGCGGGTTGTTCCACAGGACGTGGTCCAGCGCCTCCTCGATCAGCATCCCGGCGCCCCGGGTGGAGGAGCCGCGGGTCAGCAGCAGGAGCAGGGCGTTGCCGATCAGGTTGCGCTCCGGCTCGACCCCGGCGCCCATCAGCATGACGAGCTGGTCCTTGAGCTCCTCGTCGGTCAGACCGGCGGGGTGCTGGATGAGCCAGGAGGTGACGTCGTCGCCGGGCTCGCGCCGCTTGAGCGCGATCAGCTCCATGAGGCAGGAGGTGAGTTCCTCGTTGGCCTTGAGCGCGTCCCGGCCGTCGAAGATCGCCGACATCGAGCTGGTGAGCCGGTCGCCGATCCCGGCCGGGCAGCCGAAGAGCCGGTTGAACAGCAGCAGCGGCAGCAGCTTCGCGTAGTCGTTGAGCAGGTCGGCGCGGCCCCGCTCGCTGAACCGGTCGATCAGGAAGGCCGCGATGGGCTCGACGTCGCGCCGGATCCGGCCGATGTTGAGCCGGTCCAGGCTGTCGGTGACGGCCTTGCGCAGCCTCAGGTGGAACGAGCCGTCGGTGAACAGGCAGTTGGGCCGGTACGCCATCATCGGCAGCACCGGGTTGTCCAGCGCGATACGGCCCTCGTTGAGGGCCTTCCAGCGGCGCGGGTCCCGGCTGAAGCTCGTGGTGTTCTGGAGGACGGTGCGGGCCGCCTGGTAGTCGACGACGAGCGTGGCCTCCACGCCCGGGGCGAGTTCGACCGGAGCCGCGGGCCCGGCGGCGCGCATCGCGTCGTAGGCGCTGTGCGGGTCGGCGGCGAAGTCGTGGCCGTGCATGGGGCAGCGCGGTGGGGTGCCCGGCGCGGCGGAGGACGGTTGAAATTCCATGGTTCTTCGGATCCTTTGTGTTCCGGACGGCCGTGCGGGACGGGGCCTACCGCGCGGACGAGTAGGCCGGAGAGCAGGCCGCACGGGAGAGGAGGTGCTGCACGAGGGTGATCAGCGCACGGCCCGCGGACTCCCGGCTGCGGGCGTCGCAGTACGAGACGGGCGTGTCCGGCAGCAGATCGAGCGCCTCGCGGATCTCCTCCTCCGGGTACTGGTCGTCCGGCGTGAACGAGTTGACCGCGACCGCGTACTCCAGGCCGTACTGCTCGACCAGTTCGATGACCGGGAACGAGTCGACCAGGCGCACCGGGTCCACCAGGATCAGCGCCCCGAGCGCGCCCCGGGCCATGTCCTCCCACAGCTGCATGAACCGCTGCTGGCCGGGCGTGCCGAACAGATACAGCACGACCTCGTCGAGGGTGAGCCGGCCGAAGTCCAGGGCGACGGTGGTCGTCACCTTGTCCGGGGCGCCGCGCAGATCGTCCACATGGGCGGACGCCTGGGTCATCCGCTCCTCGGTGCGCAGCGGGCTGATCTCGGAGAGCGAGCCGATGAACGTCGTCTTGCCCACGGCGAAGTGGCCCACCACGAGGATCTTCGCGGTGGTCGTCACCGCGCCTGAGACGTAACTGGGCTCAGGCGAGGCGTGTTTGGAGTCCATGCAGCACCTTTTCGATGAGCGCTCTGTCGGCGGCCTGGGCGGGGGGTGGAGCGGCACGGCGGAGCAAGTGCCCTTGATCGGCTAAATCCGTCAGCAGGAGCCGGGTGACGCCCACCGGCAGACTCAGGTACGCCGCCACCTCGGCCACGGACAGATAGCCGCCCGCGCACAGCTCCCAGATGGCGCGGACCTCCGGCTTGGCGTTCAGGGGCAGTTGCCGGTCGGGCGCCAGCGTGACGAGTGTGTGCAGCGAGAGGGCGTCCGCGGAGGGCAGTTGCCGGCCGCCGGTGATGACATAGGAGCGGACGAGTTCGCTGGAGACCGGAGCTTCCTCGCCGTGCGCCGTCATGCCTCGGCACCGGCGTTCTGACGCGGCTGTGTGCTCAGCGCCCTGCCCATGGCCTGCACCTGCTGCTGCATCCGGATGGACATCAGCTCCATGTCGACGTCCAGCGCCGTGGAGACGGCCAGGTACGCGCCGTTGCCGGCCGCGCTGAGGAAGATCCAGCCGCCGTCGTAGCCCATCAGGGTCTCCTTCCAGACCCCGCGGCCGCCCTCCACGAACCCGGCGACGGCCCGGCTGAGCGACTGCATCGAACTCATGGCGGCCGCGTGCCGCTCGGCCTCGTCGCGGCCGATCTCACTGGAGCGCTCCATGAGGAGGCCGTCGGCGGAGACGAGGATCGCGTGACGTGCGCCCGTCACACTCAGGACGTCGTTCAGTACCCAGGACAGATCGGGGATCACTGGTCTTCAGGTCCTTCCGTGGTGGTGGTGTCCCGCCCGATGAGGGTCCCGCGTGCGAAAGCGCCGATGCGCGCCGCGGTCGCCTGGCTGCTCTGCTCCTGCGGCCTGCCCTCCTGGTCCGAGGAGGCCGGCTGCGGCAGCACCGAGACCGCGCGCCGGCGCTTGGGCAGCCCGCCCGCCGTCTTCCCGATGATCGGGACCGGTGCCGGTCCGCGGTCGATGTGCTGCGGCGCCTCCTGCGGGGCGGCGGCAGGCTCTTCCTGGGGCGCGGGCGCGTCGTGGGTCAACAGACTCTCCGGGAGGAGGACGACCGCGCGGACGCCGCCGTACGGCGAGACGGAATCGACGGAGACCCGGAAGCCGTACCGGGCCGCGAGCACACCGGCGACGGCGAAGCCGACCCTCGGCGGGCTGCCGAGGCTGGTGATCGACACGGGCCCCTGCGCGTTCAGGAGCGCGGCGGCGCGGTCCTTCTCCTCCTGGCTGATGCCGAGACCGGCGTCGTCGACGATCAGGCACACACCGGTCGGCACGGCCTGGATGTTGACCTCGACGGGGGTGCCGGGGGCGGAGTAGTTGGTCGCGTTGTCCAGCAGCTCCGCCAGGACGACCGCGACGGGCTCCACGGCGGTGCTGGCGACCGCGACGTTCACCTGGCTGTGGATCTGCACCCGGTCGAAGTGCTTGATCCGGCCCTGGGCGCTGCGGGCCACGTCGTAGACGCCTGCGGCGCTCTCACGGCGGCCGAGCCAGCCGCCGCACAGGGCCGCGATGCCCTGGGCCCGGCGGCCGAACTGCGAGTTGGTGTGGTCGATCGTCATGAAGTCGGCGAGGATCTGCGGGTCGTCGCCGTACTTCAGACGGGCCAGGTCGCTGATGGAGCGCTGCTGTTCGTCCGCGAGCACCTGCAAGGTCCGCATCCATGCCCGGAGTACGTCCTTCGTCTCCGACTCGGCGTCGCTGCGCACCTCCGCGAGGGCACGTTCCTGTTCGGAGCGCAGGGTCGCGTTGTGGGCGTGCAGGCTGTGCCGTTCGGCTTCGAGCTGGATCTTGTCCGAGCGCAGCTCGGCGTTCTGCCTGCGGAGCGCCATGTTGGTTCTCCGGGCGCGCATCACCGCGGAGACCGCGGCGATCAGTACTACTACCAGGATCCACAACAGCGGATCCGTCATCCAAGACGTCATGAGACTCTCTTCAAGTCGCATCGCGGGGGGTCGTGTGGGCCGTGCGGCGGTGGCCACGGTCGCGGGCCTCGCGCCGCGCTGCGGGCCTCACTCGCAGGCCAACGGCTTCTCCTCCATGAGTCGCAGGACTGTCCCCAGTGACGCGTGCATGACTTCGCGTCCAGCCTACTGATAAGTCCGATGATCTTAGCAGTCCGGTCACTATCAATATCCTTTCGGGCGAGCCCACTTGACGATCGGACAGTTTCGGTTCCCCCTCTGTCCACTTCAGGGCGCCGACGACCCGCTTTCTGGGTGTTCGAACAGGTCAGAGCCTTCTCGGTGCGGTGTGGACGGTGAATTCCACACCAAGATCCAGGAGGTTCCGTGGAGGAGATGGACAAGGAATGACGGCCGCCCGGCAGGGCGGATTCCGGCCGTGCGCACGTCGTGCGCTGACAAGCGCTGACGGCGGCGGTATGAGTGGGGGACCAGCGCAGCACCGGATGCCGGAGGAGGGGGCGTGCGCCGACTCGACCTCGTGGTCGTCGTCCTCTACCTGATCGCCGTCGCGGTGACCGGACTGCGGCTGGCCGGCCGTCAGACGTCCGCGAAGGACTACTTCGTCGGCGCGGGCCGGCTGCCCTGGTGGACCGTCTCCTTCTCGGTCGTGGCCACCGAGACCAGCGTGCTCACCGTGATCAGCGTGCCCGGCGGCGCCTACGGCGGACAGGACTTCGGCAACGTCGAACTCGCACTCGGCTACGTCGTCGGACGCGTCGTCGTGGCCGCCGTGCTGATCCCCCTCTACCAGCGCGGCGGCTTCGTCAGCGCCTACCAGTACCTCGGGAGCAGATTCGGCCGGCGGCTCCAGGGGCTCGCCTCGGTGACCTTCATCGGCACCCGGCTGCTCGCCGAGGGCGTACGGCTGTTCGCCTCCGCCATCCCGATCAGGCTGCTGCTCGACGAGTTCGGCGTGCACCCGGGCTACCGCACGATCATCGTCGTCCTCACCGCGATCACCGTCGTCTACACCTACCTCGGCGGCATCAAGGCGGTCATCTGGACCGACGCCCTCCAGATGACCCTCTACCTGGGCGGCGCGCTCCTCGCCGTCGCGGTGCTGTCCGCCCGGGTCGGCGGCGCGGGCTTCGCCGGTGCCCTGCACGCGGGCCGGTTCCGGCTCTTCGACACCGACTTCGGCCCGGCGCACATCCTCACCAGCCCCTTCGCCCTGCCCACGGCCATCGTCGGCGGCGCCCTGTTCGCCATGGCCAGCCACGGCTGCGACCAGCTCATCGTGCAGCGCGTCCTGGCCACCCGCTCCCTGAGCGACGGCCGCCGGGCCATGATCGCCTCCGGGATCTTCGTCACGATCCAGTTCGCGGCCTTCTCCCTGGTCGGCGCGCTGCTGTGGTCCTACCACCAGGGCCGCAGCGCCCGGCAACTGGGACTGGGCGGCACCGACGACCTCTACCCCGACTTCATCCTGCACGGGCTGCCCGTGGTGATCTCCGGACTGCTGGTGGCCGGCATCCTCGGCGCCGCGATGGGCTCGCTGTCCTCGGCGCTGAACTCCATGGCCGACTCGACGGTCGCCGACCTCCTGCACAACTTCTGCCGCCGCACCCCCTCCGAGGCGGCCCTGCTCCGGCTGGCCCGCGCGGCGACGCTCCTGTGGGCGGCGCTCATGGCCGTCTTCGCCTGCGCCTTCAGCACCGGGACCGGCAATGTGTACCTCACCGGGCTCACCATCGCCGGGTACACCTACGGCGCCCTGCTCGGCGCCTTCCTGCTCGGCCGGCTCGTCCGGCGCGCGGGCGAGACCGACTCCGTCGTGGCGTTCCTGGTGACGGTCGGCGTGATGACGTACGTCGTGCGCGAGGTGCGGATCGATGTCACCAGCGGCACCACCACCGTGCCCACCGCGCTCGCCGCGCAGTGGCTGGTGCCGCTCGGGGTGGCGGTCACCCTGGCCGTCGGCGGTGCGCTGAGCCTGCTCCACCGCGCACCCCGGGCCCCCGACCGCACCGCCGGGACCGGCGGACCGGGGCCCGGCACCGACCGCTTCACGACCGCCGCCGACCGCGACTGAACGCGACCGGCCGCGACCGGCCGCGACCGGTCACCGGTCAGGGCCGTCCGAGACCGGCCGCGAATCCGGGCCTCTCGGCCGAGGTCCGGGAGACGCGCCCGCCACCCGAGGAGAAGCCGTGCCACAGCCCGCACCCGCACCCGGATCCCGACCCGGATCCCGACCCGGATCCCCACCCGGATCCCCACCCGCACCCGCGCCCGTCCCCCCACCCGCACTCGCCCCGCGGCCCGCCCGCCCAGGGACCCACCGGGAGGCGCCGTGCGGGTGATCGGCCTGATGTCCGGCACCTCCCACGACGCCGTGGACGCCGCCGCCGCGGACCTCGCCCTGGACGGCGACACCCTGGTCCTGCGGCCCCTCGGCCAGTTCGCCGTCCCCTACCCCGAACCGCTGCGGGACCTGATCGCCGCCACCCTGCCGCCCGCCGCCACGACCACCCGGGCGATCTGCGCCCTGGACACCGGCATCGGCCAGGCGTTCGCCGGGGCCGCCGTACGCGCCCTGCGCGAGCTGTGCGACGGCCGCGCCGACCTCGTCGTCTCGCACGGCCAGACCCTCCACCACTGGGTCGAGGACGGCACCGTGCGCGGCACCCTCCAACTCGGCGAGGCCGCCTGGATCGCCGAGGCCAGCGGCCTGCCCGTCGTCTCCGGGCTGCGGAGCAGGGACGTCGCCGCGGGCGGGCAGGGCGCGCCCCTGGTCGGCCTGACCGACACGCTGCTGCTGCGCGCCCTGCCCGGCACCCCCGCCGCCCTGAACCTGGGCGGCATCGCCAACATCACCGTCGTCGCGCCCGGCGCCGATCCGCTCGCCTTCGACACCGGCCCGGCCAACGCCCTGCTCGACGCCGCCGTACGCCACTTCACCGGCGGCGCCGCCGCGTACGACGAGGACGGGCGCCGCGCCGCCGCCGGACGCACCAGCGCCGGTCTGCTGCGCGTCCTCCTGGACGACCCCTACTACCGCAGGCCCGCCCCGAAGAGCACCGGCAAGGAGCACTTCCATCTGCCGTACCTGCGGCGGGCGCTGGCGGCGGCGCCCACCCCGGGGGCCGACGACGTCCTGGCCACCCTGACCCGGCTGACCGCCGTCACCGTCGCCGACGCCTGCCGCGCCCACGGTGTCACCAGCCTCCACGTCTCCGGCGGCGGCACCCGCAACCCGGTCCTGCTGAGCCTGATCGCCGAGGAACTGCCCGGCGTACCGCTGCGCCCCAGCGACGCCCTCGGCCTGCCCTCCGCGGCGAAGGAGGCCCTGGCCTTCGCGGTCCTCGGCTACCTCACGGTCAACGGCCTGCCCGGGACCGTCCCTTCGGCCACCGGCGCCCGCCACGCCACCCTGCTCGGCAGCATCACCCCCGGGCGGCTGCCGCTGCGCCTGCCCGAACCCGCGGCGCGGGCACCCCGCCTGCTGCGGATCGAACGCCCCGGCCCCTGACACCCCGGCGGCCCGGCACGTCAGTCCTCGCCGCCGCCGAGGGACGCCGCGTACGGCAGCAGCTTGGCCGGGTTCATCACCCACATGATCCGCTCGATGCCCCGCTCCGACACGTCCACGGACAGCAGTGCCGCGGGCTCGCCGTCGAACGAGACCAGTACGGCCGGGCGGGCGTTGGCCTCCGTCCAGCGGACCCGCGCCGCGGGCCAGAAGCGCGGCGCGAAGGCCGCGAGGTACCTGGCGACACGTGTGCGCCCCACGACCGGGATCCGGGAGGCCCCGCGCATCCCGCCGCCGTCCGAATAGCTGACGACGTCCGCGGCGAGCACGTCCTCCAGGACCGCCAGGTCGCCCGTCCGCGCCGCGCCGAGGAACACCTCCAGCAGCCGCCGGTGCGCGGCCGGTCCGGCGGGCTCCCGGCGGCCGTCGGTCAGACGTCCGCGGGCCCGGCTCACCAGCTGGCGGGTGTGGGGCTCGCTGGTCTCCAGGATGTCCGCGATCCGCCGGTACGGATAGTCGAACGCCTCCCGCAGCACATAGGCGGCCCGTTCCACCGGGTTGAGCTTCTCCAGCAGGAGCAGCACCGCCAGTTCCACGGCCTCGGCGCGCTCCGCGCCCAGCTGCGGATCGGAGCGGGTGTCGACCGGCTCGGGGAGCCAGGGGCCGACGTAGGACTCACGCCGTACCCGGGCCGACCGGGCGACGTCGACGGCGAGCCGGGTGGTCACCGTGGTCAGGAACGCCAACGGCTCGCGGACGCCGGAACGGTCGGTGTTCTGCCACCGCACCCACGCCTCCTGGACGACGTCCTCGGCCTCCGCCGCGCTGCCCAGCACCCGGTAGGCGATGCCGAAGAGCTGCCGCCGGGCCGCGACGAAGTCCCTGGCGGCCCGGTCGAGGGAGGAGCCGGACGAGTCCGGAGCGGAACCGGGGGAGTCCGGAGCGGACCCGTCGTCGTCGGCCTGCATCGCTGTTCCCTCCGCTCCGCGCCCATGCTACAAGCCGCGCCTCCCGCCGGGCCCGCGCCCGAATGTCAGGAAGTCGTCGGGTTCCTGTCCTGGTCCGGTGCCGCGGGCCGCGTTCCGCCGCGACGGCGGGTCCGCGCCGCCGCGCCCTTCCTACGATGGCCACATGTGTGCGTATGTGCTGCTCGCCGACGACGACCCCAAGCAGACCGATCTCATCCGGCGCTACCTGGAGAGGGAGGGCCACACGGTCGGTGTCGTCCACGACGGGCGGGCCGCTCTGGAGGAGGCCCGGCGGCGGATGCCCGACCTCCTGGTGCTGGACTGGATGATGCCCCGCACGGACGGCCTGGACGTGTGCCGGGTGCTGCGCGCCGAGTCCGACGTCCCGGTCCTGATGCTCACCGCCCGCGCGGAGGAGGACGACCTGCTGCTCGCCCTCGACCTCGGCGCGGACGACTACATGACCAAGCCGTGCAGCCCGCGCGAACTGGTCGCCCGCGTCCGCACCCTGCTCAGGCGGACCGGCCGGACGGCCGCCCCCGGCAGCGCCCCCGCCGCGGCTGCCGGTGCCACCGCGCCCGCGCCCGTGTTCGTGGTCGGCTCGCTGGTGGTCGACCCGGCCCGCTTCGAGGTCCGGGTGGACGGCCGCGCGATCGTCTGCACACCCGGCGAGTTCCGGGTGCTGGAGATGCTGGTGTCGGCGCCCGGCCGGGTGTTCACCAGGAAACAGGTCCTGGAACGCCTGCACGGCATCGACCGGTATGTCACCACACGGACGGTCGACGGGCACGTCATGAACCTGCGGCGCAAGATAGAGCGCGACCCCGCCCGTCCCGAGCGGCTGCTCACGGTCTACGGCGTCGGCTACAAGATCGCCGACATCCGCGCCGAGACCCCGGCCGACCCCCGCGCCGCCCGCTCCGCGCCCTCCGCCGACCGCGGAACAGGCTCCCGTGCGCGGTGACATACCGCTGCGCCGCAGCCTGCGGGCGCGGCTGCTGGTGCTCTCCGCGCTGGTCTCGCTGTGCTCGATCGCCGCGACGGCCTGGCTGGTCGCCAGCCTCACCGCCGTCGCCATCGGCCGCGAACACGGCCAGGTCCTCGCCGACGACGCCCGCATCTACGACGCGCTCGTCGGCTACGCGGCCACCCACACCGACTGGAACGGGGCCGGGCCCGCGGTCCACACCCTGGCGCGGCAGACCGGCCGCCGGATCACCCTCACCGACCAGAACCGCCGGGTGCTGGCGGACTCCGGTGACGGCACCCGCAGGGCGGCCGGAGCGCTGCCCGCGACGGCCTCGGCGACCGTGGACCCGCTGGCCGTGGACAGCGCGCTCGCCGCGCGCCGCGACGGCACCCGGTCCGACGGCATCGATCCGCGCGCCGTCGGCCCCTTCCGGCTGCCCCGCGCGGAGAAGGCCGGACTGGACGCCGTCGCGGGCCGCGTGGCCGCCTGCGTACGCTCCACCGGACGGCTGTCCGGCATCGAGGTCACCCGGCAGCCGAACGGACGGCCCGAGGTCGCGTTCGACGGCCAGGCCCTCGGCACGGGCGACCGCTGTGCGGCGAACAGCCTGAACCGGCTCACACCCACCGAGGCCACGGCGCTCGCCCAGCTCAGCCGGCTCGTCAACGACTGCCTCACCGGCCGTCACGCCGCGCGCGTCCGGCTCGCCGCCGACCTCACCTGGACGGCCTCCAGCGCCCGCGGCGCCCCCGACAGCCGGGCGGTGACGACCTGCCTCACCACCGCGCGCCGCGAACAGCTCGCCCCCTATGTGGCCTCGCCCGCGCTGCTCTTCGCGACCGCGCCCGACCAGAAGATCGCCACCTTCTTCGACCTCTCCGGCGCCAACCGCACCCGGATCGCCGGTGCCGCCGTCGCGGTGCTGCTGGTCACCGTGACCGTCACGTTCCTCGTCGGCACCCGCATGGTGAAGCCGCTGCGCGCGCTGACCGGCGCCGCCCAGCGGATGGCGGAGGGCGACCGGAGCGCACGCGTCGAGGTGAGCGGCGGCGACGAGTTCGGCCGACTGGCCGCCGCGTTCAACCTGATGTCGAGCAGACGGCAGCAACTGGAGGAGATGCGGCGGGCGTTGGTCAGTGATGTGGCCCATGAACTGCGCGGACCGCTCGGCAACGTCCGGGGCTGGCTTGAGGCCGTCGAGGACGGGGTGGTCCCCGCCGACGAGGGCGTCGTCTCCTCCCTGCTGGAGGAGGCGATGCTCCTCCAGCACATCATCGACGACCTGCGCGACCTCGCCGCGGCCGACGCGGGCGCGCTCCGGCTGCACCCGGAGGACGTCGACACGGCCGCGCTGCTCGCCCAGGTCGCCCGCGCCCACCGGGCCGGAGCCGCTGCCGCCGGTGTGGAGCTGCGGGTGCGGACCGGGCAGGGACACACCCTGCGCGCCGATCCCGTGCGGCTGCGCCAGGCGGTCGGGAACCTGGTCTCCAACGCCGTACGGCACACACCCGCCGGGGGCACGGTCACGCTGTCCTTCCACGTGGACGGCGCCGAGGCGGTGTTCGCCGTCGAGGACACCGGGTCCGGTATCGGCGCCGAGGATCTGCCCAAGGTCTTCGACCGGTTCTGGCGCGCGGACAAGTCCCGCAGCAGACAGAGCGGCGGCAGCGGCCTCGGCCTGTCCATCGTCCGCAAACTCGCCGAGGCGCACGGCGGCACCGCGCACGCGTCCAGCGTGCCCGGCGCCGGATCCGTCTTCTCGCTGCGGCTGCCGGCCGGCCCCCGGGAGGCCGGGGGCCGGGACGGCTGATCAGGTGTGCGGGTGCGCGGCGGACCCCGGCGCCGGGGACAGGCCGCCCGGATACAGGTACCGGTCCGGCGGGATCACGGTGCTGTGCGCCCACGCCGCGAAGAAGCCGCGCAGGTCCTGGCGGGACACCTGGCCCGCCAGGGCCTCGAACTGCGGCCAGGACGCGTTGCCGTAGCGGTGCGCGGACTGCCACTGCCGCAGGATCCGGAAGAACACGTCGTCACCCACCGTGCGCCGCAGGGCGTGCAGCATCAGCGGCCCCCGTTCGTACAGGGCGGCGTCCAGCTCCCGCCCGGCACCGGGGTCGTACAGCGGGACGCGCCAGAACTCCGGGTCGGCGCGGTGCTCCTCGACCTGCGGGCCGTAGTAGTCGTGGTCGATGTCGTCGCCCTCCTGGTGCTCGTACCAGAGCCACTGGGCGTACGAGGCGAAGCACTCGGCGAGGCAGCCGTCCCGCCAGTCCTCGAACGACACGCTGTCGCCGAACCACTGGTGGGCCAGCTCGTGCGCCATCGCCACGTCGAACAGGCCCACGTCGTACGTCGGACGGCTCTGCGTCTCCAGCTCGGGTGCGTTCGCGGCCCGTTGCGAGGTGACGATGGCTCCGGCCGAGGAGAACGGGTACGGGCCGAACCGGGCGGAGAAGAGGTCCAGGATCTTCTTCTGGAGCGCCTCGGACTCCGCGTCCACGATCGTGCCGGGCCCGATCGCGTTGATCACCGGCGTGCCGTCGGCCAGCTGGTCGGTGTGCACCGTGAACCGGTCGACGGCCAGGGTGCTGGCGTAGGTGACCAGCGGCCGGTCCTCGTACCAGCGGAAGGTGCGGTGCCCCGCGCCGTCCGAGGTCACCGGTCCCGGCCGCCCGTTGCCGACGGCGGTCCAGCCGTCCGGGACGGTCGCCGTCAGCCGGAAGGTCGCCTTGTCGGACGGATGGTCGTTCGCCGGGTACCAGGCCGAGGCGGCGTGCGGTTCACCGACGACCGACACCCCGCCGTCGGTCAGCGGGATCCAGCCCTCCCCGACCGGCTTGCCCGCGTACCGTACGCGCACGGAGAAGGGGGCGCCCTTGCGCAGCCGCCGGGCCGGGGTGACGACGAGTTCGTGCGCGCCCTCGCGCGCCACCGCGCGGGCCGCCACCCCGTCGACGGTCACCGAGGAGACCTCGAAACCGGTCAGGTCCAGATGGAAGCGGTCCAGGTCCTCCAGGGCGCGCGCGGTGACCGTGGTGTCGCCGTCCAGGTGGTCGGGGCGGGCCGGGTCGTAGACGACACGCACGTCGTACTGGGCCACGTCGTACCCGGAGTTGCCGTCGTCGGGGTAGTAGGGGTCACCCACACCGGACCCGCCGTCGGCCGCGGAGGCGGGCGCCAGGGAGGTGAGCACGCACAGGGCGAGCGCGGCGAGCGGGGGGACGAGACGGCGCTTCATCGGCGGTCCTTGGTGAGGGCGAGGTGCCAGGCCACGTCGAGCACGGCGTTCGTGCTGAGCGCCAGCACGTCCGGGTCCACGTTGTGGATGTCGTCGCAGGCGCTGTGGATGCAGTCGGAGACGCCGGTGGTGAAACCGGCCATGGGGATGCCGGCGGCGGCGAACGACTGGTCGTCCGAGCCGGTGTTCCCGATGTCGAAGGTCGGGACCGAGCGGGCCGCGAAGTACGCCTCGAACGCGTCGGTGGCCTCCACCGCCCCGGCGGACCCGGCCGGATCATGGGTGACCAGCCAGGTCGTGACGTGCCGGGAACCGGCCTGGTCGAAGTTGAGATAGCTGCCGATGGCGGAACGCTGGGCGGGGGAGAGGCTGTTCACATAGTGCGCCGAGCCGAACAGGCCGCCCTCCTCCGCGCCCCACCAGGCGAACCGGAGGTGCCGTTCGGTGCGCGGGTGGGTGCGGGCCACGGCGACCGCGGTGGCGAGGACGGCGGCCGAGCCGGACCCGTTGTCGTTGATGCCGGGACCGGCCGTGACGCTGTCCAGGTGCGCGCCCAGCATGAGGGTGTCGCGGGTGTCGCCGCCCGGCAGGTCGGCGATCAGGTTGTAGCCGGTGGCACCGTCGTGCGTGAACGGCTGGAGGACGGTCCGGTAGCCCGCCCGCTCCAGCACCCGCCGCACATACGCCACGGACTCCCGGTAACCCGGGGTGCCGTGCGCCCGGTTGCCGCCGTTGCGGTCGGCGATGGCCTGGAACTCCTCCAGATACGGCATGACGGCACGCGCGGTGACGACCGGCGGGTCCGGGGCGGTACGAGGGGCCGGGGCCGCACCGGCGGGAGCGGTGCCGAGCAGGCCGGTGCACAGCGCGGCGACGGCGACGGCGCGCAGCAGAGGGCGCGATGCCATGAGATCGCTCTCCTGTCGATAGGGGGCTTGACGGCCAGGACGGTAGGGCGCGGATGTGCCGCGACCGTCCTGTTCCGGTGGGGGAGTTGTCGGCATCCGGTCGGCGTCCGGGCGGTGTGTCCGGCCGGTGGCCGGGCGGCCGGTGCGGCGGTGCGGAGCGCCACCGGGGGGGCGCACGGCACCGGCAAGGGTTCCTGACGGCTTCCCGACACATCGCGCCGAGCATGGGCCCCATGACCCACCTCGACCTTCGCGGCCGCCGCCGTTGCCTGCCCGGCGCCGCCGTCCTCCTCGCGGGCTTCCTGCTGCTCACCGGCTGCGGCGGCGGGGGCGGTCCGGGCGGCTCCGACGACCAGGGCGGCCCGGCCCACCAGGGCGTGGCGTCCCTGGAGAGCGGTGCCCCGGCCGGTACGCCGAAGGCGGGTTCCGGCGCGGGCGCCACACCGTCCGACCCGGACGCCGGCCGCCCCCAACTGCGCCTGGACAGCACGGACGAGGAGCGGGACCGCTACTGGCACTACTACGCCGCGTGCCTCAAGGACCACGGCCACAAGATGATCACCGCACGCGGCCCGGACTCCATCGACGACACGGACAACAGCCCCACCGCGAAAGCGGCCGAGCGGGCGTGCAAGAACAAACTTCCCCTCCAGCCGCCCGAGTTGGAACGCGAGACGAATCCGCACTTCGACGACCAGTACCGGGCCTACGTCAAGTGCCTGAACCGGCACGGCCTCAAGGTCACCGCGCTGCCCGACAACTCCGGCTGGACCTACGACGGCGATTCCACGCTGAGCCAGACCGAGCAGGACACGGTCGACAAGAAATGCACGATGGAGGAATTCGGTGGCAAGAAGGACTAAGGTCGCCGTCACCCTGAGCGCCCTGCTGGTCGCCGGGGCCGCCGGTACCGGCGCGGTGGCCTGGAGCAACACCCACGCGGGCCGGGACACCGCGGCCGCGGCGCCCGCGCCGCCGCACACCGCCACGGTCACCAGGACCGACCTCTCCGACAGCCGCACCCTGCCGGGCACCCTCGGCCACGGCAAGCCGCAGGTGCTCAAGGGCACCGGCCAGGGCACCGTCACGGCGGTGCCGAAGCCGGGTGCCCGCGCGGCCAGGGGCAAGGCGCTGTACCGGATCGACGACCGGCCCGTACCGGTCTTCTTCGGCGACACCCCCTTCTTCCGCACCCTGGACAAGACGGGCGTGCGCGGCCACGACGTGAGCGTGCTCGCCGACAACCTCGTCGCGCTCGGCTACGACATCGGGTCCGCGGCGACCGCGCCGAGCGGCGCCGGTGACGAGGGCGCGCTGTTCACCCCGGCCCTCGCCGCCGCCCTCAAGCGGTGGCAGCACGACACCGGACAGCAGGCCACGGGCACCCTCGTCCCCGGCCGCGCCGTCGTCCTGCCCGGGGCGGTGCGCGTCGACACGGTCCAGGCACAGCCCGGCGACCCGGCCGACTCCCCGCTGTTCGCCTACACGGCCGCTGCCAAGTCCGTGACCGTGCCGGTCGCCGCCACCGACGTGGCCACCGTCAAGGCCGGCACCCGGGCGGGGATCACCCTGCCCGACGGCAGGACGGTCCGCGGCAGGGTCACCGCGCTCGGCCGGACCGTCCAGGGCGGCACGGACGGCGCGCAGGCGCAGACCGGACCGGCCACCCTCGATGTGACCGTGGTCCCGGACCACGCGAAGGACGTGCAGAGCCTCGACGCGGCGGCCGTACAGGTCAGGTTCGACACCGTCACCCGCAAGGGCGTCCTCGCCGTCCCCGTGAGCGCGCTGGTCGCCCTGAAGGAGGGCGGATACGCGGTGCAGCGCCCGGACGGCACCCTGATCGCGGTGACCACCGGCATGTTCGCGGGCGGGCAGGTCGAGGTGAGCGGCAAGGGAGTGACCGAGGGCAGCAAGGTGGTGACGGCCTCATGAGCACGCCCGCCACGCCCGCCACCGGCCCCCGCACGCCCGGGGTCCTCCGCACCGGCTGTCCGGTCCTCCTCGTCGACGACGTCACCAGACACCACCCCGGCGACGTCACCGCGCTCGACCACGTCTCGCTCCGCGTGGACGAGGGCGAACTCCTCGCCATCGTCGGCCCGTCCGGGTCCGGCAAGTCGACGCTGCTGCACATCATGGGCACCCTGGACCGGCCGACGACCGGCACCGTCCGGGTCGCCGGACACGACGTCCGCACCCTGGGCGACCGCCGCCTGTCCGCGCTCCGCGCCCGCCTGCTGGGCTTCGTCTTCCAGCACTTCCACCTCACCGACGGACTGGACGCCACCGAGAACGTCGCCACCGGACTGCTCTACGCGGGTGTCCCGCGCCGCAGCCGCCGCCCGCTCGCCCGGGAGGCCCTGGCCCGGGTCGGCCTGGCACACCGCGGCTCCCATCTGCCGCAGCAGCTCTCCGGCGGCGAGCGGCAACGCGTCGCCATCGCCCGCGCGCTGGTCAACCGGCCCGCGCTGGTGCTCGCCGACGAACCCACCGGCGCCCTGGACGCGGCCAACGGCGAAGCCGTCCTCGACCTGCTCACCGAGCTCAACGCCCAGGGCACGACCATCGCCGTCATCACCCACGACCGCGACATCGCCGCCCGGCTGCCCCGCAGGGTGGAACTGCGCGACGGACGCGTCACGGCCGACACCCGCGAGGTGAGCACCGCATGAGCCGCAGAGCGAAGACCCGCACACCGCGGCCCCGCACACCGCGGAACCGCACCGCGCGGAACCGCGGACCGCGCCCGGTCCGGCTGGCGTTCACCGACATCCTCCGGCTCGGCCTGCTCGGCATCCGCACCCGCGGCCCCCGGGCGGCGCTGTCCGCGCTCGGCATCTCCCTGGGCATCGCGACGCTCGTCGTCGTCACCGCCGTGCCCGCCTCCAGCAGCCGGGCCCTGTCCAACCAGCTGTCCGCGCTCGGCACGAACATGCTCCGCGTCGCCCCGCAGACGAACGCCGATCCGCCCGTGGTCCTCCCCGAGAGCGCCGACGCCATGGCCGCCCGCATCGGCCCGGTCACCCACGCCAGCGCCGTGGCCAACCTGCACGAGACGGTGCTGCGCTCCGACCGCGCCGACCCGGCCGACGCACCCGGCATCAGCGTCCTGGCCGCCCGCACCGGTCTGCTCGCGGCGGTCCACGGGAAGGTCGGCTCGGGAGCGTTCCTCACCGCGACCACGGCCCGCTTCCCGACCGTGGTCCTGGGCGCGCGCGCCGCCTCGCGCCTCGGCTACGACCGGGTGCGCCCCGGCAAGGAGGCCGGGCAGGTCTACATCGGCGGGCGCTGGTTCACCGTCGTCGGCATCCTCGCACCGCTGTCGCTCGCCCCCGACCTGGACAGCACCGTCCTGATCGGCTGGGAGGCGGCCCGCGAGCAGTTCGGCTTCGACGGCCACCCCACCGTCGTCTACGTCACGGCCGTCGAGTCGCAGATCGAGAACGTACGCGCCGTGCTGCCCGCCACCGTCCACCCGCAGTTGCCCGGCCTCGTCCAGGTCAGCCGCCCCTCGGACGTCCTGGCCGCCAAGCGGGCCACCGAGCGGACGCTCTCCGTGCTGCTGCTCGGACTCGCGGGCGTCGCCCTCCTCGTCGGCGGGGTCGGCGTGGCCAACACCATGGTCGTCTCGGTGCTGGAGCGGCGCCGCGAGATCGGGCTGCGCCGCGCCCTGGGCGCCAGCCGCCGTCAGATCAGAGGGCAGTTCCTCGCCGAGTCGGTCGCCCTGTCCGCACTGGGCGGCTGCGCCGGGACGCTGCTCGGCGCGCTGGGCGCGGGCGGGTACGCCCTGTACCAGTCCTGGCCCGTGGTGTTCCCGCCGCTCGCCCTGACCGGCGGGGTGCTCGGCGCGGTCGTCGTCGGCGCGGCCGCCGGGCTCTACCCGGCCGTACGCGCCTCCGGGCTGCCGCCCACCGAGGCGCTGGCCGCGGTCTGAGGCGACGGCCGGGGGCGCGCGCCCCCGGGACGGAGGCGGAGAGTCACTCCTCTCCGTACTCCGTCGCGGCCGCCCGCTGCGGCACCACCGCCACCGGGCACCGCGCGTGGTGCAGCAACGCGTGCGCCGTACGGCCCAGTTGGAGCCCGAAGCGGCCGCTCCTGCGCCGCGCGCCCACGACCACCAGGTCCGCGGCGGCCGAACGGTCCACCAGCACCCGGTGCGCGGGACCCTCGGCCGTCGCCCGGCGCACCAGCAGCTCCGGGGACGTCTCCGGCTCTCCCGCGGCCAGCGCCGCTTCGAGCACGGCGGCGGCCCGCTCCTCCTCGTCCCCGGCGCCGTCCCGGACCTCGGCCGGTCCGCGCGCGGGGCTGCGCCAGGCCCGTACGACGTCCAGGACGCAGCCGCGGACCCGTGCCTCGCGCACGGCGAACCGCGCCGCCTCGCCGCCGGTGCCGGGCCCGCCCGCGCCGAGCAGGATCCGCCCGTGGGCGCCGGACAGGCCGGCCGTGTCACCGCGGACCACGATCACCGGGCAGCGCGCCCGCCCGGCCACCGCGAGCCCCACCGACCCGAGCAGCAGCCCCTTCAGCTCGCCGCGCCCCCGGGAGCCGATCACCACGGCCGCCGCGTCGTCGCCCGCCTCCAGCAGGGCGGTGGCCGCGTCCTCGGGAAGGATGTCGCCGGACACCTTCACCTCCGGGCCGCGTAGCCGGGCCCGCTCCGCGGCGGAGCCGACCACGTACTCGGCGAGCACCTGCTCGGAGGGCCGCTCGGTGCTCCCGGAGGGCACGGCGCCCTCGTAGCGCTCCCATAGCGAGGCGTGCACCAGCCGCAGCGGCAGACCGTGCCGGGCCGCCTCGTCCACCGCCCAGTCGACCGCCGCCAGGCTCGGACCCGAACCGTCCACGCCCACGACCAGAGGCAATTCCATCGTCACCACCGTCTCCCGCCGGTATGCCGCCCGCTGCGGCAAGGGGGTTCCCTTGTCACCGTCGCACCCGGCCCCGCCCCCGCGCGAGGGCGGTTCGGCCCTGCCGCGGGACGTTGGGCCCACCACGGGGACCGGGCGGCCCGTGGCGCCCCGCCCGGCACGGGAGCACCCTGAAGACAGGCCGCCCCCCGGACGGCGGCACCCGAGGCAGGAGCGTGACCGATGACCTCCACCACACTCACCGCGGCGCTGCCGGCCGGCCACCGCGCGCGGCTGATGTCCCTGGCCCGCGACGTCTCGTTCGCGACGGGCAGCCGGCTCTTCGAGGAGGGGCAGCACGCCGACCGGTTCTGGATCGTGCGGACCGGGACCGTCGCCCTCGACCTGCACGTCCCGGGCCGCCGCGCCGCCGTCGTCGAGACCCTGGGCCACGGCGAACTGGTCGGCTGGTCCTGGCACTTCCCGCCGTACGTCTGGCACCTGGGCGCCGAGGCCGCGAGCCCGGTGCGGGCCTCGGAGTTCGACGCGGCCGCCGTGCGGTCCCTGTGCGAGCGGGACCCGGAGTTCGGCCGGGCCGTCGCCTGCTGGGTGGGCCAGGTGGCCGCCCGGCGGCTGCACGCCGCCCGCGTCCGGCTCCTGGACCTGTACGCCCCGTACGGCAGCGGAGAACGGTGACGCCCACCCACACGCGGGCGGTTCACCGAGCGAGGAGGAGACCATGCGGCGCGGACCCCGTACCGTCAGCGAGGTCATGACGCACACCGTCGTGGCCGTGGGGCGTGACGCCCCGTTCAAGGACATCGTCGGCCTCATGGGGCAGTGGAAGGTGAGCGCGCTCCCGGTGCTGGCGGGCGAGGGCCGGGTCATCGGCGTCGTCTCCGAGGCCGATCTGCTGCCCAAGGAGGAGTTCCGCGACAGCGACCCGGACCGGTTCACCCAGCTGCGCCGCCTGCCCGACCTGGCCAAGGCCGGGGCGCTGACCGCCGGGGAGCTGATGAGCGCCCCGGCCGTCACCGTGCACGCCGACGCCACGCTCGCCGAGGCGGCCCGCATCATGGCCCGGCGCGGGGTCAAACGGCTGCCCGTCGTCGACGCCGAGGGCCTGCTCGAAGGCGTGGTGAGCCGGGCCGACCTGCTGAAGGTGTTCCTCCGCCCGGACGACGACATCGCCGAGGAGGTGCGCCTGGACGTCCTGCCGTCCCTCTTCCCGCCCGCGCCCACGGGCGAGGCGATCGGCGTCCGGGTCGAGGACGGCGTGGTGACCCTGACGGGACGCGTCCGCGACACCTCCATGGTCCCCGTCGCGGCCCGGCTGGTGCGCGCGGTGGAGGGCGTGGTCGACGTGGAGTACGACCTCACCGGCCGGGCGGACGGCTAGAGCGGGCCGAACCGGGTGCCCGACCGGGCCGGGCAGGGGCGGGGTCAGAAGAACGGGTCCAGGCCGTAGAGGCTGCGCCCGCCGATCAGTTCGCGGCCCGTGACCAGTTCCGGCGCGATCCGGATGAACACCTCGCGCGGCGACGGGGCCCAGGACAGCGGCCCGTCCCGGACCAGGCGCCGGAACCGGTCGAAGTCGCTCACCACGGCGGCGGGCCCGGTGACGACGACGCTCCAGCCGGAGCGCGCCACCGGGTCCACCTCGTCGGCCTCGAAGGCGACCACCGCGCCGTCGACCGCGCGGGCCAGCTCCGAGGCGGCGGACGTGCACAGCAGCACCGCGCCCTCGTCGTCCAGGCGGAAGTTCACCGGCAGCACGGCGGGCAGGGCGTGCCGGGTGTGCACGACCCGGCCCACCGGGGCCGTGGCCAGCAGCCGCAGGCACTCCTGCCGGCCGAGTTCGCGGAAGCCGTCGTTCGGTTCCATGGCGCGGTCCGCCGCCGTGTCCGTGTCCGTGTCCCGGTGTCCGGTCGTCCCGGTGCCCGGTTCAGTCCGCCGCCGTCGGAGGCACGGGCACGACCTCGCGCGGCGGCGGCCCGCCGAGGACGACCTTGAGGGCGCCGGTCTCGGCGGCGTGGGCGAAGACGTCGTACGCCTCCTCCATCCGGTCCAGCGGGAACGTGTGCGTGACGAACTGCGCGGCGGGCAGCCGCCCGGCGGCGGTCATCCGGAGCAGCGTGGGCGTGGAACTGGTGTCGACCAGACCGGTGGTGATGGTCACGTCCTTGATCCACAGCTCTTCGAGGTGCAGGGTCGCCGGCCTGCCGTGCACCCCGACATTGGCCACATGGCCGCCGGGGCGCACCATGCGGGTGCACATCTCGAAGGTCTCCGGGACGCCCACCGCCTCCACGGCCACGTCGGCGCCGAGTCCTCCCGTGAGGTCGGCGACCAGTTGCCCCGGGTCCTCGCGGGCGTCCGCGACCGCCTCGGCGCCCAGCTTCCGGGCCGCCTCCAGACGGGCGGGGGCCAGGTCGACCGCGATGACGCGTTCGGGCGCGAACAGGCGCGCGGTGGCGACGACGGCCAGGCCGATGGGCCCGGCGCCGACCACGACCACCGTGTCCCCGGGCCGCACCCGCCCGTTCAGCACACCCACCTCGTAGGCGGTGGGGAAGATGTCCGCCAGCAGCACCGCCTCGGTGTCGGTCACCGCGGCGGGCAGCGGGTGCAGGGACAGATCGGCGAAGGGCACCCGCACGTACTGCGCCTGGGTGCCGTCGATCAGATGGCCGAGGATCCAGCCGCCGCCGCCCAGGCACTGGCCGTAGACGCCCTCGCGGCAGTAGCGGCAGCGCCCGCAGGCGGTGACGCAGGAGACCAGCACCCGCTCGCCCGGCCGTACGGTGCGCGCCTCGGGCCCGGCCTCCACGACCTCCCCGACGGCTTCGTGCCCCAGCACGGTCCCCGGGCGCACCTCGGGCACATCACCCCCCAGGATGTGCAGGTCCGTCCCGCAGATCGTGACCGTGTCCACCCGCACCACGGCGTCCGTGGGCTCCCGGACACCGGGGTCGGGAACCTCCTCCCAGGCGGCCTGCCCGGGACCGTGGAAGACATAGCCCTTCATACCGGCCCTCACCCTCTCTCCGTCAGGGGTCGACGCCGCCGGGTCCCGTCCGCCGGGACCGTCCGGCACGACCAGCGTCTCCACCGCGCCGCGCTGGGCGCTTGGGCCCAACGGCCCCATCCCGGCGCCGACCGGTGCGGGCCGCGCGTAGGCGTTCAGGTGTTCAGGCGCGGTGCGGTACGACGGCCACCGGGCACAGCGCGTGGTGCAGCAGGGCGTGCGCGACGCGGCCGAGCTGGAGTCCGAGGCGGCCCGGCCGGCGCCGGGCGCCGACCACCAGCAGGCCGGCCGTCCGCGACGCCCCGAGCAGCACCTTGTGCGCGGGCCCCTCCACCGTGCGGCGCCGCACCTCCACCTGCGCGGGCACCTCCCGCAGCGCCTCCTCCAGGACCTCCGGCGCCGCCTCTTCCTCCGCCTCCCCGTACCCGCGCTCCGGCCCGCCGGTGAGCAGCGGATGACCGGCCGGCTCGGGCGCGGGGCACCGCCAGGCCCGTACGGCCTCCAGCACGGCCCCGCGCAGAGCGGCCTCCCGGGCGGCGAACGGCACCTCGGCGGCGGGTTCGTCGCCGATCCCGACGACGACACGGCCGGACACCGCCGTACGGGCCTGGTTGTCGCCGCCGGGGCGGACCACGACGACGGGGCAGTCGGCGTGCGCGGCCACATAGAGGCCGACCGAGCCGAGCAGCAGCCCGCTCACACCGCCCCGGCCCCGGCTGCCCACGACCAGGGCGGAGGCGTTGCGGGCCTCCCGCAGCAGCGCGTACTCCGGTGCCTCGGGCAGGGCGGCCAGGCCGACCGCCAGGTCCGGCTGCCGCGCCCGCGCGCGGTGCGCCCCGGCCCGGACGACGTCCTCGGCCGCCACCCGCGCGTCCGGCTTGCCGAGATCCCGGGCGAGCGCCGAGCCCTCGTAGCGCTCCCAGAGCGAGGCGTACACCACGCGCAGCGGCAGCCCGCGCAGCACGGCCTCGTCGGCCGCCCAGTCCACCGCCCGCAGCGCGGGCTCGGAGCCGTCCACCCCGACGACCAGGGGAAGGTCCATCGCGCTCACACTCCCGTACGCGGTCCGGCCGCCGCCTCGCCGTCCGCGCGGGACCGGCGGCAGCCCGGCAGGTCCACCTCCGAGCATGCCCGGCCCGCGCCCCGGCGGGCAGGGGCCACACGTCCCGGCGCGCGGCGCCGACCGGCCGTCCGCCCGCCTGTTCGGCTGCCGTGCGGCCTACTCCCGGCGGCGGCTCACCGGTGCCTGCCAGACCAGCGTGGTGCCGCCGGTGCGCGGAGCGGTCAGGCGGAGGGTGCCGCCCAGCCGCCGGGCACGTGCGCGGAGGTTGTCCAGGCCGCTGCGGGGGGCGTCCGGCGGGATGCCCACACCGTCGTCGGTGACGGTGATCCGTACGGTGCTGCCGTCCGTCTCCAGAGCGACCTCGGCCCGGTGGGCGCGGGCGTGCCGGGCGACGTTGGTCAGCGCCTCGGACAGCACGGCGACCACCTGCTCGGCGGTCTCGTCCGGCACATGGGTGTCGAGCAGCCCCTCCATCCGCACACTGGGCGCGAAGCCCAGCACCCGGGCGGCGTCGTCGACCACCCGGACGGCGCGCGCCCGCAGCCCCGGCGCCGCCTCCTCGTCGTGCCTGCGCAGCCCGAAGATCGACGACCGGATGATCTTGATCGTCTCGTCCAGGTCGTCCACGGCCCGCGCCACCCGCTCCCGGGCCCCCTCGTGCTCGATGAACCGCTCCGCGCTCTGGAGGGTCATCCCGGTCGCGAAGAGCCGCTGGATCGCCAGATCGTGCAGGTCCCGCCCGATCCGGTCGCGGTCCTCCAGCAGGGCGATCTGCTCCGCGTCCCGCCGGTGCTCGGCCAGCTCCATCGCCAGCGCCGCCTGCCCGGCGAACCCCTTCAGGGTCTCCAGCTCCGGAGGCGAGAAGACCTCGGCCCCCGCCTCCCGGGCGAGCAGCACCACGCCCCGCACATGGCCGCCGCCCCCGACCGGCACGGCGACGGCGGGCCCGAGCCCGCCGAACCGCGGCGGCCCGGCGGTGACCCGCGCGTCCTGGGCGGCGTCCGGGCTGCTCACCACCGCGCCGCTCGCGAAGGCCGCCCCGGTGAGGGTGCCCCGCACCGGCAGCACCAGACCGCGGTGCGCCCCGGCGTGCCGCCCGATGGCCAGCTCCACGGTGAGCGCCTCGGTGTCCCGCACCGGCACGGACATCGCGGCGAGCACCGAACCGGTGATCTCCCGCGCCCGCTCCGCGATCAGCCGCAACACCTCCACCTGCGCGGCCCCGGACAGCAGCGCCCGGGTGATCTCGGCGTTCGCCCGCAGCCAGCGCTCGCGCAGCCGGGACTCCTCGTACAGCCGCGCGTTGTCGATGGCCACCCCGGCCGCCACCGCCAGCGTCGACAGGACCGACTCGTCCTCCGCGTCGAACGGCACCCCGCCGCGCTTCTGCGTCAGATACAGATTCCCGTAGACCCGGTCGCGCACCCGGACCGGGACGCCGAGGAAGGTGTCCATCGGCGGATGGTGCGCCGGGAAGCCGTACGACGACGGGTGCTCGGAGAGCTTCGCCAGCCGCAGCGGCCGCGGCTCGCGGATCAGCTCCCCGAGGATCCCCTTGCCCTGCGGGAACGGGCCGATTTGGGCGATCAGCTCCTCGTCCACCCCGACCGTGTGGAACGCCGAGAGGGAGCGTCCGTCCGGCCCGATCACGCCCAGCGCGGCGTACTCGGCGTCGACCAGCGCCGCGGCCGCCTCCACCACACCGCGCAGCACCTGCCCGAGGTCCAGCTCACGGCCGACGGAGAGGACCGCCTCCAGCAGGCTGTGCACCCGGTCGAGGGTGCCGCGCGCCGCGTCCAGACGGGCCTGGAGCTCCCCCAGCAGCTCGTCCAGCCGCAGCTGCGGCAGCCGCAGCCGGGCGTCCTCGTCCCCGGACGTGTGCGCGTACTCCTCGGAGCGTCCCACCGCCGGTCCTCAGCGGTCGTCCCCGTGGGCCCGGTCCCCGGCCCGGGTGGCGATGACCGCGGCCTGGACCCGCCGTTCCACACCGAGCTTGGCCAGCAGCCGGGAGATGTGGTTCTTGACCGTCTTCTCCGCCAGATACAGCCGCCGGCCGATCTGCCGGTTGGTGAGCCCCTCGCCGATCAGCGCCAGGATCTCCCGCTCCCGGTCGGTGAGGCCGGGCAGCGCGTCCGGCTCCTCCCGCGGACCGCCGCGCAGCCGGGCCATCAGGCGCGCGGTGGCACTGGGGTCCAGCAGCGACTGGCCGCGCGCCACCGTGCGCACCGCCGAGACCAGGTCGGCGCCCCGGATCTGCTTGAGCACATAGCCGGAGGCACCCGCCATGATCGAGTCGAGCAGCGCCTCCTCGTCGTCGAACGAGGTCAGCATCAGACAGGCCAGCTCCGGCATCCGGGACCGCAGCTCGCGGCAGACCCGCACCCCGTCCCCGTCCGGCAGCCGCACGTCCAGCACCGCCACGTCCGGGCGCAGCGCGGGCACCCGCGCCAGGGCCTGCGCCGCAGTGGCGGCCTCGCCGGTCACCTCGACGTCCGGCTCGTCGTTCAGCAGGTCGCGCACCCCGCGCCGTACCACCTCGTGGTCGTCCAGCAGGAAGACCCGGATCGGAGCCGCACGGGCGGCCTGCTCGGGGTCCGCCATCGCTCACTCCCTTCGACGGGCTCGGCTGCGCGGGGGCGGCGCCGCGCACACGTGTGCGGACACGCGTGTGCCACGTGTGCGGGCGGGCGCCCCGAGGCACGGCGCCCCGGGCCGGGCCGCCGGGGCGCGGCGGGCGCCTCCCACCTCCAGCATCGCGCAAACGACGCCACCCGGCGCCCCGGCTCTCGCCTGCCCCCGGCTCTCGCCCGCCCCCGGCCGCCGCCCGCCCCCGGCCGCCGCCCGTCCGGCGTACGACGGGCTCAGGTGCCCGAGCCCTCGGGGGACCGCAGGCGCGGGGCCGGCGGCAGGGGCGTGTGCTCCTCCGGCACCGCCCCCGTCCCCGGCTCCGGCTCCGGTACGGCACGGAACGCCTCGATCACATACGCGGCGAAGCGGCGGGAGGCGGCCGGGCGGGCGGCCCGCGGGACGTCCTGGACGCCCCGGTGGGCCATGAGCATCAGCACCAGGTCGTCGACGACGAAACCGGGCCGCAGCCGCCCCGTCTCCTGGGCGCGGCGGGCCAGCTCGGCGACCGCGCGCAGTGTCCGCTCGCGGTCGGCGGCGAAGTCCATGGTCCCGGGGTAGGCCGTCATGAAGGCGTCGGCGAACCCCCGGCTGTGCGCGTGGAGTTCGCAGATCCGCTCGACCAGGTCCCGGAAGCCGCGCCACGGGTCCGCGTCCGCGAGGGCGTCACGGACCACCGTGCGGCAGGCCCGCCGCTGGTCGGCGAAGGCCGCCGTGACCAGGTCCCGCTTGGTGGGGAAGTGCCGGTACAGCGTGGCGGGGCCGACGCCCGCCCGCCGGGCGACCGCGCGCACGGGCGCGCTCAGGCCCTCCTCGCCGAACACCGCGCGGGCGGCCTCCAGGATGCGGGCCCGGTTGTCGCGGGCGTCGGAGCGCGCGAGGTGAGGCAGAGGAGCGGTCATCGTCTCTCACTTTAACCAGCCGGACGGGCGCGCCCGTTACGTTCCGTACGTTCCCGCACTTTCCGGCAGCGCGGCCACTGCCCGCCGCCCCCCTTCCGTTCCGTTCGATGCCAGAGGAGCCCGTGATGAAGGCCGTTGTGATCAGGACGTTCGGCGACCCGGACGGTCTGGAGGTCGTCGACCTGCCCGAACCCGCCCCCGCCGCCGGGCAGGTGCGGATCGCCACGGAGGCGATCGGGGTGGGCGGCGTGGACGCCGTGATCCGCCGCGGGGCGCTCGCCGGGTACGGCTTCCGGGAGGGCCACCACCTCGGCAGCGAGGTGGCGGGCACGGTCACCGATGTGGGAGAGGGCGTCGACGCCTCGTGGACCGGCCGGCGGGTGTGGGCGTTCACCGGCCTGTCCGGTGGGTACGCCGAGCGGGCGGTCGCCGCCGTCGACGACATCCTTCCGCTGCCCGACGGTCTGACCTGCGTCGACGCGGTGACACTCGGCGGCTCCGGGGTGGCCGCGCACTTCGCCCTCGACCGCGCCCGGCTCGCGCCCGGCGAATCGGTCCTCGTCCGGGGCGCTGCGGGCAGCATCGGCATCACGGCGGTCCAGCTCGCGGCGCGGGCCGGCGCGGGCGCGGTGGCGGTCACCACCTCCTCCGCCGGCCGCGGAGCCCGGCTGCGGGAGCTGGGCGCGACCCATGTCCTCGACCGCCGGGGCCGGGCCCTGCCCGGTGCTCCGGACGCCGCCCCGCCGTCCTTCGACGTGATCGTCGACATCGTCGGCGGACCGCGACTCCCGCTGTTCCTGGACCGGTTGGGCGAGAACGGGCGGTTCGTGGCGGTGGGCGTCGTCGGCGGGCCGCCGCCCGCGGACTTCGGGACGCGGCTGATGGCCGCCTTCCGCAGATCGCTGACCTTCGCCACCCTCAGCTCCGACAGCGTGCCGGGACCCGACCGGCAGGCCGTGCGCGCGGCGCAGTTCGCCGAGGCCGCGCACGGGGCGCTGCGCACGGTCGTCCACGAGGTGCTGCCGCTGGACCGGGCGGCATCGGCCCACCGGATGCTGGACGCGGGCGAGGTGTTCGGCAGGTCCGTCCTGACACCGTGAGCCGGGGAGCCGAACCGGCTCGGACACCGCACCCGGCCGCTGCGGTCGCTTCGGCCTCTTCCTGCGGCCGCGGCACGCGCACAGCCGTCTGCGGCCGTGCGCGGCGCGCTCACCGCGGGCCGTAGAGCGCGGCGATCTGTTCGGAGCGCATCCACCGGCTGTAGGCGGGCGACCGGGGCCAGCCGGGGGGCGAGTCCTGCCACTCCTCCTGCCGCCCGTAGGGGAGGAGGTCGATGAGCGGGAAGGTGTGGCTGAGCTGTTCGGTGCCCCGGCCGTCGGTGTGCCAGGTGCGGTGGACGGTGTCCCCGTCGCGGAGGAACACATTGACCGCGAACCCGCCCCCGGGCGGCGCGCCCATATCGGCGCCGAAGGGGCTGTCCGCGCTGGAGTACCAGGTCATCCGGTTGCCGACGCGCCGCTTGTACGCCAGCGCCTCGCCGATGGGGCCCTGGGTGACGACGACGAAGCGCGCGTCGTAGGCGTCCAGGAAGTCCAGCCGGGTGTACTGCGAGGTGAACCCCGTGCACCCCGGGCACTGCCACTCCTCGCCGGGGAACCACATGTGGTGGTACACGATCAGCTGCCTGCGGCCCTCGAAGACGTCCGCCAGCCGCACGGGACCGTCCGCGCCCCGCAGGGTGTACTCGGGCAGCGCCACCATCGGCAGGCGGCGGCGCTCGGCCGCGATGGCGTCCAGTTCCCGTGTCGCGGCCTTCTCCCTCGCGCGGAGCGCCTCCAGCCGCTCTCGCCAGGCCGCGGCGTCGACGACGGGTGGTAGTGCGTCGGTGCTGGTCATGATCCCCTCACAAGCCGGTGTGCGTGGTCTGCCCGTACGGGGCAGACTCCGGCGGGGCCCGGAACTCATCGGCCGCCGGCGCGGCTCAGGCCGGGAGGTCGTCCTCGTCCCAGGTGCTGGTGTCGCGCGGCTGGGTGTACGGCTCGGTCTCGGGCGGCAGCCCGCCCGCGATGGCCCGCTGCCGCACGGTCTCGGCGTCGAACTCCAGGCCGAGCAGGACGGCGAGGTTGCCGATCCACAGCCAGACCAGGAAGACGATGACACCGCCCATGGCGCCGTACGTCCGGTTGTACGAGGCGAAGCCGGAGACGTAGCACGCGAAGCCCGCCGAGGCGCCCGCCCAGATCAGCAGGGCGAGGAAGCTGCCGGGGGAGACCCAGCGGAAGCCCTTCACCTCGGCGTTCGGGGCGGCCCAGTACAGCAGCGCGAGCATGAGGACGACCAGCAGGACGAGGACGGGCCACTTGGCCACGGACCACAGCGTCAGCGCGGTGTCGCCCGCCCCGATCACGGCACCGACCCGGCGGGCGAGACCGCCGGTGAACACCACGATCACGGCACTGGCCGCGGCGAGCGTCATGAGCACCACCGTCAGACCGAGCCGGAGCGGCAGGATCTTCCACAGCGGCCGTCCCTCGGGCATGTCGTAGACGGCGTTGGCCGCCCGGATGAACGCGGCCACATAGCCGGACGCGGACCACACGGCGAGCACCAGACCGGCCACGGCCACGAGGGAACCGGTGCCGGCCTGCCCCTGCAACTGCTCCACGGCCCGGATGACGGTGTCCCGGGCGGGCCCCGGGGTGAGCTGCCGCAGCTCGTCCAGCAGCCGGTCGACCGTCGTCCGTCCGGTCACCCCCAGCAGCGAGACCAGGACGAGCAGGGCGGGAAAGAGCGACAGCACCCCGTAGTACGTCAACGCCGCCGCGCGGTCGGCCAGTTCGTCGTCCCTGAACTCCCTCGCGCTGCCTCTGAGCGCGGCGGTCCAGGCCCGCCTCGGCAGGCGCGTCGGCGTGTCCGGAGCGGCCCGCTCCACCTCCGGGCCGGGGCCCGGTTCCGGTTCGCCGTGCTCGCCTTCGCCGTGTTTGCCTTCGTCGTGCTCGCCGTGCTCGTGCTCCCGGCCGGGAAGGGGAAGTTTCGCCATACGGCGCGTGTTTCCCGGCGGCCCGGACTCACGCCCCCTCCGCGGCGAGGGGCAGTCCGGTGATCATGTCCAGCAGGCGCAGTACCGCCGGATCGGCGTCGGAGCGGTGCACCGCGTACACGGTGGTGTCCAGGCGGACGGCGGGCTCCCGCAGCGGGACGAAGCTCACGCCCGGCACGGTGAGACGGCGCAGGTCCTCCGGGAGCAGACTCACGCACAGACCGGCGGCGACATAGCTGAACAGACCGCTGAGGTCGTCGGCGACCGCCACCGCGCGCGGGGTGAACCCGGCCTGCTGGCAGGCGAGTCGGAGCTGTTCGGCGAGGACGGGCAGCGCGGCCGGGTCGGGCAGCACGAAGTCCTCCTCGCGCAGCCGGGCCAGGGCGACGCCGTCGCCGCCGGCCAGCCGGTGGTCGTACGGCACCGCGGCGGCGAGCCGTTCGGTGGCGATCACCCGGCTGACGAGGTCGTCGGCGAGCCGCGCCGGGTCACGCAGGAACCCGAGGTCGAGCGATCCGCTGCGGACCCGCTCGGCCACCCCCTGCGAGGAGCCGTGCTGGAGCTGGATCCGCAGTCCGGGCAGGCGTTCGGCCGCCGTCCGCAGCATCGTGGGCAGGTAGAGGTGGCTGAGGAGGCTGACGTAGCCGACCCGCACGTCCCCCTCCAGACCGCTCGCGACCCGGCGGGCCCGCTCGACCACCGCGGTCTGGAGATCGAGCAGCCGTCGGGCGTCGGCGGCGAACACCGTACCGGCCGCGGTCAGCCGCACCCCGCCCGAGCCGCGGTCCAGCAGGCGCACCCCCACCGTCCGCTCCAGCCGCTGGACCGACTGGCTGAGCGGCGGCTGGCTCATACCGAGCAGTTCGGCCGCCCGGCCGAAGTGCTTCTCCCGTGCCACCGCCAGGAACTGCTCCAGCATTCGGCGCGAGAGGTTCGTCCGGTCCGCCGGAGCGAACTCCATATCGTCTGCCCTATCGTTCACTATCCGATCATATATTGGACAGACCTGACCTTTCGGGTGTCGACTGGATCCCGACCCGACCGCCGGAGCGCGGAGGCCGGCCGGACCCGTTCGGCCCGACCGGATTGCCGCCCCCCACCCCGTCGCCTTCCCTGAGAGACGGGGCCGCCGCCGCACCGCGCCCCGAGCCGGTCCCGCTCTCCCTCCCCTGGGGTGATCTGCATGGCAGTCGTGACGATCGTCGGCGCCGGTGTCATCGGCGTCTCCTGGGCCCGTCTGTTCGGCGCGGCCGGCTGGGAGGTCCGCGTCAGCGATCCGCGCCCCGACCTGGCGGACCTGGTGGCGCGCGAGCTGGCGGACCTGCCGGTGACGGCCACCGCCGACCTGGCCGCCGCGGCGACCGGCGCCGACTTCGTGCAGGAGGCCGGTCCCGAGCGCATCGAGATCAAGGAGCAGATGTTCGCCACGCTGGCCGCGCACACGCGCGACGACGTGGTGCTCGCCTCGTCCTCCTCCTCACTGCTGCCCTCGGCGATCGCCCGGGGCAACCCGGCGGCCCACCGGATCGTCGTCGGCCACCCCTTCAACCCGCCGGAGCTGATGCCGCTCGTCGAGGTGGTGCCGGGGCCGCGGACGTCCGAGGCCGCGGTGGACCGGGCGAGCGAGGTCTACCGCCTGTTGGGCAAGCTGCCCGTACGGCTGAAGAAGGAGATCCCCGGGTTCGTCGGCAACCGCCTCCAGAAGGTCTTCAACGACCAGGCCGTCTACCTGGTGCAGCAGGGCGTCATCGACGTCCGCGACCTCGACGACCTGGTCCGGGCCTCGCTCGGGCTGCGCTGGGCCACCGTCGGCCCGTTCGAGAGCGGTGTCCTGGGCGGCGGCCCCGGCGGCATGCGCCATCTCGCCGCGCACGTCGGCTCCCAGCTGACCTTCGAGACCGGCAGCGCCGACCCGGCCCGGCAGGGCGAGGTCCTCGACGCCGTGGAAGAGGCGTACGGCACCGGCGAGGCGGCCTACGAACGCCTCGCCGCCCTGCGCGACGGCCGCACCCGCGCCGTCCTGGAACCGCTGGGCTGGACCGCCCCCGGCTCGGAGGGCGCCCCCGCGCACTGAGCAGCAGCAGGACCGTACGAGCAGGACCGTACGAGCACGACCGCAGGACAGCGGGACCCGAGAACCCCGAGAACAAGGACGACCACCGTGCCGCAAGAACTACTGGCGCTCCAGGTGATGCCCGGAAAGGTGCTGCGGATCAGCATTCCGGACGGCCGGGTGCACCCCCTCCTCGACGACGCGGGCGCCGCCCCGGACGGCATCGTGGTGCACGACGGCGTCGTCTACTGGACCACCATGGGCGCCCCGCTGACCGACCCCGCCGCGCCCGGCGAGGCCGGCCAGGACTTCTCCCGCCGCAACGGCGGCGTCCACGCGCTGAGCCTGGACGGCGGCACCCCGCGCGACCTGGTCCCGGCCGGGGCGATGACGACCGGCAAGCAGCTGGCCTGCGACGGCGCGGGCAGGCTCTACTGGGGCGACCGCGAGGGCCACCGGATCAGCAGCGTCCGGGTGGACGGCGGCGGGCTGACCGACCTCGTCGTCAACCCCGCGGCGGACGGCGTCGTGGGCGAGTGCGTCGGCGTCGCCGTCGACCCCGCCCGCGGGCACCTGTACTGGACCCAGAAGGGACCGGCCAAGGGCGGCAGGGGCCGGATCCTGCGGGCCGGGCTGGAGATCCCGGCCGGGCAGAGCGCCGGGCACCGCTCCGACATCGAGGTGCTCTGGGACGGCCTGCCCGAACCGATCGACCTGCACCTCGACGGCGATCTCCTGTACTGGACCGACCGCGGCGCGGCGCCCGCGGGCAACACGCTCAACCGCGCGCCCCTCCCGGCACCGGGCGAGCCGGGACAGCGCCCCGAGATCCTCGCCGACGGCTTCGCCGAGGCGATCGGCCTCGCCGTCGACGCCCAGGAGGGCATCGCCTACGTCTCCGACCTCGGCGGCCGACTGCGCGCCGTACCCCTGCCGGACGGACCCGCCGCCGGACGTCCGCCCCGCGAGATCCTCGCCGGGCGCCACCCGCTGACGGGCCTGTGCCTGCTGCCCGACGGCTCCTGACCGTCCGCTGCCGACGGCTCCTGACGGCCCCGGCGGATCCTGACCGACCGGCGGACGCACCCGCCCCGCGCGAGACGCCCCGGCCCGTCCGGGTCGGTCCAGTCCGGTCCAGTCCGGTCCAGTCCGGTCCAGACCGGGTCAGTCCGGGGGAGTGCTCGGCACATCGCCCTCCAGGAGGGCCGCGCCCAGCGGCGTGAGGCGGTGCAGGGTCGAACCCCCGACACGGTGGCTGACCACCAGCCGCGCCTCCCGCAGCGTCTTCGCGTGCGTGCTCGCGGAGGCCGGGGAGACACCCAGCAGCCGGGCCAGTTCCCCGGTGGTGGCCGGGCCGCGCAGCGCACCGAGGACCTGCCAGCGCGTACGCCCCAGCAGCGCCGCCAGTGCCGCGGGACGGCGGCACTGGCCGACGGCGGCCGTCAGCGGATGCTCCACGGGGTGGACGAGGACGGGCGGCAGGTCCGGGTCGGCCATGCCCACCGGCATCCGCCAGCAGAACCAGGACGGCACCAGCCGCAGCCCCCGCCCGCCCAGCCGGAGGTCCATGTCGACCGGGTACGTCACACGCAGCACCGGCGGGTCCCAGGCGGCGAACGGGCGCAGCGAGCCGAGCAGCCGGTGCGCGCCGCCGTCCAGCACCGCACGGCCCCGGACCGCCCGGTCCGCGTGCACACCGCGTGCCACGCCCGACCAGGCCGGTGCCACCAGCGCGTCGTGCAACAGCCGGAGCGCCTGCGCCAGTTCCTCCAGCCGCTCCCGGTCGCCCGCCACCAACCCGGGCAGCCAGGACAGGCGGCGCGGTCCCCGCTCCGGCAGCAGGCCCGTCCGGATCACCTCCGCGCGCAGCCTGGCCGGCGGCGTGCCCCGCAGGGCGTCGAGCCCCTCGGCGAGACCGCCGCCCGACTCCGGCGGGGTCAGGAAGTCGGGGAAGTACCCCCTGGGCGGGGCGAGTCGGCACACCAGCCGCGCCGCGGGCCCGAGACGCCGCTCGGCGATCTCCCGTGCGGCCCGGCGCCGCCACGCCGCGAAGGCCACCGGCGTGCCGGTGCCGCCCATGAGCTGTTGCATGCCCAGGACCGTCTCCCAGAGCGGGTCGGGCCGTCCGGCCACCCGTAACATCGCCAGATCCGCGTCGGTGAAGTGAATACGCAGCATGTTCCGTCCCCCGAGTCCGGCGCCCCCCGTCGACGGCGCCGCCGCGCCACGGGTCCCCGGCCCCACGGCCTCACGCTGCGACGCGCGGTCGCCGGCGCCGCACACCTGCCGAGGAACGGTCGGTTCCTCCCGGCGCCGCCGGGCGCACGCCGCCGATCCTGCACCTCCGTGGCGCCCGCTGAGGAGGGCGGCGGCCATGAAAATCCGGGACACAGGCCATAACCTGTTGTCCATGACGCCAGCTCACGGGGGAGAGCGGCGTGCCGGGCGGTGGCAGCCCGCCGACCCGGCGCCGGGCCGGGATCCCACCTTCCATCAACTGCGGCTGTTCCTGCTGCTGGTGCAGGAACGGCACTTCGGACGGGCCGCCGCGCGGGCGTACCTGACCCAGCCGGCGTTCAGCAAGCAGATCCGGGCGCTGGAGAGCCGTCTGGGCGCCGTCCTCGCCGAGCGCGGCGGCTCGGGGCGGTTCCGGCTCACCGCCGCCGGCCGCGGCCTGATCCCCTGCGCCGAAGCGGCACTTGAGGCCCGCGCACGCATGGGGGCGCTGCGCGGCCAGGACCTTCCGCAGCGGATCCGGCTGGGCGCCATCGGGGGCGAGGCCGCGATGCCCTACGCGCAGTCCGTGCTGCGGGTGCTGCGCGCACGGCACCCCGCGCTGGAGGCCGAGGTGCGCGGTGTCGACTTCGTCGAGCAGATCGAGGCGCTCCGGGACGGCACCCTGGACGCCGCCTTCCTGCGGCTCCCGCTCCCGGCCGAGCTGGACTGGGTCGTCCTGGCCCGCGAGCCCCGCGTCGTGTGCCTGTCCGCCGACGACCCGCTGGCGGCCCGCTCCGCCGTGACCCTGGCCGACCTCGCCCAGCACACCGTCGCCGACGTGCCCCCGCAGGTGCCGCGCGCCTGGTGGGACCACTGGACCGTCAACCCCCGCCCGGACGGCACCCGGGTACGCTACGGCGTCACCGTCTCCGACATCGAGGCGCTGCTGTTCGCCGTCGCCCACCAGCACGTCATCGCCTTTGTCCCGGCCGCCGCGCGCACCCTCTACCCCCGCCCCGGCCTCACCTACCTGGACATCTCCGACGCCCCGCCGAGCATCGCCGTCCTCGCCTGGCCCACCGCCCGGCAGGGCACCCCGCTCCTCACCGCCCTGCGCGCCGCCGCGGCGGCCGCGGCGGCGGAGAACACCTGACGGACACCACCGGACCGGACTCCCGTCGCGGTGGGTGCGGCGGCCGGGCCGGACCGGGGGCGGCTCCGGTGGGTCAAGTCCCTTCGGCGCGCACGGCGGTGGCCGCCAGGGTGGTGTACCGCATCGTGAAGCCGCCGCCGAGGGCGTCGACGGCGTGGCCCACCGCGCCCAGGATCTCGGCCAGTCGGCCGGGGTCGAGCCGGGTGAGGCCACCGGTGGTGGGGAGCAGGTCCAGCCACTGGTCGCGCGTGTAGGGCCGCTCCCAGTCGAAGCGCCACTGTTCGGGGTCGCCGAACCGGCCGGTCGCGCGGATCTGTTCGGCGGTCCGCGCGTACCCCGCCTGATACAGCTCCAGCGGACGCCGGGCCGGCTGAGCGCTGAACGGGGAGTCGGGCGCCACCCGGCGCAGCGCCGCGGCGTACGGCTCGGCCACCTCGGCGGGCGGTTCGAAGACATGCCCGAAGACCGCCAGGAGTCCGCCGGGGCGCAGCACCCGGGCCGCCTTCGCGGCACCGGCGACCGGGTCCACCCAGTGCCACGACTGGGCGGCGGTCACGGCGTCGAAGCGCCGGCCGGCCGGTTCCCAGTCCTCGAAGCCCGCCACCTCGACCGGCAGGCCGCGGGAGTGCGCGAGAGCGGCCATCCGGGCGTCCGGCTCGACGCCGAGCACGGCGCAGCCGGCCGCCTGGAACTGGCGGGCCGCGATGCCGGTGCCGCAGCCGACGTCGAGCACCTCGGGCCCCGGGCTCCCGGCGACGATGCGTGCCACCAGGTCGGCGGGGTAGCCGGGGCGGGCCCGGTCGTAGCGCGACGCGTCCGCGCCGAACGACTCGGCCGTGCGCCGGGCCTGGTGCGACTGCTCCGGCTCGGGGAGTTCTCGCGGTAGAGTGGGCATGCGTTCACTTTAGTGGGCAGGCGCCCACTCGCCAAGCGGTGCCGGGAATCCGGCCCACGAGAGGATCCGCCGGTGCCGACCGGAGTACATCTGCGCGACGCGCGACAGCAGTTGTTCGACGCCGCCGAACGCGTGCTGCTGCGGGACGGCCCGAACGGGCTGACCAGCCGGGCCGTCACCGACGAGGCGGACTGCGCCAAAGGCGTCCTGCACCGGCACTTCAGCGACTTCGACGGCTTCCTCACCGAACTGGTCCTGGACCGCGCCGCACAACTGGAGGCGCGGTCCCGCACCCTGCGCGAGGCCGTCGGCACCGGCACCGTGGCCGACAACCTCACCGCCGCGCTGACCACGCTCTTCGGACCGGTCCCGGTGGCGATCATCCCGCTCATCACGTTCCGGGACGAGTTGCGCGCGCGGCTGCGGCAGGCCAGACCCGGAGGCGGCCTCGCCGTCCTCGCCCAGATCACCGCCGCGGTCTCCGCCTACCTCGCCGACGAGCGCGCGCGGGGCCGTATCGCGGCCGACGCCGACATCGACTCGCTCACCCTCTCCCTGGTCGGCGGCGGCCACCTCCTCTTCGCGGACCGCGACCGAGACCCGGACCCGCCGGCCGCGGACACCGTCCGCAAACTGGTGATCACGGTCCTCGCCGACGTCGTCCGCCGCCGTCCCCGCTGACCCGGACCCGCCCCCCCGGGACTCCCGGCTCTCGTACGAACTCCCCTCACCTCATGGAGACAACGGTGACCCTGCCGCGTCCACCACGCACCGCTTCCGCCCCACTCTGCGACCCGCGCCGCGGAGTGCGGTACCCGTGCTGATCGAGTGGGGCGAGCCGCGCGGGCTCGGCGTACCGGAGTCCACGGCGCGGCTGAACTTCACGGAGGAGCGGCGGGAGGCCGCGAACCGGCCCGGCCGCAGGGTGCTGGCGGTCGACGGGGATCCCGCCTTCGAGCTCAGCTTCTGGTGCGGGACCTGCCCGTTGCTGTTCCGTCGGCTGGACGGCTCCCGGCAGACGTTCTCGATGGAGAGCGAGCGGGAGTTGCCGACCGGCGCTCCGTCCGCTCCGGCCGCTCCGGCAGGCACGGAGGACCGGATCGACGAGGGCCTCGTCGATCGCTTCGGCGCGCTGCTGCCCGCGGGCACGTACGTGCCGGTGCTGCTGAGCGTGGAGCCCCGGCTCGTCGTGCCCGGCCGGGAGGGCGACTACTTCAGCGCCGAGCAGGTGGCCACGTGGGGGGTCGACCAGTTCTGGGGCCTCCCGGAGTACCCGCACACGCCGTACTACCGGACCTTCGAGACGCCGGTCGACGCGTCCGCCCATTTCTACGAGTTCGTCGTGCCGATGGTGCCCCCGCCGTGGAACGAGCGGAAGCGTGTCGAGCAGTACGTCGAACGCATGGGCCGGGGCACGGTCCCGGCGGCCGTGGCGGTCTCGACGCTGGACGTGTGCGAACCCGGCTCCGGCTCGCCCGCCGACCACTACCGGCACTGGGGCCTGACGCACTTCCTCCTCGACGGCCACCACCGGCTGGAGGCGGCGGCGACCGCCGGGCGTCCGGTGCGGCTGCTCTCCCTGCTGGCCCTGGACGCGGGGCTGTCCGGCCCCGAGGAGCAGGCCCGGCTGCCCGGCCTGCGGGCGCGGCCGCGTGCGGACCGGGTGCCGTCGACGGACTGAGGCCGTACGTTCCGTGGCGGCGCGGCGGAGACATCGGCCCGTCGCGCCGCACGGGGAGCGTCTCAGCCGGTCGTGAACCGCTGCGCGGCGGAGCCGTTGCAGTCCCAGATGCGCAGGCGCGTGCCGTTGGCGGTGGTGCCGTTCGGGGTGTCGAGGCAGCGGCCGGACTGGGGGTTGAAGAGCGAACCGTCCGTGCGCTGCTGCCAGTTCTGGCCGCCGACGCCGTTGCAGTCCCACAGTTCGACCTCGGTGCCGTTCGCCGTGCCGTTGCCGTTGATGTCCAGGCAGCGGCCGAGGGTGCGCAGCGAGCCGCCCGCGTCGTGGTACCAGTGCTGGTCGACGGCGTAGGACTGGCAGTCCCACAGCTGGACGGCCGCGCCGTTGCCGCCGCTGTCGTCCGACGCCACGTCGAGGCACTTGCCGCCGGGGGAGGCGACCGGGGCGCCGCCGTCGACGGAGAACTTCTGGGCGGGGGCGCCGTTGCAGTCCCAGATCTGCAACCGGGTGCCGTTGGCGGTCGCGCCGCTGGGCGAGTCGAGGCAGCGGCCCGACTGCGGGTTGAACAGCGAACCGTCCGCGCGCTGCTGCCACTTCTGGCCGCCGACGCCGTTGCAGTCCCACAGCTCGACCTTGGCGCCGTCGGCCGTGCCGTTGCCCTCGATGTCCAGGCAGCGGCCGATCGTGCTCAGCGAACCGTCCGCGTTGTGCTGCCAGTGCTGGTCCTCGGCCCACCGCTGGCAGTCCCACAGGTCCACGGCGGCGCCGTTGCCTCCGGTGTCGTCCGCGGTGACGTCCACGCACGTGCCGCCCGGCCCGGTGATCGTGCCCTGCGGGCCGTTGGGCACGTCCGTCGCGCCGTTGTAGCCGACGGAGACGATGTTCGCCTGGACGGCGTTCTCGGCGGCGTCGGTGGGATAGCCGGCGACCATGACGCCCTCGAAGAAGGTGCCCCGGTTCCAGTTGCTGTTGTCGCCGCCGGTGCCCAGGATGATGCCGCCCTCCTGCTGCATGGGCCGGTAGCCGCCGCGGGTGGGCAGTCCGCCGTCCCACCACGTGGTCAGCGGCCCGGACCGCGAATCGCCGCCCTTCAGCGCGTACTTGGTCTGCCCGTCGTTCTTCAGCACGGCGGTGACGAAGGCGCTGCTGTTGCCGCGGTTGGCCGTGTTGGAGCCGTCGCCGCCCTGGAACATGCCGTTCTCCAGGTCGGCCTCGACCCACGGTCCCGAACCGGTGCACGGCGCGAAGTAGCAGGTGGTCGCGATCGACACGGCGTCCATGTGGCCGTTGCCGGTGTCGGCCGGGGTGCGCTCCGCGTTGCCGTAGTCGAAGCAGCAGTCGGAGCCGACGTGCGTGCCGCTGGCCACCATGTAGGCGCCCTCGGGGCGGCCGTCGACCGCCACCCCGGAGGCCACCCCGGTGTAGCGGTAGCCGACGCCCGGGGAGATCCAGATGCCGTACACCTTGTGCCCGCCGGCCGTCACCGCGATCTCCCCGGCGTCGGCCCCGCGGTCGGCGCCCATGCCGGCGGTCCCGGCCGGACCGGGCGTGAGGTCGTTGTGCCGCGCGGTCTGGTCGTAGACCTTGGTGATGCGACACGTGGTGTTCCGGCAGAACGTGTCCTGCCGGGAGGCGTCGGCGTAGCCGCCGGGCGCCAGCGGGCCCACGTCGGTCCTGGCCCCGTCCGAGGCCCGCGTGACCTGGTAGAGCGGGCCCGCGTAGGACGACAGCAGGGCGCGCGTCGTGCTGTGCGCGGCGACGCACGGGGTGCCCGCGGCGCCGTAGATGTCGCACGGCAGCGACCCGGCCGCCTGCGACACGGCGGGCAGTCCGATCAGGGCACCGAGGACGAGGGCCAGGGCCGCCAGGGCGGACAGCAGATGCCTCGGCGGGCGGAGGGCCGCCGCCGGTCCCGCGGTGGGGCGCGGAACGTCGTGCACATGAGGGGAACGTGCTCTGCGCATGGTGTGCTCCCGTGGGGTGGGGAGAGGGGGGATGGAGCTCAACCTGCCCGGACGGCGGCCGAGTTCACGTCGCTCGCCGCCTTGGCGGGAAGGTACGCGCACTGGTCGATTGCGTCAATATTTGTTGCTTCTCCGCGCCTTGATCCGCGCTCAACTGTCCGGCTCTGTTGCCTCCTGTTGGGCCGGGGCGGCTTCCCTCGGGCCCGGTGCCGCCGGGCCGTTAAGGTGCGGACATGAGCAATCAGCCCCCGACCTTGGAGGATGTCGCCCGGGAGGCGGGTGTGTCACGGGCGACGGTCTCCCGGGTCGTCAACGGCGTCCGCAACGTGGACCCCGCGATCCAGGAGCTGGTGCACCGGGCCGTGGAGCGCACCGGCTACGCCCCCAACCGGGCCGCCCGCGCCCTGGTGACCCGCCGGGCGGAGACCGTGGCGCTCGTCGTCTCCGGCGCGGGCGACTCCCCGCAGGACACCCAGGAGGGCTTCGCCGCCCGGGTCTTCACCGATCCCTTCTTCGGACGGGTGGTGGCGGGAGCCGTCGGCTTTCTGCGCCCCCGCTCGATGCACCCGGTGCTGATGTTCGCCGAGACGGCCGAGGACCGGCAGGAAGTGCTCACCTACCTCCGCCAGGGCCGCGCGGACGGCGCACTCGTCGTCTCCACCCACCCCGACGACCCGCTGCCCGCGCTGCTGGCCGAAGCGGGCCTGCCCGCCGTGCTGTTCGCCCGCCCGGCGCGCCCGGTCGCGCTCAGCCATGTGGACCTGGACCACCGGCACGGCGGACGGCTCGCCGCGCAGCACCTCCTGGCGCGCGGCTGCCGCCGGCCCGCCACCGTGGCCGGGCCGCTCGACGTCCCGGCGAGCCGGGAGCGCCTCGCCGGGTTCCGCGAGACGCTGGCCCGCGCCGGACACCCGCGCGTCCCCGTCGTCGAAGGCGGCTTCACCCTCGACAGCGGCTTCGCGGCGACGGCCCGGCTGCTCGACCGGCACCCCGGGACGGACGGGGTGTTCGCGGCCAACGACCTCATGGCCCAGGGCGCCTGCCGGCTGCTCGCCGGGCGCGGCGTGCGCGTGCCCCAGGACATCGCGGTGATCGGCTTCGACGACTCCGCGATCGCCCTGTCCTGCGTCCCGCCGCTGACCACGGTCCGCCAGCCCGTCGAGCGGATGGCCGCCGAGATGGCCCGGCTGCTGGACGAGCGGGTGCGCGGGGAGCGCGCCGAGCCGGTGTCCGTCGTCCTCGCGCCCGAACTGGTCGTGCGCGAGTCCGCCTGAACACCGGCCCGTTGCGGGGAGCGCGCCCCGGCGGCGGTCAGGGCAGCCGGTAGTCCTCCCCGAGGGCCGCGCCCGCCTCCGGATGCGTCTGGTCGTAGCCGCGGGCGTCGCACTGGAGGCCGCCCACGACGCAGTGGGTGACCAGCGCCCGCAGCGTGGCGTCGTCCCAGGCGTTGAAGAAGTCGTAGTGGAAGGAGTACCCGCGGCCACTGGCCAGGCGCACCTGGCTCATGTCGCCGTTGACCGGGAACGCCATCTTGAACTCGATCATCGGCACGGCCACCGGGTGATCGGCGGGGCAGACGTTGTCGTTGGTGCCGGGCTTCACTACCGGATAGGCCAGGTGGCTCTTGTGGTCCGGGGTGTCGAGATACTTTCCGTCCCAGCAACTGGGCGCCTGGAAACGGATGTTGAGCTGTACGTCGGCCCGGTCCGGGCAGCTCGCGGGGAAGTCGGTGTTGAAGTAGCTGTCACCGCACTCCCATCCCTCCACGAAGCCGGGGTGCCCGCGGAAGTCGGCGGCGCTCTGCATCGGATCGCCCACCAGGAACCGCAGCCCCTTGGGGAAGGGACGCACACTGGTGTAGTCGGTGACCCCGGACTTGTAGTAGATCGTCTGCGGTCCGACCGGCAGGATCTTCTGGTCGCCCTTGAACAGCGAGGGCATCCAGTAGCCCGAGGCGTCACCGGGCGCCTTGCAGGTGGTGGCGCCGCCGTCCAGGGAGGCGGTGGTGCTGTACGCGTCGGTCGAGGTGTTGCCCATGAACGTGTGGTCGTGGGACTTGCCCGGCTGGCCCGGGAAGACGATCGGGTCGTCCGGAGCGGTGTGCGTGACCGAGCAGTTGGCCTGGAACTCGTGGAAGTAGCGGTGCGGCGGGTCTGCCGAGGACGGCGTGACCCCGGTGACCTGCGGCACGGCCGGGATGTAGCCGTCGCCGTCCGGGTCGTCGGCGGACGCCCGGGTCGAGACGGCCGTCGTGTGCCCGCTGTGCGCGGCGGCCGCCACGACGGGCGCACCGCGGCCGTCCGTGCCGTCCCCGGTGCCCGCGTGGGCGAGGGTGGCGGCCCCGAGGGCACTGGCGACGAGGGCGGTCCCCACAAGGAGCGCGGGAAGCCGTTTCGGGCTCGATCTCATGGAAGTCTCCTGCCCGTGAGGTGGGAAGAGGGCCCGCGCCCACACATGTGCCGCGCGGGTGGTGCGTTCGGTGCGTCGGTGTGTCCCGTGTGTCCCGTGTGTGCGGTGGCGAGGGGGCTGTGGTGCGGCGGTACGGTCCGGGCCGTCAGCCGTAGATCCCCAGTTCGTGCAGGGAGTAGCCCCAGTCCGTGCCGCGTGCCGTCAGTTCCAGGCGCACGTAGCGGGCGGTGGCCGGCACGTCGAGGGTGTCGACGTCGCCGTCACCGGCGGTGGTGGAGTACACCGTCCGCCAGGCGGTGCCGTCGTCGGAGACCCGTACCTCGTAGGAGCGGGCGTAGGCGGGGTCCCAGACGAACTGGAGGGTGCGGAAGGACCGGGACGCGCCCAGATCGACCTGGAACCACTGCGGATCGCTCCAGTCGCTGGCCCAGCGGGTGTCGGCGCGGCCGTCCACGGCCAGGTCCGGCGTGCAGGGGCAGTCGCCGTAGGACGGCTGGAAGGAGGAGGCGGTCACCGGCCGGTCCAGCGCCAGGTCGGTGCCGCTCACCGGCGGGGCGACGACCCTGACGGACCGGGTCTCGATGCCCGCGTTGCCGTGCCCGTCCTCGGCCTGTACATAGACCTTCCACACTCCGAGCCCCTGCGGAGCGGTCACCGCGAAGGTCCCGTTCCCGGTGGAGCGCCACTTCGCCGCCACGAGCCGCTTGTCGCCGTTCGCGTAGGCGCCGCTGAGGAAGATCCGGTACGTGACCGGGTCGCCGTCCGGGTCGCGGACGTCGGCGTGCACGGTGAACTCGCCGCCGGCCGGTGCCGAGGAGGCCGGGGAGACGGTCATGCCGCTGATCACCGGGGGAGTGTCGTCCCCGGCCGTCGAGCCGGTGTACGCCTGCTTCACCGCGTAGTACGACAGCCGCCGCAGCCCGTCCGGCACCAGGTTGAACCAGACGCCGCCGAAGTCGTGTTCGGTGCCGTAGTGGAACAAGGTGGCGCCCAGGGCCACGCCCTGATGGCCCGTCACACAGTTCCAGGCGCGGGTGTAGCCGTCCGCCTTCTGTACGTCGGTCGGCTCGTCCGGGACGCCGTTGGCGTCGTCCGGCACCTCCCACTCTCCGGCCGGACCGGTCTCGGTGACGATGTACGGCTTGCTGTAACCGCCGTCGGTCCAGTCCTGGCGCACCTTGCAGACGCCGCTGTAGGCGTTCACCGCGTACAGGTCGAGGTCCGGCGCGTTGCGCTCGTAGTACGGCCAGGCGCCCGTCCACGCGTCGGTGGAGGTGACCGGGTGGTCCGGGTCGATGCTGTGGATCTTCTTCGCGACCTCGTCGACGAAGCCGGTGTACGCGTTCCGCTCCGCCTCCAGCCGGTCGCCGCTGTAGCAGTTCTGGAGGCCGAGGACGGATTCGTTGCCGACGTTCCACATCAGTGTCGCCGGGTGGCTCTTGTAGGCGTCCACCCACCGGGCGAACTCGGCGAGCGCGTTGTCCTTGTACGCCGCGTCGGTCACGTAGTCGACACAGCCGCCCGAGCCCGGACCACCGCCCGGCTGGAGCCAGAAGCCGTTGATCACATGGAGGCCCTGGGCCGCCGCGGCGTCCAGGAGCACCTTGCTGGAGCCGTCGGTGCCCCAGGTGCGGATGGTGTTGGCGCCCATCTCCCTCACGTCCGGGAGGTACTTGGGCGCATCGGCGGCCGACGGGCCCCAGGTGACCCCCTTGACGGTGAACGGCCGGCCGCCCACGGTCAGCCGCCAGTCGCCCCGGGTGCCCTCCACCTTCACGGCACCGGTGGCGGGCGGCGGCACGGTGCCCCCGGCCGAGCCGTAGACCTGGAACTCCCACAGTGAGTACCCGTAGCCGCCGGAGCGGGCCAGCCCCTGCATCCGCACATAGCGGCCGGACCCGGTCAGGGCGAGGTCGTCGGTGCCGCCGTCGCCGCCGGTCACCTTCTTCAGCGTGCGCCAGTCGGTGCCGTCGTCGGACGCCTGGATCTCGTAGTCCTTACCGTAGGCGTTCTCCCAGGTCAGGACGGCCCGGCTGAGGTCGGACCGGCGGCCCAGGTCGACCTGGAGCCACTGCGGGTCGCTCCAGGCGCTGGCCCACCGGGTGCCGGTGAGGTCGCCGTCCACCGCGGCGGAGGCGGCGTAGCCGTCGCCCTCCTGCGAGGAGGCGGTGGCGGGCCGCCCCTGGGACAGCAGGGTGTCCGCCGCGCGGGCGTCCGGCGCGAGCGCGACGGTGAGCGAGGACGCCAGCAGGGCGCCGAGGGCGAGCAGGGGGACGGCGGCGCGGCGGGACGGCGGGATGTGCGCGAAGCGGCGTGGTCTGGACACGGAGGCTCCCGGCGGGTCGGTGCGCGGCACGGCATGGCCCCTCCGGGCCGGACGGCGGGGCGGTCGTGACCGGCCCGGAGGGTCAGGGGGCGGCCCGGGGCCGTACCGGAGGCGGTACGGCCCGGGACCGCGGATCACGGCGGATCAGGAAGGGACGGGAGGGAAGGTTGGGAAGGATCAGGGATAGGAGACGACGGTGGACGGCACGGTCGAGGTGCCCGAGGTCGCCGCCCCCGTGTTGTTGATGACGTGCTCGTACTGGCCGTTGCCGCCCAGGGAGACCACGAGCGCGTCATGGAACCGCACCCCCGGCTTCACGGGCGCCTCGAACCCGTGGTCCTGCCGGATGCCCGGATCCGCCGTGTAGTTGCAGTAACTGCCCACGCCCCACGCCTCGTGCGTGCCGACCGAGTCGTCGACCTTGTAGGCGGCGTACCCCTTGACGGAGCCGTTCTGCACGGCGGCCTGGTTCGGCGCGTCGTACGCCTTCTCGTTCTGGAAGAAGATCGTCCGGCCGCGCTCGCCGCGCCACTCGACGTCGTACTTGTTGAAGTGCTCGACGAACAGGCCGGTGGCCAGCACGTCGTCGCCGTCGACGCGCACCCCGTAGTCCGCCCGGTTGGTCTCCCAGCCCACCCCGTCGCCGTGGTCGGCGCGCCACACCCAGGTGTGGTCGATGACCGTGTCGTCGCTGTTGACGACCAGGCTGGTGGTCGCCTTGCCCGGACCCGCGCCGCCGATGCGGAAGTAGACGTCCTGGAGCGTCGTCGGGTTCGCGGAGTGGTCCGCCGAGGCGCCCGAGGGACCGATCTCCAGCAGCGTGGGGGAGTTGACCGGTCCGGCGTCGACGAGGAAACCGGCCAGCCGTACGCCGTCGACGTCGGCGACCTTCAGCGCCGTCACCCCGTTGTCCGGGATGATGGTGGCGAGGCCGAGACCGAGCACGATGGTGTCCGGCCGGTTCACCTGGATCGTCTGGTCGACGTGGTAGACACCGGGCGTGAACAGCAGGTTCAGGCCCTGGGCGAGCGCGGCGTTGAGGGTGGCCGCGGTGGCGCCCGGCTTGACCACGTAGAACCTGCTCAGCGGGATCGACTCGCCCTGCGGGGTGCCGTTCGACCAGGTGGTGCCGCGCGCGTTGGTGCGGCGCGCGGGCGCGAACACCTTCATCTCGTTGCCGTCCAGGTACAGGAACGGCTTCTCACGGGAGACCGGGGTGGTGTCGAGTGTCGTGTACGGCGGGTTCGGGAAGCTGGTCGCGGGGGCGCCCTCCACACCGGAGAACGTCATGTTCCAGACGCCGTTCGTCCAGCCGCCGACACTGCTGTCCCGGGTGTACCACTGCTGCTGGGAGTACGGCCCGACGGTCCCGTCCACCTTGCTGTCCGCGATGTAGCCGCCACTGGCCCAACCGTAGCCCGCGGGCGCCAGGTTGAGGCCGCCCCTGACGTGCATGCGGCGGAAGGAGGACGCCTGGGCGACCGCCCAGCGGTCGGTGCCGTTGACCGGGTTGAGCGCCAGGTTCTCCGCCGAACGCCAGAAGTTCTGCGTGGCGTTGCCGTTGAACCAGCCCGCGTCGACGGTCACGTCCCCGTTGAAGGTCGTGTCGTCGGGGCGCAGGCCCAGTCCGGCGATCTGCGTGTAGAAGCCGAGTTGGGCGTTGATGTTGTTGTAGGTGCCGGGCTTGAAGAGGAACGCGTGCCGCCCGCTGCCGAACTGCGCCGACTCCTGCTGCTTGAACACCGTGTCCAACTGGCCCTGGATGTCCGGGGTCGAGGGGTCGATGATGTGCACGTTCGGGCCGAGGTCACCGCCCCCGGGCAGGGTCGGACCGCTGCCGCCGGTGTCGCCGTACACCTGGAACTCCCACAGCGAGTAGCCGTACTGCGTCGCCCGGGTCGTGCCGTAGACGCGCACATAGCGGGCCGTGCCCGAGACGGCGGCCGTCTCGGTGCCGCCGGTCCCGGCGGAGGTGGAGTACGCCGTGCTCCAGTGGGTGCCGTCACTCGACAGCTCTATGCGGTACGCCTTGGCGTAGGCGGTCTCCCAGCGCAGCACCACCTGGCTGACGGCGGCCGGGGCGCCGAGGTCGACCTGGATCCACTGCGGGTCAGCGGCGGCGCTCGACCAGCGGGTGGTGAGGTCGCCGTCGACGGCGGCGGAGGTCGGGGTCCCGTAGTTCTCCTGACTGGACGCCGTCACCGTCCTGCCCTGCGAGAGCAGTACGGGAGCGGCCTGCGCCGCGGTGGCCGGGAGCAGCACGAGCAGGGCGCCGACGAGCGCGGCGACCAGCGCCGCGGCGACGGGACCGCGCGCCGGTGGGGAGTGTCGTCGTGGCGCGCGGGCCACGACCGTGGGAACTGCGGGCACGGGCAGTCTCCTTGGAGAGGGGAGTGGGGAGAACAAGAAGGAGAACGCCGGGAGGGAGAGCGCTCTCCCGAAAGCGTGCCGCGTGGTCATGTCACGGTCAAGGAGGCGGAAGGGCTTTTCTTTCACCTTGACTTAAGAATGTGAACTGTCGTGGACGGGGTGGCGGACCCCCGGATCACCGTCCCGCGCACGGGCTGTTCTGCTGTCAGCCGAGATCCGTGCGCGGATCCGGAGCAGGCGTCAGGATCAAGGCATGCAGCCGACCTTCGTCCTCGTGCACAGCCCTTCCGTGGGCCCTTCGACCTGGCGGCCCGTGGCCGGACACCTCGAAGCGGCCGGACACCGGGTGCGAGTGCCGTCCCTGCTCCACATCGGCGCCGGTGCCCCGCCCTTCTGGCCCCGTGTGGCGGATGCCGTCCGCGACGACCTGCGGGAGGTACCGGCCGACAGTCCCGTCGTGCTCGTGGTGCACAGCAACGCGGGACTGTTCCTCCCGGCCGTCCGCTCAGGTCTCGACCACCCCGTGACCGCCTCGGTCCTCGTCGACGCCGCACTGCCGGCCCGGACCGGCGCGACCCCCGTCGCCCCACCCGAACTCCTCGATTTCCTGCGCCCGCTGGCGGTGGACGGCAGGCTGCCGCGCTGGACCGACTGGTGGGACGAGGCGGACGTCGCGCCCATGTTCCCCGACCCGGCCGTACGGCGGACGGTCGTCGAGGAGCAGCCCACCCTGCCCCTGTCCTACTACGAGCAGCACATCCCGGTCCCCGACGGCTGGGACGACCACCCCTGCTCCTACCTGCTCTTCGGCCCCCCGTACGAGGAGCAGGCCGCCGAGGCACGAGCCCGCGGCTGGCGGGTGGCCCACCTCCCCGGCGAGCACCTCCACCAACTGGTGGATCCTGTCGGCACGGTGCGGCACCTGCTCGAACTCAGCCGCACGGCCTGACCTGTCTCTCGCCGAGCGGCTCGCCCGGCCTCCCGGTCCCGTCGTCGGCGGAGATCCGGTACGTGCGCTGGACCGACAGCCCCGCGCCGTGGACCGAAGGGCCCTGCCCCATAGACCTGCGGCTAGACCTGTGGACCCCGGGGAGTGGTCCGTCGGAGGCCGGGCCGTAGACCTTCGGACCCCTGCCATGGACCGTTGCCGGACAGCGTCGTCCGGTGGGTGCGGGCAGGGTGGCCGTATGCAGAAGCCAGAGGATCGTACGCACAGGGACCTGGGGCTCACGCGGGCCCGGTTTCTCGCCGGAGCGGCCTGCGCGGGGCTGGCCGCGGCCGTGCTCCCGGCGGGTGCTGCACGGGCGGCCGAGGCGCGGAAGGCGGCCGGGCCGTCGCGGGCGACCGAGGCGCGGCCCGGTCTGTGCCATCGCGGCGTCGTCTACACCGTCGGCGAGGGCGGGACACCGGCCACGGCGTTCAGCACGGCCCGGATGCGGAGGGACATACGGGCGATCCGCGACCGGCTGCACGCCGACACCGTGGATGTCACCGGCGACGGCGTCGAACGTCTCACGGCCACGGCCGCCGAGGCCGCGGAACGCGGTCTGCGGATCTGGCTCCAGCCGGTCCTCGGTGACGTGCCCGAGCGGGACATCCTCGACCACCTCGCCGAGACCGGCCGGTTCGCGGAGGGACTGCGTCGGCAGGGTGCGAGCGTGGAGCTGAGCGTGGGCTGCGAGTTCTGGCTGTTCGTGCCGGGCATCGTGCCGGGTGCCGACGTCTTCGAACGGATCCGCAATCTCCAGGAGGGCACGGTGGACCCCGTCGCGATGCAGCGTCGTCTGGACCGGTTCACCGAGCGGGCCGCGGCGGTGGGCCGTTCCGTGTTCCACGGCCCGCTGAGCTATGCGGCGGCCCAGGACGACGAGGTCGACTGGCGGCTCTTCGACATCGTCGGCATCGACTACTACTCCTGCTTCCCCGACCGGGCCGCCTACGTCCGGGAGTTGAGGCGATACCAGCGGTGGGGCAAACCGCTGGCCGTCACCGAGTTCGGCACCTGCGCCTACGTCGGCGCGCCCGAGACCGCCGGCATGGGCTGGGACGTGGTCGACCACGGCAAGCAGCCCGAGGAGATCAAGGGCCACCTGGTCCGCAGCGAGCGCACCCAGGCCGCGTACCTCATGCAACTCCTCGACGTCTTCTCGTCGGTGGGCCTCCACGCGGCGATGGCGTTCGAGTTCGTGACCCCCGATGCCCCGCACCGCCCCGGCGACCCGCTGCACGACCTGGACATGGCGAGCTACTCGATCACCAGGACCATCCAGGACCACCCGTTCGACCCCGCCTCCGACTGGCACTGGGAACCGAAGGAAGCCTTCCATGCCCTGGCCCGCCGCTACGCGCTCGAACAGCGGCGGGACGCGGCGCACGGCGAGACGGCCGCCGGGCCTGCGTAGCCGCCGTTCCGGCGAGCGGTGCGGTGGACACCGAGGCGCCCGCGGGGCGTGGACGCGGCAGCGCCCGCGCACCCGGACCCGTCCGACGCCTACGAGCCGACCGGCCGCCCGCGCCACGCGTCCCGGCCGCCATGGAGCGACCTGTACAGAGCCACCTGTCCGGCAGTCATCGACGACGAGACGGTGTGGACGTCGCCGCGCCGCGCGCCGCCGCGTCCGCGGTTTCCCGGCACCGGCGACCGGTGTGTCAGGACGGACACCTGGGAGGCGGGCTGCCAATGCAGGGTGTGGGTGGGCGCGTTGGGGTTCGGGACGTCCTCCAGGCGCACACCGCGCGCAGCCGAGAGCCGCTCCAGCTTGGCGAAGGGGAGATGGCGGCCGAAGCGCCCGTACCGTTCACGGATCACGCGGTTGACGCCGCTGCCGCCCCAGGAGAGCCGATGCACCTGCACGGTGAAGTGGTGGCCCTGCCACGGGTGATGGCGTGACTCCCGCTGCCAGAAGAACTCGACCATGCCGTAGTCGCGCCACATGCTCCCGCCGCCGTGGGTGTTCTCGGCGAAGTCGGTTCCCAGGATCGACGTGACCTGGTCGGGACTGTCCGTCGGCCGGGCGCCGAGGACTGTTCCGGAGGCGATCACGTCCAGGTAGAACGCGAGGGAATGCGGTGTCAACGAGTCTCCCTTCTCTGCGACCGGCCGGCCGACCGCGTCTCCTGCCCTCCGGCCCCGGGCCCGGCCCCGGCCCGGGGGCGGGGTCCGGCTCAGCTCATGTGGTTGTACGCGTTGCCCGTGTGGGCGTCGGAGACGGCGCGGGCCTCGAAGGGGCGCCGCCAGTCGCCGGTGCCGGAGTAGAGGTAGACGGTCTTCGTGCCGGGAAGGTGGGCGAACAGGTCGGCATGGCCGTCGTGGTCGACGTCACCGGCGCCCATGAGCTGGGAGTAGACCTGCCAGCCGCCGCCGATCCGTGTGCGCTGCGCGTAGGTGCCGTCGCCCTTGCCGAGGTAGAGCCACAGGACGCCGTCCTTGTCGCGGGCGACGAGGTCGCCCGCGGGACCACCGGCGAGGTCGCCCACGGCGGTGAGCTGGTTGTAGATGTCCCAGCCGTGCCCGACGCGCTTGCGGGCCTCGAAGGGGCGGGACGGCTCACCGGTGCTGCGGTAGAGCCAGAGCAGGCCGGACTTGTCGACGGCGACGACATCGGGACGGCCGTCGCCGTCGAGGTCGCTGCCGCCGCTGAGATGGGTGTACGTCTGCCAGCCCGGCCCGACCCGCACGCGCTTGTCGAAGTTGCCGCTCTCCTGGCCCGAGTACAACCAGAGGACCCCGTCCTTGTCCCGGGCGACCAGCTCGGGCAGGAAACGCGGGCTCTCGCTCCCCGCGATGTCGCCGACGGCCTCGATCTTGTCGTAGATCTGCCAGCCGCCGCCGATCCGCGCCCGCTGGAGTCCGTCCTCGGCACTGTCCCGCCACAGCACGCCCGAGGCGTCGCGGCCCAGCAGGTCGGGACGGCCGTCGAAGTCGAAGTCGTGCAGGGCCGAGGTGGGGGTGCCCGCGTGCGCGAGCAGTCGCACGACCGGCCGCCCCTCCGCGCCGATCGAGACGCGGAAGAAGCCGTCGCCGTCGGCCGATCTGCGGCCCTCCACGATCTGTGCCGAGCCGTCCGGGACGGCGGACACGTCGTCGGCGCGGTCGAGGAGCGCGACCTTCTCGCCGGTCCCGATGCGCAGGGCCGCCGTGCCGTAGGTCACCCAGTCGCCGAGCAGGCCGATGTCCAGGTCCGTGCCCGCCGCGACCCCGGGTACCGGGACGACCGTGTCGGTGCCGGTGGTCCGGTCGCGGACGACGACCCGGAGCGTACGGGTCGCGGGGTCGTCCTCCAGCCAGGCCAGCCGGTTCCCGAGCACCACCGGGTGCCGTGCCTGGGACGGGTAGGGGAAGGTGAGGGTGGCGTCGGTCAGGTCGATGACACCGGTACGCCGTCCGCTCTCCGCGGTGGTGACGGTGACCAGGCCGTGTGTGGCGTCGCCCGGCACCACCAGGGTGTACGAGGCCTTCTCCGGCATGCCCCGCACGGCACGGTCCGTCCCGTCCTTCGTCTCCAGCCACAGCCTGGTGGCCCCGCGGACGAAGAGCGCCCCGCCCGCGTAGCCCCCGTAGAGGCTGTCGAGGCCGTCGTCGACCTGACGCAGGCCGAACGAGGTGCCGGTGGAGACGTCCAGCACCTTGGTCCCCTCTATCTCGCTGGCGGTGACGATCGTGTCCCCGGTGGCGTGGGCCACCCCCTCGATCGCGTCGTAGAGCGTGTCGCGCGTGGCTCCGTCCTCGTACCGGACCCAGCGGAGTCTTCCCAGGGGATCGCTGTGCGGGAGATACGTCATGAAGCCCTGCGGACCTGCGGCCACCAGTCTGGTGACGGGCACCATCGGGAGCAGGGAACCCGCCCCCGCCGCCGCGGCCGGGGAGTCCGCCGCTGCCGCCGGGGCGGCGGTCAGCGCGCCCGCGGCGAGCGTGGCGGCGAGAACAGTGGCGATGGCGGCGCCGAGACGGCGCCGGCCGGTGTGTGGCGAGAGCAAGAGACGCTCCTCCTGTGTGCACGGAACGGGACGCCGCCCCGTGCGTCCCGGGCAGTCCGACCACCGACCGCGCACTTTGGTTGTACGAGCGTGCCGGGTGGTGTGCACGACTGCCTGCGGCGATCGCGGAAGCGGCGGAACGGATGGCAGCAGGGTCTGTGTCCGGGCGGGCCCGAGCGGTCGGCCGCGCACGTCGCCGACGCCGAACCGGCGGCGGGGGACGGCGACTTCAGCGGCCCGCAGGAGCCCGCCGGGCCCGTGTCCGGTCGCGGAACCACGCGGCGGCGCCCACCAGCACCGCCGCCCCCACCCCGTACACCGGCAGCCACAGGGTCGTCGTGGCCGACAGGCACTCGGCGACCGCCGTGCGGGCTTGGACACCCTGTGCGTACGCCAGGGCGGCGCCGTCACCTCCGGCCAGCCCTCCCAGCGCGGCCTTCGCCTGGAGGGCCCCGTACCGCCCCATCAGAGCGCACTCGGCGCGGGTGCCCGGCATCGGGAACAGCCAGGCCGCCCGTTGCAGCAGCGGTGCCAGGGCGACCGCCACGCACAGGCCGACGACCAGGGCGTACGCGACCAGACCGCGCAGATACGCCGAACGGAACCCCGGTCGCCACTCCCCCCGGACCTGGAAGGCGTGCACCACGGCGAGGAGCGTCACCCCGATGAAAGTGGCGAACCACTGCCACGAGCCCTGGGCCAGCGCGAACGTCAGCACCGCGGCGAGCCCGATGCCGATGACCCCGGGCGCGGGAAGGGCCTCGCCCGCGGCGGAGGCCGGCCTCGACGTCATGGTCGTACGGCGGCTGGAGTCACTCACGGCCTCTCCTGCGGGGTGGGGCCCCAGCATGCGCCGCACGGCACCGCGTCCCCGGGCACCGTGCCGTGGACGCCCGGCGGCCCCACTCGTACGGCCCGCACCGGGCGTGCGCGGCGCGCGAGGCGTGCCGTGCCGCGAGAGGTGCGCCGGAGTACGCGGCGGCCTGCCGTCCTCAGCCCGTCGCCGCCGGAGCGGATACGGGCTCGGGCCGCGGGACGTCGCGCAGGCGGCGGAGCGGGGAGAAGAACACGAACCACCCGGCCGCCCAGGACCCGGCGAACGCCACCCAGAGCGCCGGGCGCACCCCGATCAGCGTGCCGAGCAGCCCGCCGAGGACGCCGCCGACCGGCAGCGTGCCCCACACGACCCAGCGGACGGCCGCGTTCATCCGGCCCATCAGCTCCGGCGGTGTCACCGACTGCCGGTAGCTGAGCTGCGCGATGTTGTACACCATCGCGGAGAATCCCGTGACCGCCCAGCCCGCCGCGAACAGCACCACGCCCCAGCCGCGCCAGGCGGCCGCCGCGACCACCTGGGGCGCGCTGAACACCAGCATCGACACCCAGATGATCCGCGCCGAGCCGATCCGCTCGGCGAGCCGTCCGGCGAACACGCCGCCGGCGACCCCGCCGACGGCCGCGCCCGCCAGCACCAGCCCGGTCAGCGCGGGACGCACGTGCAGCACCCGGACGAGGAAGACCATCGCCAGCGCCGTGCTCATCCCGGAGAACAGGTTCGCGGTGCCCGTGCACGCCACGACCTTGCGCAGGATGCCGTGCCCGAGGACGAACTTCAGCCCTTCGGCGATCCGGCGCCGCAGTGTCTCGTCCGCCGGACGCGCGGGCGGCGGCTCCTCCCGGGTCCTGATCCCGAGGAGCGACGCCGCCGAGACCGCGTAGGAGAGCGCGTCGGCCGTCATCGCCCCCGCCGCGCCGACCAGCCCGACCAGCCCGCCGCCCAGCCCCGGCCCGCCGAGCTGCGCGAACGCCTGTGTGGTCCCGAGCTTGCCGTTGGCGTCCATCAGCCGTGCGGCGGGGACGAGTGAGGGCACATAGCTCTGGTACGCGACGTCGAAGAATACCGAGCACACACCCGCCGCCACCGCGACCACGTACAGCTGCGCCATCGTCAGCACACCGAACGCCGCCGCCACCGGAACCGTGCCGATGATCACCAGGCGCAGGACATTGCAGACGAGCATGACGGTGCGCTTGGCGGCGCCGTCCACCAGCGCGCCCGCGGGCAGCGCGATCACCGCGAACGCCAGCGTGGTGGCCGCGGTCAGCAGCCCGACCTCGAACGTGCTCGCCCGCAGCGCCACGACCGCGAGCAGGGGCAGGGCGACCTGGGTGACCGCCGACCCCGTCTCACTGACCGTCTGCCCGCTCCACAGCAGCAGGAAGTCCCGCTGCCGCCACAGCCCCGGACCGGCGCTCCCGGTCCCGGAGTCCCGTGCTTCCTCCGCCACTTCGCTCATCGCACCGGCTCCGCTCCCCGTTCCCGTCCCACCGTCCGGACCGCACCACTGATCACCCACACAACACGCACGCCGCGCGCTTCCGGTTCTCCGGCCGGTTCAGCGCCGTGCCGTTCTGGCGAGCATGCCGTCGACGACGGCGTCCACGGCGACATGGAAGCGCTCGTCGGGATCGCCGGATACGAGCTGTGCGGCATGGGCGGTGACCAGGGGGAACCGGTCGGGCGACTGGGCGGCGAAGTGCCGCCGGAGGCCGGCGGCCCGGTCCGGGTGGCCGCCGTCGCGGGCGTCGGCCTCGATGGCGGCGTGGTTCACCAGCGTCGCGAGGGTGTCGGCGGCCCACGCGGCGTCCTGCGGGGCGAGTCCGCCCGCGAGCAGGATGCCCAGCAGGTTCTCCAGCAGACGCAGGGCCGCCTCGGACGTGGGCGGTTCGGCGATGGCCGTCAGGGCGATCCCGGGGTGTGCGGCCAGCGTGTCGCGCATCCGGTCCAGCAGCGCGTGCAGCTGCACACGCCAGCGCGCGGCGTCCACGGCCGTCTCCAGTCCGACCTGCGCGAAGACGCGGTCCTGCATGGCCCGGAGCAGGCCCTCGCGGTGCGGGACATAGACGTAGAGCGAGGCGGGACCGGTGTCCAGGGCGGCCGCGACCCGCCGCATCGACACGGCGGACAGCCCCTGCGACCTCAGGATCTCCAGAGCCGCGTCGACGACCGCCCGCTCGCTGAGGGGCGCTTTCGCCGGGCGGTCACGGGTCGAGCGGCGGCGGCCGGTGGGAGGCATCGGGACGGACCTTTCGCTGGGTGGTACGAACACTGTTCGTGAAGAATGGTGTTCGTGACGTACGCTGTTCGTGAAGCAGCTTACGCCGGTCCGCCGGTCAGATCGGAGCACATGATGAAGGCAGTCCGTTTCAGTCGGTTCGGCGGTCCGGAGGTCCTGGAGATCGTGGAACTCCCCGATCCGCGTCCGGGCCCCGGCCGGATCCGCATCGCCGTGCGCGCGGCCGGGGTCAACGCGAGCGACTGGAAGAAGCGCGCGGGCCTGATGGACGAGGGGCTGCCGCAGCTACTGGGGTACGAGGCGGCGGGCGTGGTGGACGAGATCGGCGAGGGCGTGACGGGCGTGGCCGTCGGCGACCGGGTGTTCGGCTTCTGCGCGGAGGCGGGCGCCCAGGCCGAACTGGCGGTCCTGGCGCACTGGGCACCGATCCCGCGGTCGGTCGGCTTCGCCGGTGCCGCCGCGCTCCCGGCCGCCGTCGAGACGGCCACGCGCGGGCTCGACCGGCTCGGTGTGACCGCCGGGCGGCTGCTGCTCGTGAACGGTGCCTCGGGAAGCGTCGGCGCCGCGGCCGTCCAACTGGCGGTGGCGCGCGGCGCCCGGGTGATCGGCACGGCCGGTCCGGCCCACCACGACCAGGTGCGTGCGCTGGGCGCCGAACCCGTCTCCTACGGCGAGGGCCTCGCCGAGCGGGTGCGCGCGCTCGCGCCCGACGGGGTCGACCTGGCGCTCGACGTGGCCGGGAGCGGGGTGCTGCCCGACCTCATCGGGCTCACCGGTGACCCGCGGCGCGTCGTCACGCTCGCCGACTTCGCCGGAGCCCGGACGCACGGAGTGACCTTCAGCCGGGGGGACGACGGCCGCGCCCTGCACGCGCTCGCCGGGATCGGCGAGCTGATCGGGACCGGCCGCTTCGCGCTCCCCGCCGTACGGACCTTCCCGCTCGACGAGGTCGCCCAGGCCCACCGCTCCGGCGAGACCGGCCGCACCCGCGGGAAGATCGTCCTGGTGGTCGGCTGACCCGCCCGCGACGGGGCGTCCGGCGCCGGGCGCCGCGGGCGGACCCGGTCAGGCCAGGCCCGCGTCCAGAGCGCGCCGTACGGCGTCCGCCCGGTCGCGTATCCCCGCTTTGGCGAACAGGTTGTTGATGTGGGTCTTGACCGTGGCCTCGCTGATGAAGAGCTTCTCGGCGATGCCCCGGTTGGGCAGGCCCCGGCCGATCAGCGCGAGCACCTCGCGCTCGCGGGGGGTGAGATCCTCGGGGAGGGCCGGTCCCGGCGCCGGTGCCTTGACCCGGACGGTGGCGACCAGCCGGTCCTGGACCTCGCGGTCGAGCACGGACTGACCTGCGGCGGCGGCCCGGATCGCCCGGGTGATGTCCAGGCGCCCCGCGTTCTTCGTCAGATAGCCACGGGCTCCCGCGCCCAGCGCGCCCAGGATCGAGTCGTCGTCGGCGAAGGTGGTCAGCACGACCACCGCCACCTCCGGATGCTCCTCGCCCAGCCGCCGGGTCGCCTCGATGCCGTCCATCTCGGGCATCCTCAGGTCCATCAGCACCACGTCCACGGGTCCGGCGGCGGCGGCCGTCAGCACCTCGCGGCCGTTCGCGGCGACCGCGACGACGTCGATGTCCTCGGACAGTCCGAGCACCGCGGCGAGCGGCTCCCGCACGGCGGCCTGGTCGTCGGCGACGATCACTCTCAACCGCCGCTCCACGTCGGTCATTTCACTCATCCCGGGATCACTGCCTCCACCTGCCAGCCGCCCTGGTGCGGTCCCTCGGTGACCGGCCCGGCGGTGACGGTCCCGCCCAGCAGGGCGACGCGTTCGCGCATTCCGATCAGTCCCATCCCGCTACCGGCCCCCACGTTCACCGGACGGGTGGCGGGGCGGTTGCGGATCCTCAGTGTGGTGGAGGAGGCGGCGAACGCCAACTCCACCTCGACCTCGCCCCCGGGAGCGTGCCGGGCGGCGTTGGTCAGCGCCTCCTGGGCGATCCGCAGCAGATTCTGCGTCACCCGGGCCGGCACCGTACGGACGGTGCCGGTGACCGTGAGCGCGTCGCGGTGGCCCGACGACTCGACCATCGCGCTCAGCGTCTTCCGCAGCGGCAGCGCGTCCTCGCGCAGCGCGTGCACGGTCCATTGAGCCTGCTTCAGGCTCTCCTTGACCAGGCCGTGCGCCGTGTCGTTGGCCTGTCTGACCTTCTCCAGGTCACCGGTCTCGATCAGCGCGTCGACCAGCTCCAGCTGCATGTTGATCGCGGCCAGCGAGTGCGCCAGGACGTCGTGCACGTCCCGGGCGATCCGGCCGCGCTCGGTCAGGACGGCGGTGCGGGCCTCGGCCCGTGCGGCGCGCTCGGCCGACTCCGCCGCCTCGATCACCGCCCGCACGGACCGGTTCTGACCGCGGTTGATGATGCCGATCAGCACCGGCGCGCCGGTGGCGAGCCCGAGGGCCCAGGGCACCGGGGCGGACCCCGGGCCGAGACGGAGGAACAGGACGGCACCGCAGAGCAGACTGCACGCCCCGGCGAGCGTGAGGGCCGCCCTGGTCTCCAGCCGGTAGCCGATGTGACCGCAGAGGAAGAAGGCGAAGAGATAACCGGTGCCGGTGCGGCTGACACCGAGCAGGGCGACCGCCGCGACGACGCCGGATCCCAGCCAGAGGAGGGCGAACCGCGGGGGGACCATGTGCTCCGGCAGGTGCCGGGCCAGCAGGGCCGCGCAGTTGAGCACGAGGAGCACGGCGACGGCCGGTCCCCGGCCGTCGAGGCCCACGGGCCGCACGGTCAGGATCCCGCTGACGACGACCGCGAGGGTCAGCAGCCACTGCATGTACGGGTCCTGGCCGGGGAGCGAGCGGGGGCGGCCCGCCTCCCGGTCCGCTGCCGTTCCGGGAGGCGGGGCGCCCTGCGCTGCTGCGGTCACGGGCCGAACATACTGTATGCTCGCGGGCCGCATGATCAGGCACTGTGCTCGTAGGCGGGCACGGCACGGGACGCGGTCACGGCGCGGCTGCGCAGGAAGATCGTGGCGACCCGGGTGACCACTTCGGTGACGGCCATCAGCACGAACGCCGTGACCCAGGCGTCCTGGCTCGTGATGTGGTGGGCGAGGCTGAAGCGGGCGACGTCGTCGGCGCCGCCGCCGTGCTCGACCCACAGCTGGAACCCCATCCGGGCCCCCATGCCCACCACCCACAGGATCGCCGACACCGCACCGGCCTTGATCAGGGCGTGCTCGCCGACCGTCCGTATCCGGGTGTAGATGCCGCCGGCGATGCCGAGCACGGCGCCCGCCCCCATCAGGGCCCCGATCAGCACCAGGTCGTTGCCCCCGGTGGGCAGGGTGTCCAGATACGAGTAGGCGACGAAGGCCACGATCCCGAGCGGGATCAGGAAGGTCTTGTGGTCGAGCCGGCCCTCCCGCAACTGCCGGAAGACGATGAGGATGAGGGCGATGTCGGTGATCCACTCTGTTGTCGTCATGCCCTCAAGACTGCTGCGAACAGGCCCGCCGCACCTGGACCCACGGGTGGAAAGGAGGGTGGAGATCGACCGCTCCTCCCTCTCCACCCGGGGGGAGCGGCACGGTCCGGCCCGCTACTCCGCGTCCGCCTTCGGATTGACGTTCTTCTCCAGGAGTTCGTGCATCTCCTTGTGCGCCACGGACGCCTTGGTGTTCTTCTCGTCGTGGAAACGGAGCAGGTACTGGTACATCAGGGCCACACACTTGTCGCGGCTGCGGTACGAGGCGTCGTCGGTGAGCCGCAGATCCTCGGAGATCTCCCTGATCTTGCCGTCCGCCGTGGTGTACAGCGGGTGCCACAGCACGGTGACGGCGGGATTGACCTTCTGGATGACGCGCAGTTGCGGGATCTCTTGGGCGATCAGGACGCTGTCGGGGGAGTAGGCCCGCAGGAACACGTGGACGGGTCCCGTCGCGCGCTCGACGAACGCGCGGGAGAGCACGTTCCACAGCGGCGCCTGGAGCTTCCAGTCGGCGTGCAGCTCCAGTTGGTCCACCACTTTCCCGAGCCGGGTGAACTCCAGGGACGTATGCCCCTTCGACTGCGCGTAGACGCTGACGTCGAAGCCGCCTGACCACAGCGCCATGGTGGGCGTGGTGATCCGCAGATGGTCGCCGACGAGGTCGACGAGTTCGCGGTACCAGGTGTTCGACGCCCGGTACGCGCGCCGTTCGGCCGGGTCGAGGGACGGGTCGGCGGAGCCGGTGTTCAGCCGTTCCTGCTCGGCGACTCCGCCGAGCAGCAGTTGCCAGGCGCTCTCCACCACGTCCGGCGGGAAGCCGCCCGCCGTCATCAGTCCGCGGAACACCGGCCATTCGGGATGGTCCTGGGCCTTGGCCGCGAAGTGCTCCCTGGGCGCGTCCTGCGACGGCTTGCGGCGCTGCACGACGGCCGGACCGCTGCCGCCCGCACGGCCTTCGGACCCCGCACGGCCGCCGGACTCCCCGTGGCCGCAGGAGGGCCCATGGGTGTGCCGCTGCTCGTCGAGGGCGCGCGTCACCGCGCCGTTGCCCGCCGAACGCTGCAACGACGTGACGTCCGCCGGGGACAGTCCGCCCGGCGCCCGCGCGGCGGCGCGGGCCGCTTCCTCCGCCCGCGCGGCCCTGGGCAGCGGCTGCGGCTGCCTGGTCCCGGGAGTGCTCGTCCTCTGGTCCCGCGCCTGCATCCGCTCGCACACTCCTCGGTCTCGTGTCGTACGCCCGTGTCCGGGAGGGACCCATTGTCGGGGCCCGTCCGGGACGCGGGACAAGGGACGCGGAGGCCGCGCACCGGGACTCCGGGGCCATCGTCGCGTGCCCTTTCCGGCAGCCGGCCGGGCCGCGGGCCCTCGCCCCGGCCATCGCCCGCCGGGCCGCTGAGCTGCCGAGACACCGGGCTGCCCGGACCCGTGGGGGCCGGATCCGTGTAGCGCGCGCCGGGACGGGTAGAGACACCAACCGGATCGGTTCATTCCGCTTTCGAACCGCCGCCGAGTGAAACTGGAGGAGCGACCGTGAACAAGCCGATGCGACGCCTCGTGACCACAGGTATCGCCGCCGTGGCGGCCTCAGGCGCCTTCATGGCCGGCGCGGGCTCCGCGACGGCGGCCACCTCGCAGCCCGCCGGATGCCCCGGCCCGGCACCGGTGACGACCGCCCACGCGGCGGCCGCCCAGCGGTCGGCCCCGCACCGCCACATCGACCGGTGGATCCTGGACCAGCTGCGCCTGTTCGATCCGGCGGCCGCCCACCGGCTCGCGGTGTACGACCCCTGGGTCAAGGACCAGCTGGCGCAGTTCGCCGGGCAGCTGGCGGACAAGTGAGCTGAGCGGCCGCCCGGACGGTACCGGCGCGCCCGCCCGTACCGTCCGGGGCGTCCGTACCGCCTGTACCGTCCGGGGCGTCCGTACCGCCCGTACGGTCCGATGCGGGGCGCGGCCCCGGCTCCGGCCCCGGCCCTGGCTCCGGCTCCGGCCCTGGCCCTGGCCCCGGCCCACGAGGGGGCCCGCCGCATCGGACCGCTCCCGCGCTACCCGGCCGTACGGGACGAGGAGCCGCCCGTCCCGCCCCCGTGGTCCCACGCGAGCCCTTCGAGCTGCTCGATCCCGTGGTTGAACTCGATCATCAGGGTGAGGAACTGCTGGGTGCGCTCGGGGCTCCAGCCCGCCGCCTCGATCAGCCGGGCGGCCCCGGCCCGGCTGATCGCCCGGTCCGCCGCCAGCCGCTCCAGGCCGAGCGGGGTCGGGCGGAACGTGCGCGCGCCCCCCTTGGCCGTGGCCTCGATGCGCTCGACGAGGCCGTGCCGCAGCATGGCGCTCATCTGCCGGTTGATGGTGGACACATCGGCCTGGAAGGTGTGTGCCAGCTCCTTGAGCGTGAGCGGTTCGCCCGTCTCCAGTCGTGTGAGCAGAACGTAGGCCGAGCGGTCGAGGCTCTGGCCGATGCGTGGGCCACGCGAGGCGATGAAATGCCGGGACAACAGGGTCAGTTCCCGTTCCAGGTCGCCCAGGCGGCGCTCCTGCTCGTTCGGCTCCGTCATGTGTGCCGTGTTCCCTTTCTCTGGTTCCGCCCCACCAGTGTCCCCTGCCGTGTCCACCCGCCGCGGCAGTCCCTTCCCCGGCCCTTGGCTCGTGGTCTGTGGCCTGCGGTCTGTGGCCCGTGGCCCGTGGTCCGTGCGGTCATTGCACCGGCCATGGTGTGTATGTAACATACACAAGGCCCGGCGGGCTCCTGGTGTGCCGCGGGCGTCGCGCGGGCCCCGGAACCACCGCATCCCTCAGGTGATGGCGTTCCGCGCCGCTGCCCACACCGTCCGTGAGCCCCTTCTCAGCCAAGGAAGTGCCTCGTGCCCATCACCACCGTCCGCTCCGCGGGGGCAGGCGCGGTCACCGCCGTGATCACCCTGAGCTGCGTCGTGATCTCGCTGATGCAGACCTTCATCGTGCCGATCATCCCGAGGCTGCCCGAGCTGCTGCACACCGGCGCCTCCGACGCCTCCTGGGCGGTCACCGCCACGCTCCTGGCCGCGGCCGTGGTCACCCCGATCGCCGGGCGCCTCGGCGACATGTACGGCAAACGCAGGATCATCATCGCGAGCCTGGTCCTGGTCGTCGTCGGATCCGTGCTGTGCGCCGTGTCCGACAGCCTGGTCCCGGTGGTCACGGGACGGGCGCTCCAGGGCCTGGCCACCGGCGTCATACCGGTCGGCATCAGCTTCCTGCGGGACATCCTGCCCGCCGACCGGGTCGGCGGCTCGATCGCCCTGGTCAGCGCCGCCCTCGGGGTCGGCGGCGCCGTCGGCCTGCCGGTGTCGGCCGCCATCGTCCAGTACGCCGACTGGCACGTCCTGTTCTGGGTCGCGGCCGCACTCGGGGTGCTCTGCCTCGCACTCGTGGCGCTGCTGCTGAGGGAGTCGCCGAACCAGTCCCCGGGCCGCTTCGACGTCCCGGGCGCGATCGGACTCGCCACCGGTCTGGTGTGCCTGCTGCTGGCCGCCACCAAGGGCGGCACCTGGGGCTGGACCAGCGGATCCGTCCTCGGCCTGCTGGCCGGCGGTGCGGCGGTCCTGCTGCTCTGGGGCGTCTACGAGCTGCGCGTGGCGCAGCCGCTGGTCGATCTGCGGGTCGCCGCCCGCCGCCCGGTGCTCTTCACCAACCTGGCCTCCCTCATGGTCGGCTTCGCCATGTACGCGACGTCGCTGGTCCTGCCGCAACTGCTCCAGTCGCCCTCCGCCACCGGCTACGGCCTGGGCCAGTCCGTGCTCGCGGCCGGTCTGGCGCTGGCGCCCAGCGGCCTGGTCATGATGGCCTTCGCCCCGCTCTCGGCCCGGATCACCGCCCGCCACGGCGCCCGTGTGACGCTGCTGACCGGCCTGTGCGTGATCGGTCTCGGCTACGGCGTCGGCCTCGGCCTCATGGCGGAGGTCTGGCAGATCGTCGTCATGTCGATGATCGTCAGCGCGGGCGTGGGCATCGCCTACGCGGCCAGCCCGGCGCTGATCATGGGCGCCGTCCCCGTGACCGAGACCGCGTCCGCCAACGGCCTCAACTCCCTGATGCGCTCGGTCGGCACGTCCTCGTCGAGCGCGGTGATGGCCGCGATGCTCGCCGCCATGACCACGCGCGTCGGCCCGGTCTCCGTGCCGTCCGAGCACGGCTTCCGCATGACGTACGTCGTGGCGATGCTCGCCGCGGTCGCCGGCATCGGTCTCACCCTCCTCATCCCCCGGGCCCACCGCCCCGCCGCAGGGCAGGACACCGCCCCGGCCCCGGCCGTCGGCGCTCCCCGCTGACCCGCTGCAACTCCCCGCACAGCAAAGGAAGTAACCCCATGGAACGTCTCCAGGACAAGGTCGCGGTCATCACCGGCGCGGGCAGCGGCATCGGCCGTGCCGCCGCACAGCTCATGGGCCGGGAGGGCGCACGGGTCGTGGTCGCCGACTTCGACACCGCGGCCGCCGAGGAGAGCGCCGCGCTCGTCGAGCAGGCCGGCGGCCGGGCGCTGCCCGTCACGGTGGACGTCACCGAAGAGGGCTCGATCGCGGACATGACCGCCGCGACCGTCAAGGAGTTCGGCGCCCTCCACGTGCTCTGCAACCACGTGGGCGGCACCAACCCGCGCACCGATCTGGACCTGCTGCGCATGGACATGGAGGAGTTCCACCGGGCCGTCGCCCGCAACGTGACCAGCACGCTGCTCGGCGCCCGGTACGCGATCCCGCACATGATCCGCGCGGGCGGCGGCTCGGTCATCAACACCGCCTCCGTCGCCGCCCTGGTCGGCGACGTCCTCCAGACGTCCTACGGTGCGGTCAAGGCGGCCGTGGTCAGCATCACCAAGTCCATCGCCGTGCAGTACGGCCCGCAGAACGTGCGCTGCAACGCCATCGCCCCCGGCGCGGTCATGACCCCCGCCCTGGAGAACAACCTCCCCGACAGCGTCATCGAGAGCCTCAGGAACGGTAACGCGCTGCCCTACCTCGGATCCCCCGAGGACATCGGCCACACCATGGTGTTCCTCGCCTCCGACGAGTCCCGCTACCTCACCGGCCAACTCCTCGTCGTCGACGGCGGGATGACCATGCAGTCGTCCGCCGCCCCCGGCCGCCGGGCCCAGCTCCCCGGCTGAGCACCGCCCGCACCCCTGAAAGGAACCGCACCATGACTTCTCCCGCTCTCCTGGGCAGGTCGGCCATCGTCACCGGAGGCGCGTCCGGTATCGGCGGCGCCGTCACGCGACTGCTCGCCGCGCGCGGCGCCCGGGTCGTAGTCGTCGACCTCCAGGAGGAGGCCGGGCGGGCGGTCGCGCAGGAACTGGGCGACGCCGTGGTCTTCCTGCGGGGCGACGTGTCCGACCGGAGGGTCGCCGACACGGCCGTGGCCACCGCCGTCGAACGCTTCGGCGCGCTGGACGTCCTGGTCAACAACGCGAGCGTGTCGCGCCAGAAGCCCTTCGAGGAGCAGACGGACGACGACTGGGACCTCGCGATGGACACCGGCCTGTACGCCACCCGCAACTTCATGCTCGCCGCCCTGCCGGAGCTGAAGAAGTCCGCCCACGCCTCCGTCGTCAACTTCGGTTCCGGCGCCGGACTCAACGGCCAACCCAACCAGGCGTCGTACGCGGCGGCCAAGGAGGCGATCCGCGGACTGAGCCGGGTGGCCGCCAACGAATGGGCGCCGTACGGCATCCGGGTCAACGTGGTCTGCCCGATGGCGCTGACGGCCGGGGTGGCCCAGTGGGCCGAGGCCCACCCCGAGCAGTACGCCCGGTCCGCCGCCGCGGTGCCGCTGGGCCGCTTCGGCGATCCCGACCGGGACGTCGCCCCCGTCGTCGGCTTCCTCGCCGGGGACGACTCCCGGTACATGACCGGGCAGACCGTGATGGCCGACGGCGGATCCGTGAAACTCCGCTGAGCCGTACGCCCCCTGAGCACGGCCCCGGTCCAACGACCTGAACGACCTGAACCACCTGGAGAACGACCTCATGGGAACCATCGCCGTCACCGGAGCCGCCTCCGGTATGGGCGCCTCCATCGCAGCCCGGCTCACCGAGCAGGGGCACCGGGTCATCGGCGTCGACCTGCGCGGCACCGATGTGGAGGCAGACCTCGGCACCCCGGAGGGCCGGGCCGCCGCGGCGGCCGAGGTCACCCGCCTCGCGGACGGACGGCTCGACGGCTTCGTGCCGTTCGCCGGGATCTCCGGTGGCGCCGGGCGCCCCGCGAGCCTGCTGGTCTCCGTCAACTACTTCGGTGCCATCGGCCTGTTGGAGGGGCTGCGCCCGGCCCTGGCCGCCGCGGGCCAGTCCTCCGTGGTGCTCGCCTCCTCCAACTCCATGACCACGCAGCCCGGCTGGAGCCCCGAACTCGCCGCGGCCTGCCTGGCGGGGGACGAGGACGCCGCCCGGACCCTCGCCGACGAGCTGCCCGACGACGGCGGTGTCCTCACCTACCCGGCCACCAAGGCGGCCATCGCGTACTACACGCGCACCCGCGCCGCCGACCACATCGCGGACGGCATCCGCCTCAACGCCATCGCACCCGGCTTCATCGACACCCCCATGACCCGGGCGGGCCGCAAGGACCCGCGGATCGCCGCCGGTATCGAGGCGTTCCTCGCATCCGTCCCGGCCGCCCGGGCGGGCCGCCCGGAAGAGGTCGCCGAACTGGTGCTCTTCCTGCTCTCCGCCAAGTCGGGTTACTGCGTGGGCACGTTGATGTACTGCGACGGCGGCCTCGACGCCAAGGTACGCGGCCTGGACTGGCCGAAGGTGCTGACCCCGCGGCCCTGACGGTACGTCAGCGAGCCGGGGAGCGGCGCGCGGCAGCCCGCGTCCGGCCCGCCCGGCTCAGGCCCGCCCGGCTCCCGGCTCAGGTCCGCCAGGCGTAGCCGAGCAGGCCCTCGGTCAACTGGCCCTCACAGGTGGACTGTTCGGAGACGAAGTGGTCGCCGGTGGACGGGACCCGGCACCGGTAGAGGGCGACGGTGCCCGGCGCGGGCGCCGTACCCGCGTAGCCGAGCGGGCCGAGCGGCTCCTGGCCCTCGCAGCCGGCCTCCGTACTGACCATGTTGTGCCCGCCGACCCGGCATTCGAACAGCGGACGGGTGCCGGACGCCTCGTGGCGCAGCAGCCGCCAGGCGTTCTCGGCGGTGAACCCGGCGGGCAGCCCGCGGGTGGAGGCCCAGTGGCCGCGGGTCGGGGAGTGGGCGCGGACCAGGCGGGTGTACGGCAGATCCTCGAAACCGCAGGACAACTGGGCGGGTGTCAGGTCGGCGCGGTTGGCCAGGGCCCAGGTCCGCCACGCGGGCTTCGCGCTGCCGTCGGGGGCGCGCAGCCCGAGGGCGAGCCCGGCCGCGGTCTCGGTGGGGTTGTCGAGCATGCGGTGGTAGACGTAGTTGGTGATGCCGGGCGTGCCGAGCACGTCCCGGAAGGAGTCGCACACGGCCTGCGCCTGCCGCTCCGGCGAGGAGGATCCCGCCGAGGTGATGCCGCTCTCGGTCAGCTGCACGTCCGACCATGCCTCGGTGTCCGCCGGGAAGTTCTGGCGCAGCCAGCCCACGAGATGACCGAGCGTGCCATAGGTCACGTACGGCGTGTCATCGGGGCCGAACACGGGACTGCGCAGGTCACGCGGGTAGGGGTGCATGGCCACCCGCCAGTGGCGGGTTCCGGCGCGGGCGGCCAGGCCGCGCAGCACGGTCATGCCGGACAGGACGGGCTCCGCCGCAGCGGGGGCGTCCAGCGCGCTGCCGAAGGAGTGGTCGAGCGACAGATAGGCGCGGGCGGTGGGCTGTTCGGCGCCGATGCGGTCGTAGGCCGTGTCGTAGAGGGCGGCGATCTCGTCGAGCCACGCGGTGGTGTCGCACGGAGTGCCGTGGCCGCAGCCGATGTTGAACCAGGTGTTGGTGTTGACCTCGTTGCCGACGACGAAGTCGGCGACCCGGCCGTGACCGTGCAGGCCGTCGTACCGCTGGGCGAGCATGCCCGCGAAACGGGCGTAGTCGCTCGCGCGGTCCGGGGCGCAGAAGATCTCCATGCCCGGTGCGGAGGGCACGCACGTCCTGCCGGTCCGGGCCCAGGCCGGTGTCCCGTAGACGACGCCGGTGACGACGAGACCGCGCTCGGTCCAGTCGCGGATGTCGTCGTCCAGGCGCGCGGGCACGGTGAAGCACTGGCCGTCGTACTGCTGTTGGCCGGTGGAGCACGGCGGGGACTGCACGGTGGGCTGCCACTGCGCCCACACCAGGTTCATGGCGACGCCGCCGGTCTTGTTGCCCGCGATCTCGCTCTTGTCCGGCCAGTCGTCGGGCTGGACGGCCTTGATCCGGTAGTCGCCGCGCTCGGGGTACGCGAGCGGCGCCACAGGGGAGTGCGGCTCGGCCGCGGCCGTCCCGCTGCCCGGGGCGAGCAGCAGGACGAGCGCGCACAGGACGGCCGGCCAGGTCCACCGGGCGTGTGCCCCACGTCTCATCGCGGTCTCCTTGCCGTACGACGGCCGGTCGGTGTCGGACAGGTGCAGTGAAGGTGCGGATCCCCCGGCTGGGGAGTGGCCGGCGGAGGGCCGACGGAGGGCCGGGTCAGGGCGTGGTCAGCAGATAGCCCTGGAGCCCTTCGCTGTGCTGTCCCTCGCAGTCCTCGCGCACCGAGTCGAAGTGGTCCCCGCCGCCGGTGTTGCAGCGGTAGACCGGTGTGCTGGGCCGCCCGGCGGGCGGCTCGCTCCAGACGTAGCCCAGGGTGCCCTGCACGGTCTGGCCCTCGCACCCGGAGTCCAGCGAGGTGAAGTCGTCCCCGCCCGCTCGGCACTGGTACAGCGCCTCGGTGCCCGGCTCGGCGACCAGGGAGAGGTATCCGTGCACGGCCTCCGCCCGGTATCCGGCGGACAGGCCCGCCGTGCCCTCGGCGTGGTCGGTGCCCCGGATGCTGCGGGTCACGGCGGCCCGCGCCACCACGTAGCCGAGCAGTGTCTCCTGCTGCATGCCCTCGCACTTCGCGTCGTGCGAGACGAAGTGCTCGCCGCCCGCGATCCGGCAGCGGTACAGCGGCAGGCTCGGCACACCCGCGACCGGCGCCTCCCAGGCCCAGCCGATCCCGGCGAGCTTCGTCGCGCCCTCGCAGTCGGCCTGGAGCGAGGTGAACTCGTCGCTCCCGCTGCGGCAGCTGTACAGGGCGCGGGTGCCGGGGCCGCCGACCAGGGACACCATGCCCATGGCGATCTCGGGCCGGTAACCGGCCCCGGCCGCCCGGGTGGTGGTCCAGTGGTCGCTGGGCGCGCCCTGGTGCACGTACCGGGTCAGCGCCCCGTAGCCGATGGTGTAGCCGAGCAGGCTCTCCTGGACCTTGCCCTCGCACTTCGGGTCGGTGGAGTCGAAGTGCTCCCCGGCGGTGCCGTCCTTGCAGCGGTACACCGCGAGCATCGGCGGCCCGTCGGGGGCGGGGGAGTCGTAGAGGTGGCCGAGCAGGGCGATGCGGGGCGAGCCCTCGCAGTCGTCCCGGACCGAGCTGAACTCCTCCGCGCCGTTCTGGCAGGCGTACAGCGGGTGGGTGCCCGGCTCCTGCACCAGGTCGAGCTGGCCGAGCGGACCCTCCGCGCGGTAGCCGGGCGGTACGGAACCGGTGGCGCTGTAGTGGTCGCCGCTGCCGTTGACGTACCGGGTGAGCTGGCCGTACAGCGGGCCGTGGTTGGCGCTGGGGTCGGTGAGGAACTCCACCGAGGACTGGTCGACACGCGGCGCCCACTGGCAGCCGCTGGTCTGCGGGCACGGTCCCACCGGGTCGGTGAACCCGCCGCTGGTCCGGTAGAGCGTGCCGGTGTCCGCCGCGACGAGGCTGATGCCGTCCACCGGCCTGTCGGCCATGTGCTCGCGGTGGTCCACGCTCCACTGGGTGACCGGCACCGGGAAGCCGCAGTCCGAGGAGCAGCCCGACAGCCGGAACGGGTACCCGGCGGCGAACTTGTAGACGGTCCCGTTCTCGGTGGACACGGTCGACCCGTCCATCGGCACCGCCAGCATGTGGTCCAGATGGGAGACGCTCCAGGTGGACACCGGGACCGGAGCACCGCAGCCCGGGTCGCAGGTGGCCATGTGGACCGGCGCGCCGCCGACGAACTTGAAGATCTGCCCCTGCTGGTCCCGGATCGTCGTCCCGTCCATGGGATACGGCCGCATGTGCTCCAGCGCGGCGATGCTCCAGGTGGACACCTTCACGGGGGTGCCGCAGCCGCTGCCGTCACACGTAGCCATATGGATGGGTGCGCCGCCGGCGAACTTGAAGATCTGTCCTTGCTGGTCCTGCACGGTGGAACCGTCCACCGGCGCCGGGTTCATGTGGTCCAGCGTCGCCACACTCCAGGTGGACACCTTGACCGGGCTGCCGCAGCCGCTGCCGTCACACGTGGCCATGTGGATCGGTGCGCCGCCGGCGAACTTGAAGATCTGCCCCTGCTGGTCCTGCACGGTGGCGCCGTCCATGGGATACGGCCGCATGTGCTCCAGCGTGGCGATGCTCCAGGTGGACACCTTGACCGGGCTGCCGCAGCCGCTGCCGTCGCAGGTGGCCATGTGGATGGGTGCGCCGCCGGCGAACTTGAAGATCTGTCCCTGCTGGTCCTGGGCGGTGGCGCCGTCGGCCGGTACGGGCCGCATGTGGTCGAGTGCGGCCACGCTCCAGGTGGAGACCTTGACGGGGGTGCCGCAGCCGCTGCCGTCGCAGGTGGCCATGTGGATGGGTGCGCCGCCGACGAACCTGAAGATCTGCCCTTGCTGGTCCTGCACGGTGGCACCGTCCGACGGCGCCGCGGGACCGGCGTCGATGACCGCCTGCGTGGTGGGCCTGGCGTCGGGGCACAGCCCGCCGTCGCAGGTGGACTGCCAGATCGGGGCGCCGCCGGCCATCTTGTAGACGCGGTGGGTGTCGTTGGTGTTGAGCACGGTGCCGTCGGGCAGCCCGTACACCGACGTCACCAGCTGGGGCTTGGTCGGCACGGTGACCGGACCGGGCGGGTTGCCGCCGCTGCTGCCCGAACCGTTCGGCGGGAAGTACTCGATCTTCCAGCCGGCGTACATCGGGACCCACATGTAGGAGTAGTCCGCGAACCAGGGGAGGGCACTGGCGTCCTTGTTGCACCCGGGGATCGTGTACGTCCGTGCGTACGTGGTCTTCCAGGAGTAGACGCCGAACGAGACCAAGGCGTACTGCCCCGGCCGCACGGAGACGTTCTGCTGGACCTCGGTCCCGTAGGTGAGGCTCTGCTGGGCCGTGTGCCCGGTCGAGGCGGACGCCTCGACCTCCGCGACCGAGAGCTTGGCGCTCACGCTGATCGTGGCCGTGGTCGTCATGCTCTCGGTGCGGGTGCCCGTCGTGCTCGTCTTGGCCGTGCCGCCGGGCGCCTCGATACGCGTCGGTTGCAGGGCGGTCGGTCTGAAGTCCATGGTGCCGGGACCGGTCTTGGTCTCACCGGCCAGGTTGCAGTCGCTGCCCAGCGGCAGCGGCGGCAGATCGTCCGCCGCCGCCTGCCCCGCCCCGGCGACGAACAGTGAGGCCAGCACGGCGAGCACCGCCGCCCAGACCCGGCCGACGCGTATGACGCTCGCGCGCATGGAACCCCCCGTACGACACGCTGTCCCGTCTCGTCAGGAGCAGCCCCGGGGTCACTGTCCCGGTACGGCGGCGGACGCTCAACCGGCTTTCCTATGTTTCGGCTGTGGCCGAAGGGTCGTGCGGGTGGGGCGGCCGGTGCCGCTGGTGCAGCAGATCCGCGCCGAGGACCGTCAGGGCGTGCTGGGCGGTGCGCCCGCTGCGCACGGTCGACACCAGGCCCGCCCGGCGCAGCGCGGTGGCCTGCTCGCTGGCGGCCGCCGCGGAGATGCGCAGCCGCCGGGCCAGCTCGCCCGTGGTGCACCCGGCGCCGATCTCCGCGAGGGCACGAGTACGGGTGCGCCCCAGCAGGGCGGTGAGCGCGGCGAGTTGGGCGCGGGTGGGCAGGCCGCCGCCGCCGCGCGTGGGCGTACGCCACTCCGCCTCGCGGGCGAAGGGGTGGACGAGGACCGGGGGCAGCTCCGGGTCGCGCAGGCAGATGGGGCGGTTGCGGCAGAAGAAGGACGGGACCAGCAGCAGCCCCCGGCCGCCGAGGCGGACCTCGCGGTCCGGGCCGGGATACGGCACCCGCAGGACGTCCCCCTGCAACCGGACGGCCGGGTGGACGCCCCGCAGCAGCTCCCGCACCCCGCGCTCCTCGCGCACCCGCAGCCGCAGCGCGGCCTCGGCCCCGACGCTCTGCCGGATGTGCGGCCAGTAGGGGGCGAGAGCCGTCGTGTGGTAGTGGTGCAGCGCGTCCCGCAGCCGCAGGAGCGGCTTGGACTCGGCGGCGGCGAGACCGCGTACGTACGATGCCGACGCCCGCGCGGGACGGAGCCGGCCGAGTTCGCGCACCATGCGCCGGACCGGTGTCGCCAGCACCCGTTCCAGACCGGGTCCGAAGCCCTCTGCCCCGGCCGGGGTGAGGAAGTCCGGCGAGTAGCCGACCGGCGGCGCGAGCGGGAAGAGGCTGTCGGCGGCCACCGGATCCAGCTCCCTGGCCACCTCCGCCCGCCAGCGCCCGAACTCCACGGCCTCGTCAGGCTGTTGCAGGGCATGGAGACTCAGCAGGGTCTCCCACATGGCATCCGGGCCCTCACGCAGCCGGACGGCCGCGTAGTCGGCTTCCGTGAAATGTATCCGCAGCATTTGTTCCCCCGTGTCCGACGCGTGGTTCGACGCGTGCGGATCCGGCGAGCCTGCCGTCGGCCGCCCCGCCGGGTCCCACAGTGATCGACGGTGCGGAGCCGGGGAAGGTTGACCCGCCTCCGCCCGGTGTCCCGCCGCCCCCGGTCGCACGGCCGGGGGCGGCGGGCCGACGCCCCACCGGAGTTCGGCGCGGCCGGGTCCCGGTCGGGCTACTTCAGGAGCCGGAAACCGGGCCGCCGGGCCCAGGTTCGCAGGAAGGAGGCAGCTCCGCCTCGTCGGCGTGTTCGGCCGCGAAGAGATCCTCGTCGCCGATGCCGGGCCCGAGGGCGGAGACCAGCAGGGGGCGGCCGCCGTCGGCGTCCCCGGTGTCCGGGGCCCCGAGATCCCGCGCGCGTACGGACACGGCGTACTCGCCGGTCCGCTGCTCCTCGAAGGCGGCCGAGGTGCGTGCCAGCAGCTCGCGGACGCGCCGGAGCGTCGTACGGGAAAGGGGTACCGCCGACTCGATCACCAGCACAGGTCCGCTCACGGGGCGGAGCGTAGCCGGTCGTGTGTCCGGTGCGCGGGGTCAGCCGGTCGTCGTGATGTCCACGCCGAGCGTCCTGAGCCGGGAGAGGACCGTGTCGTGGGGGTCGGCGTCGGTGATCAGGCCGGTGATCGCGGTCCAGGGCAGCACGCGGAACCGCGAGGCCGTGCCGATCTTCTCGGAGGACGCGAGGACGTAGGTCTCGGCGGCCCGTGCGGCGAGGGCGCGCTTCATCGCCGCCTCCTCGGCGTCGCCGGTGGTCAGCCCCGCCTCGGGATGCACGCCGGTGACGCCGAGCAGGCAGAGGTCGGCGGAGACGTTCTGCGCGGCCTCGACCGCGGCGGCGCCGCAGGCGACCGCCGAGTGCTTGAAGACGCGCCCGCCGAGCAGGAACAGCTCCGCCTGCGGATGGTCGAGCAGAGCCGCGGCGATGGTCGGACTGTGGGTGATCACGGTGCAGGCGAGATCCCGGGGGAGCGCGCGGGCGACGGCGAGAGCGGTGGTGCCGCCGTCGAGGATCAGCGCGCCGCCCGGCGGCACCAGGGCGGCGGCGACCGAGGCCACCTTCCGCTTGCCGTCCGGGGTCACCGACTGGCGGGCGGCGTAGTCGGCCACCGCCGGGGAGACCGGCAGCGCGCCGCCGTAGACCCGCTGGCACAGCCCCTCGGCCGCGAGGTCGCGCAGATCGCGCCGCACGCTGTCCTCGGAGATCCCCAGCCCCGCCGCGACGTCCTTGGCGACGATCTTGCCCTCGCGGGCGAGCAGACCGAGCAGATGGTCGCGTCGTTCGGCAGCCAGCATTCGCGTTCTCTCCTGTTCATGCACGTTTCTGCATGTACTGTAGCGCGTCATGACCGACCAAGCGACGCACCTTCCGCTCCCCGTGCCCCGCCCCGGCGTCGACATGCCCGACCACCGCGGCCGCACCGGTCTGGACCGGGCCGGACGCGACCTGGACCGCAACCCCGGCGTCGTGGTCCGCGACGTCGAACTCACCTCGCAGGGCTGGCACGTCCTACGGCGCACCACCTTCGACTACCGCCGCCGCGACGGGCGTTGGGAGACCCAGACGCGCGAGACCTACGACCGCGGCAACGGCGCCGTCGTCCTGCCGTACGACACCGCACGCGGCCGGGTCCTGCTCGTCCGCCAGTTCCGCTACCCGGCCTACGTCAACGGCCATCCGGACGGCGTGCTCGTCGAAGCGGCCGCGGGACTGCTCGACGCGGACGATCCGCTCACCGCCGTACGGCGTGAGGCCGCCGAGGAACTCGGCGTCGCCCTCGGCCCGCTCACCCATGTCCTCGACGCCTACATGAGTCCGGGCTCCGTCACCGAACGCCTCCACTTCTTCGCGGCTCCCTACACCCCGGCCGACCGCACCGGGACGGGCGGCGGCGTGGAGGCGGAGGGCGAGGACATCGAAGTCCTCGAACTGCCCTTCACCGAAGCGCTCGCCATGACCCGCGACGGGCGGATCGCCGACGCCAAGACCATCATGCTCCTGCAATGGGCGGCTCTGGACGGGCCGTTCGCCCCCGCACCGGGCACCGGCTGACCTCGGCCCCCCGGCCGGATTCACCGGGGGGGGGGCTCGCTCCCACTCCGGCGAGCCCCCGCCGCACCGCCGCATCGCCGCACAGGTCACTGGCGCGGTGCGGCGGCCTCCAGCTCGTCGATGCTGCCCGACATGATCGTCCGCACCTGCGCGGTGATGTGCTCGGCGGGCCAGTCCCACCAGGCCACCGCCAGCAGCCGGGCGACGTCGCGGTCGTCGTAGCGGGTGCGGATGAGACGGGCCGGGTTGCCGCCGACGATGCCGTAGTCCGGGACGTCGGCGGTGACCACCGCGCCGGCGGCGACGATCGCGCCGTGCCCGATCCGCACACCGGGCAGCACGGTGGCGCCGTGGCCGAACCAGACGTCGTTGCCGACGACGGTGTCCCCCCGTGCGGGCAGGCCGGTGAGCAGGTCGAAGTGGTCCGCCCAGGAGCCGCCCATGGTGGGGAAGGGGAAGGTCGAGGGGCCGTCCATGCGGTGGTTGGCGCCGTTCATGAGGAACCGCACCCCCGTGCCCAGCGCGCAGAACCTGCCGATGACCAGCTTCTCCGGCCCGTAGTGGTAGAGCACGTTGCGCGTCTCGAACGCGGTGGCGTCGTCCGGGTCGTCGTAGTAGGAATACTCCCCGACCTCGATCAGCGGGGACTTCACCAGCGGCTTGAGTAGCACCACCCGCGGCTGTCCCGGCATCGGGTGGAGAATCGTCGGGTCGGCGGGTACGGGCATGCGGAGAGGTCCCCTGTCGGTCTCGGACCGGTTGCGGGCCGGTGCGCTCGGAACGGTCAGCCCGCCCGGATCGGTCAGATCGATCGGATCGGCACGGGGCGTGCCGATCGAACCGCCATCCTGTGGCCTCGGACGCGGGCCTGTCAACGGCATGGCGCGTGCCGTTAGAGTTCGGACCCATGGCGACCGAACCCCCGGCCCCCCGGCGCCGGGGCGCCGCCCGCACCGAAGCGCTGCTCCAGGTGACGCTCGACCTGGCCGCGGAGGTCGGGTACGCGGGCCTGAGCATCGAGGCCATCGCCCGCCGGGCCGGGGTCGGCAAGCACACGGTCTACCGCCGCTGGCCGGGCAAGGCGGCGCTGCTCCTCGACGCGCTCCACCGCGCCTGGATGACGGACCTGGACTACGGCGACACCGGTGAGATCCGCTCCGACCTGCGCGAACAGTTCCTGCGCTCCACCGCCGCCCTCGCCGATCCGCCGATCGGACAGGTCTACCGCGCGGTCATCGCCGAGGCCCAGTCCGACCCCGCGCTGCGGGCGACGCTGTACGAGCGGTTCCTGCGCACCGCCGAACAGCGCACCCTGGAGCGGATCACTCGCGCCCAGCGCGACGGCGAACTGCGCGCGGACGCGGATCTGACGTTCGCCGCCGAGGTGCTGTGCGGGGCGCTGTACTACCGCCACCTGCTGACGCCGCTGCCGGTCGACGAGAGCGCGGTCGACGGACTGCTGGACATGTTCATGGACGCGTACGCCGCGCGGTGATCGGCATGCCCGGTCCGGGCACTCGCCTTCCCGGGCATCCGCCTTCCCGGGCACCGCCGGTGCGCGCCTACTGCCCCGCGGCGTTGAGCAGATCGAGGACGCTCTGCTGGCACCCGTAGTCGGTGGTGCCCGCCCCGCCGTTCCAGTGCGGGCCGTACTGGTCGAGGGAGTTGCGGTCCTTGGCGTACGCCGCGTCCGCCCACCGGTCGAGCGTCGCGGCGTAGGGGTGGTCGGTCAACTGGGCGTCCAGCCTGCCGAGTCCGCGGACGTAGGCGCCCTTGAACGACGGGCCGTCGCCGGTGCAGCCGTCGGACTCACCGGGCTCGCGCAGGACGCCGTCGGTCTCCAGCCGGGAGGTGGAGGCATCGGCGAGTTCACGGGCCGTGCTCAGCAGACCGCTGTCGCCGGTCGCCCGGAACAGCTCGGTGAGGCCGCCGAGGACGACGCCCTGGTTGTAGGTCCACGTGGTCTGCCCGTTGTTGGCGCACGCGTCGGTGAGACCGTCGTTGATCAGGTGGTCCTTGTTGATCATCCCGCTCTGCCGGAACCAGGACCACTCCCGCTGCGCGCGCTCCAGATAGGCGGTGTCCCCGGGGATCCGGTTGTGGAGCGCCGCGTTGAGCTGGAGGAACAGCTCGTTGGTGATGGCGTTCTTGTAGGTCTTGGTCCTGTTCCACAGGACCCCGCCCCCGCACACGCCCGACCAGGAGGCGTTCATGTGGTCCGCGTCGGCGCGCGCGGTGGCGAGGTAGCGGCCGTCACCGGTCGCGTCGTACGCCGCGACCCAGGCGAGCCCCCACCAACCGGTGTCGTCCAGATAGTCGTTGGTGAAGTCGCCGCCCTGGGCACGGAGGTTCTTGTCGTAGGTGGTGGCGATGGCGTACTTGTAGCTGGGCATACCGCTGACCCGGGCGTTGTCGATGACGGCGGTGAGCGCGTTAGCGGCGGTCCACCAGCCGTTGCCGCCGAAGAGCCCGGTGCCGCGGTCGTAGGACATCATCAGCGCCGTCGCCGCCGCGGTCCCCCGGCTCCAGGCGTTGCGGTCCACCCGGGCCCAGGCCGTGCAGGCGATCTCCGCCCGGTCACCGGCCTTGCCGCAGGCGCGCAGCGCCCCGACCCCGGCGGTGTTCCAGTCGTCGACGTTGTACATCAGGGTCCGCCAGCCACGTGCCCCGTCCGGTGTCCGGGTGTCGCCGAGCTTGCTTCCGGAGGACCATGACCTGCCGCCGTCGAAGCTGCGGTCGAGCCAGACCTCGTCACCGGGATCGCCCGTGTCGATCGAGGCCCAGCCCATGACATCGTTGTCGGAGAGATGGAGACGGATGCTGCGGCCGTAGAGCGAGCTGCTCACCGGGACGCGTTCCGACGTGGCGGCGGAGGGGTCGCGCGCGTCGCAGTAGAGGTCGCAGACGGCCGCTGCCGTACCGGCGGTGGCTGCCGCCGGGGCGGGTGCGGTGGTTCCGGTGGCAGCCGCGGGTGCCGCGGTGAGCAGGGTGGCGGCGAGCGACAGTCCCGCCGCCGTTCGCCTTCTTCCGAACAGGGTCATGTCCGCCTCTTCTCCGTGTTCTCCGCGGTCTCTGTGGTCTTTGCGGCCTTCTCGTTCTCCGTGCCGGGGTGCCGGGCTGTGCCGCTTCGCTCGTCGCATTGTCTCGCGCATGTCAAGCGTGGGGAGGTCGCGCGCCCCTCGGGCCGCCCCGGTACGGGATGCCGCTGGTCCTCGGGATCAAGGTGCGGTAGGTTAGGTTAGGCAAACCTAAGTTATTCGTTGCGGAGGACTCCGGATGCGTCACTTCCTCAGCCGTGCCGGCGCGCCGTCAGCCGCCGAGCGCGTACGCTCGATCCTGGCCGCCGCCCACTCGATGACCGTGGTCAGCGACGGACGCGGCCACGAGGTGCGCCGGCTGGACGGCCTCGGCGCCATGGGGCACTTCCACCTCCACGCCCCGTGCGAGAGCGGCGGCGCCTCGACCGGCACGCGGGTCCCGGTCCGGCTCGAACTCACCGACATCGCCCCCACGCCCGTGCGGGACCGGCTGCGCGCCCGGGTCACGCTGACCGGAGTGCTGGGCGCCCCGTATGACGCCGAAGCCACCGAGAGCACCTGCATGGAGTTCGGGCAGGCCGTCCTGGAGGACGCCGCCGGACGCTCGTACGTGACGCTCCCGGAGCTGGAGACGACCGAACTCGACCCGCTGGCGATGTGCGAGGCGGGCATGCTGACCCATCTCGTCGACGAGCACGCCGACTTGGTGCCCCGCCTGCTGCGGCTCGTCCGCCCGCGCCCCGAGGGCGGTGTGCGGCGGGTGCTCCCGCTGGCCGTCGACCGCTACGGCCTGACCTTGCGGCTGGAGTACCGGCGCACCCACCGCGACGCCCGTGTGCCGTTCCGGACCCCGGTACGGCACATCGACCACGTCGGGACCCAGATCCACGCCCTGCTCGCGGCCTCGCGCCGCATCTCCCACACCGGCCGGATGCCGGCCTGAGCCGAAAGGCCGAGACATGACGTCGTCGAGTGTCGTCCCGTACCGCATGCCCGACGCGGTGCCGGTGCCGGACGACAGCCCCTGCTGGACCATCGATCCGCACCGCTCGGCGCTCCTCGTGGAGCACATGCAGAAGCCCGTCCTGCGCGCCCTGCGCGACACCGCGCCGGTCGGTGAACTCGTCGCCAACATAGGCAGATTGGTGCACTGCGCGCGCTCCGGCGGAGTGCCCGTCCTCTATGTGACCGCGGCGCCCGGCAGACAGGTGGCCGGGAAAGGCGTACGGGTCGCCGCCCGGCCGGATCCGGTCCCGCCGGAGGAAGAGTTCGCCGAGGCGGAGGCGCGCGCGGTCGTCGAGGTGCTCCAGCCGCAGACCGGCGACACGGTCCTGACCGCCAAGCGCTACAGCGCGTTCGCCGGGACCCGGCTGCGGTCGCGCCTGAAGGAGCTGGGACGCGACCAGTTGGTGGTCGTCGGCGCGACGGCACGCACGGACGTCCTGCTCACCGCGGCCGACGCCTGGATGCAGGATCTGCGCCCCGTGGTCGTCGCCGACGCCGTGGCCGACCGCACCGCCGCCCACCACGCGATGGCCGTCCAGTGGCTGGCCGACACCTGCTCCATGGTCACCCTCACCGACTCCGTGGCGGCGGCGTTCCGTACCCGTACCGGCTCCCCGCAGGCCGCGGCGACCTGAACGGCCCGCGGACGACCGGTCACCGGCCCCGAGGCCGTACCGTCATCCGGATCCCGTCCCGTGCCCACAGGACGAACCGTTCCACCGGGGTCACCCCAGCGCCTCGTCGGCCCGCGCGGCCGGGCGCGGGTCGGTCCGCGGCACCCCGTAGAGCCGGCCGAGGTGCTCGGTCAGCACCTCCTCGAACGCGGCGACGACACGGGCCGCGTCCGTACCGGCGTCCGCGCCGCCGAGCGCGAACCCGCAGATCATCCGGAGCGACAGTGCGGCCAACTCCTGCTGGAGCTCCGCCGGTTCACCCTCGGGCTGTGCGGCGAGGCGGTCCGCGAGCAGGACGGCCTCCTCGGTGAAGTCCGCGAAGTGCCGCTCGTGCGCCGCGCGTCCGGCGAACACCAAGAGCAACACCCTGCGCCAGGGCGTGTGTTCGTCGGCACCGAGCACCTGTGGATTGCCCGCCTCGCACAGCGGGTCCAGGAACGCGAACAGTCCCGGCGGCCGTTCGTCCAGGTGCGCGACGCCTCCTGGTGCGCGAGACCGGGGATGCGCATGACGGTGCCTCCTGTCCGGAGCCTGCCCACGAGTCTGCCCGACGGAGCCCGGGGCCGGAAGCGATACCCTGGCGAAACCGGCGACCTGCCAAGAAGGCGACACGGCGTCCCGCTCACCCGCTCACCCGCTCACCTGCTCACCCGCTCACCCAGCGTCCCGGCATCGTGGCGTCCCGGCACCCCTGCTCCGGGGAGGGGGCGGTACGCCGCCCCCTCCGGCCCCCGTCGCTGCTTCACACCGGTTCGGCCCCCGCCGGAGCGGCGTCCCTCAGTTCGCGTTCCTCCGCCGCCGCCAGCCAGAAGAACACCGGCGGCAGGCCGAGTTCGGGCACCGTCAGGACGAGCTGGAACCAGTGCGGGCGGCCGTCCACGGCGAGCGAGAGCAGTCGGCCCGCGCCGCCCAGCAGGAACACACCGGCCAGCCATCGCACCGCCTGGGCGGGGATCGGACGCTGCCGCGCCGCCCACAGCCAGGCCAGTCCGTAGCCGACGAAACTGGATCCCATGAACCGGCCCCAGCTGTCGACCGTCGCCCCCGCCGAACCGGCCCCGGGGATCGCCGCGTTGCCGAGGGCCACGTGATACAGGCCGATCGCCACACAGGCCCAGCCCATCAGCCGGGTGAGTACGCGCAGAGTCCTGGCCATCGGGGCCTCCCCGTCGTCGCGGTGGAATCCGGTCGGCGTGCGGCTCCTACAGTGGGTGCACTAGTAGACGTGTGTCAACTAAGCTGCGCGCGTGTCCCCTCGCCAGCGCCTCACGCCCGACGCCCGCCGCGCCCAGCTCCTCTCCGTCGGCGCGCGGCTCTTCGCCGCGCACCCGTACGACGATGTGCCGATGGAGCAGGTCGCCGCCGAGGCGGGTGTCTCCCGCGCCCTGCTGTACCGCCATTTCCCCAGCAAGCACGCCCTGTTCGCGGCCGTGTACCGGCAGGCGGCGGACCGGCTGCTCGCGCAGACGCGGCTCGACCCCGCCGACTCCCTGGCGGAACAGCTCGTCCAGGGCATGGACGTCCACCTCGACTACTTCGTGGCCAACCGCAACGCGGTCCTCGCCGCCAACCGGGTCCTCGCGGGCGATCCGGTGATCCAGACGATCATGACGGACGAACTGGACGCGCTCCGGGCGCGGCTGCTCGCCGTGCTCCCGCTCGCGGACGAGGGCGCCCGCGCGGCCGTGTCCGGCGTCCTGAAGAGCTGGCTGGTCTTCGTCCGGGTCCTGTGCGTCGACTGGCTCACCCAGGAGACCTGCACCCGTGAGCAGGTGCGCGACGTCTGCGTCGGCGCGGTCCTCGGCGCCCTGCGCCCCCTCCTCGACCAGGACCCCGCCCCCGGCCACGGCTCCGCCCCCGACCGGCCGCACGGGGCCCCGGACCCGGCGCCGCCGCTTCCCCCGGACCGGGTGCGGCAGGCGAACATCTGATGTCGCTGACTGAACGGTCGGAGAAATCCTGCCGCGCATGGTTATGCGGTGCGGTATTGGCGATCTAGCCTTCCGCGCATGTCTGATGTTTCCCGCCGCAAGGTTCTCGGCGCACTCTCCGGTGGTGCCGCGCTCTCCCTCCTGCCCCCGTCCCTGCACCAGGCGATGGCCGCGCCCATGCCCCGGGGCGGCCTGCGTGCCATCGAGCATGTGATCGTCCTGATGCAGGAGAATCGTTCCTTCGACAACTACTACGGAACGCTCAAGGGCGTGCGCGGCTTCGGCGACCGTACGCCGCTGCGCCTGCCCAGCGGGGACAGTGTCTTCGAGCAGCCGCGCTCCCAGGGCGGCAAGGTGCTGCCGTTCTCCGCGCGCCGGGCGGCGGTCGACGCGGGCCGCAAGGAGAGCGACATCCAGTACCTGGGATCGCTCGCGCACGGCTTCTCCGACGCCAACCAGGCCCGCGGCAAGGGCTGGTGGAACGACTGGGTCGCCGCCAAGACGCAGAGCACCATGGCCTTCTACGACCGGCAGGATATCCCGCTCCAGTACGAACTGGCCGACCGCTTCACCATCTGCGACTCCTACTTCTGCTCCGTCTACGGCTCGACCAACCCCAACCGCCTCTACCTGTGGTCCGGCAAGACCGGCTACGAGCCGGACGGCGTCAACCGCGCCGTCACCAACGCGGCCTACGACTACAACCACGCCGGCTACGACTGGACGACGTACCCCGAGCGTCTGGAGGCCGCCGGTGTCTCCTGGCAGATCTACCAGGAGTGGGACAACTTCACCGACAACGCGGTGGAGTACTTCCGGCCGTGGAAGGAGATCGGCCGCAAGATCCTCGCCAAGGTCACCGGCAAGTACGCCACCACCGAGCAGTTCTACGACAGCCTCCCGGGCATGACCGCCGCGCAGCGCACGACCGCGCTGGCCGAGTTCCAGCGGGGCGTCGACGCGCTGACCGAGGCCGAGCGGCGGCTCTTCCGGCGCGGCGCCTACCGCTCCGAGCCGGACACGCTCGTCGACCGGATCCGGTCCGACATCAAGGCGGGCACCCTGCCGAAGGTCAGCTGGGTGGTGCCGACGGCGGCGCTGTCCGAACACCCCAGCAGCTCCACCCCGGTCGGCAGCGCCAACCTCGTCTACGACCTCCTCGACGCCATCGCGAGCGACCCGAAGACCTGGTCGAAGACGGCGCTGTTCATCAACTTCGACGAGAACGACGGCTACTTCGACCACGTGCCCGCCCCCGTCGCGCCCAAGCCGGCCTCCGGCAACGGCGACGACTGGTTCAACGGCAACCCCGTCGGTCCCGGCCCGCGCGTGCCCATGACCGTCGTGTCGCCGTGGACCGTGGGCGGGTTCGTCAGCTCGGAGGCGTTCGACCACACCTCCGTCATCCGCTTCCTGGAGAAGTGGACCGGCGTCCACGAGCCCAACATCAGCGACTGGCGCCGCAGCGTGTTCGGCGACCTGACCTCCGCCTTCGACTTCCACCGCGGCCAACGCCAGCCCCAGGTCGAGCAGCCCGGACCGGTGCCCGCCGCCGTCGGCCGCTGGAACCCCGTACCGCCCAAGGAGCAGGCGCTGCCCCGGCAGGAGGAGGGCACGCGCCGGACGCGCCCCCTGCCCTACCGGCTCTCGCTGCGGACCTCCCTCACCCGCTCCGGGCTGCGCCTGCACCTGGGCAACCAGGGCACCGTAGCCGCCCCGTTCACCGCCTATCCCGGTGACGGCAGCGCCCCGAGCACCTGGACGGTGGCCGCCCGCAGGAGCACCGACACCACGGTCGAGTACGGCGCCGACGGCTACGACCTCCAGGTCCGCGGCCCCGGCTGGTCCACCTGGGAGCTGCGCGGGACGGGCGTGGGCGCCGACGCGTATCTCGTGGAGCACCCGGCCGCCGGACAGGCGGAGATCGTCTGCACCAACTCCTCCTCCCGCACCCGCACCCTGCTCGTCGGCGAGTCGGTCTACTCCCACCGGCACGGCGGCGCGGTGCACACCGTCACCCTCGCGCCCGGCAGGTCCCGCAGTGTCCGGCTCCGCCTCGCGGACCACGGCTGGTACGACATCGCCGTCCTGGACCGGGACGACCCGGCCTTCCTGCGCCGGATGACCGGACGGCTGGCGGACGGCGAGCCCGGTGTCACCGACCCGGCGACCGGCACCGCCCCCGCGCTGACCGCGTCGATCGGCCTGCCCGCCGCGCTGCCGCCCCTGGACACGCCGTTCACCCAGGGGAACCCGACCGAGGTCGTCGTCACCGTACGCAACCAGGACCGGGGCCGGCTCGACACGCTCTCCGTCGCGCTGCTCGCCCCCTCCGGCTGGTCGGTGAAGCAGACCGGTACGGCCCCCAGGCGGCTCGCGGGCGGGGAGTCGGCCGAGGTGCGCTTCACCGTCACGCCCTCCGACACGACCACCGCGGGCCGGCTGGCCGTCGCCGCGCACGCGGAGGGCGGTGGCCTGCTCAGGTGGGCCGACGCACGGGTACGGGCGGCGGTCGCCCCCGCCATGAGCGTCACGCTCGCCGGGCCCGCCGCCTCGCCGGGCACCGACGGCACCGTGCTCTCGCCGGGCCGCCCCACCACGGTGACCGCCACCGTCACCAACGCCGGCGGCACCCCGCTCACCGCTCTGGCCGCCACCCCGGCACTTCCCGCGGGCTGGAGCGCCACCGTCCGGGGCACCGCGCCCACCTCGGTACCGGCCCGCTCGTCGGCGACCCTGAGCTGGGACGTGACCGCCCCCGCCACCGCGGCCCGCGCCTCCGGCACGCTCACGGCGGCCGTGAAGGCGAAGCTGCGCGGCACCGACACGCAGGTGTCGGCGTCCCTGCCCCTGCGGACCGGCCCCGTCCTGACCGGGTACCTGCTCGCGGAGGACTTCGAGTCCCTCGCTCCCGCGCTGGCACCCGCCGCCGACCTGAGCCGGCCCGGACTGCTCGGCTGGACCCCGACCGCGCCCAAGGGCTGGACGGTCACCAACGCGCCCGGCATGCCGCAGGGCACCCGGGAACTCCAGGGCTGGACCTTCCTGTCCAAGCAGTTCTGGTTCCCCGGCGGGCAGGACCGGCCCGCGTTCAGCCGCTCGCTCGGCGTCGTCGCCGTCGCCGACCCTGACGACTGGGACGACACCGGCAGCCCGTCCGGCCGGGGCCGCTTCGACTCGACGCTGACCAGCCCGGCGGTGGCCCTGCCCGCGGGCACCGCCACCCTGCACCTCGGCTTCGACTCCCACTACCGGCAGGAGAGCCCGCAGGAGGCCGAGGTCACCGTCGAGTTCGACTCCGGCGAGAAGGTGCAGCTGCTGCACTACAGCAGCGCCGCCACGGGCAACACCAACCTGGGCAAGGACCAGGAGAACCGCCTCGTCACGCTCTCCTGCCCGGTCCCGGCCGGCGCCACCTCGGTGAAGGCGAACTTCCGCGTCTTCAACGCGGGCAACAACTGGTTCTGGGCCATCGACCACATCCGTCTGGGCACCGGCCCGATCGCCGACGCCTGACCGCCCGAGGGCCGGGCACACCCGGCCCCCGCTCCCGTGCCCGTCCCCGGCCCGCCCGACGCCGTACGCGTCCGGCGGGCCGGTCCCGTGACCGGGCCCCCGGGCAGGCCCGGACCCGGCCTCCGGGAGTACGGGCCGTCAGGAGAACGGCCCCTCCGCGGTGAAGCGGCGCAACTGGCGGGCGAAGGTCTCGGCCTCCCCGGGCGGCCAGGAGTCGAGGCTGCGCGCGATGTGCCGGACCAGGCGCTCGCGCAGCTCGCCCACGGTCCGTTCGCCCTCCTCGGTGAGGACCAGGAGCGAGGCGCGGCGGTCGGCGGGATCCGGCTCCCGGCGGACGAGTCCGGCCGCCTCCAGACGGGACGCGCGCCGGGTGACGCCGGAGCGGTCGAGACCGACCTCCGATGCCAGGTCGGCCGCGCTGCGCGGCCCGGTCCGGGCCAGCGCGCTGAGCACCGGATACGTCAGCTCGTCCAGCGCCTCGCCCATGCCCTCGGTCAGCCGGCCGTGCAGCTTCGTGCGCGTCGTACGCCTGAGCAGCACGCCGAGCGCGTCGGCGATCTCTTGTCCCACTCGGTTCTCCACCCTCGGAACAATAGCGTGCGCGGTGCACGCTTCTGGTGCTAGGGTCCTCTTAAGAGCGTGCGCGGCGCACGCATTCTGGAAAGGTGGACCCATGTCCCGCACCGACATCCGCACCGCACTCACCGACCTGCTCCTCACCCCCGGCCTCACCGTGGAGGAGGCGGCCGGGCGGCATTTCACCCCCGACTACCGGCAGCGCACCGACGGCGACTGGGCCGACCGCGCCGCATTCCTGGACCACATCACCCACCTGCGTACCGTCGTCGACGGCGGCCGTATCGAGGTGCACGAGGAGCTGCGCGACGGCACCCGCTACGCCGACCGGCACACGGTGCACATCACCAAGAAGGACGGCTCGGCCGTGGCCATGGAGGTCTATCTGTTCGCCGAACTCGCCGCCGACGGACGCTTCCGCCGTATCGAGGAGACCACCCTGATGCTCCAGGGCGCCGAGGACGACCGGACGCTGGGCAGCGCCCGCTGACACCGCACCGGCGTTCCCGGCGGCCCGGCACCGGCCGGGGCCCGCCCCTCCCGGCTCAGCGCGCGGCGTCCGCCAGCGAGAGCAGGAGGTGCGCGGACTCCGGCCGGTAGAAGTCCGAATGGGCGCCGCCCGTGACGCGGTTGCCCTCGACGAACAGCTCCGTGGCGTCGATGTTCACGAGCCGCTTGCCCTCGGGGAACACATACGGGGTGCCGACGCCGTGGACGGGCAGCCGTCCGATCTGCCCGGCCGGGGCGGTCGCCCCGAGGTGCCCGACGGCGTTCTGCTTCTCGCTGCGGCGGTGGTAGAAGCCGAGGGCCGTGTCGGAGGGGGAGTAGGTCATCGCGACCGGCGCGTTGAGCACGCTCGGCCCGAGGATCGCGCCGTACGGCTCCCGTGCGAAGGCGTCGGCGGGCAGCGCCGCCTGGAAGAGGGTGAGGCTGTCCAGGGTCCACGGGTAGGCGCTGTCCCCCCAGTCCCAGGCGAGGGTGTCGGGGCCGCCCCGGGCCAGGCGTTCGGTCGCCTCCAGGATGCCGTGCAGCAGGAAGCGGCTGCCGAAGGAGTGGCCCACGCAGTGCAGATACTGCCCGTAGGAGCCGGCCAGGACGTCCGGGCCGGGCTCGGGCATGTCCCGGTGGTCGTTGAAGTACCCGAGCACGGCTCCCAGGATCCGCGGCACCTGGCCGTCCAGGGACATCGACGCCGTGCGGTCGCGGACCGTGCGGTAGTCCAGCGGCAGGCGCCTGTCGGCCGACGGCCAGCGTACGCACACGAACTGCGGGCGGAACCCGTCGATGCGCGGATACGCGCCGGGCTGCTCGTCCCACACCGACTCGACCAGGGAGAACAGCCTCCGGGCGTCGTCCTCGGCCCGCTCGGCGGAGGTCCGCCAGCCGTGGACGTAGAGGAAGATGTCGGTGGTGTCCTCGCGCAGTCCCAGCCGCTGCTCCAGATGCTCGGGTACGTCGTCGGCGGTGACGCGGCCGCGGCCGCCGGGCCGCAGCAGGTGCCCGTCCGCGTCCAGGTCGATCACGTTCCACTGCGGTCCGGCGCCGGTCATGGGCTCCCCGTCTCGGCTATCAGGCGGCTGTCGATACCCCGTACCAGGGTGAACGCCAGACCGAGCGGCGTGGCGTGCTGGGAGATGAACTCCTGGGTGAGATGGCGCATCACCGGGGCCGCGCACTCGCCCTTGAAGAACTCCTCGAAGAACCGGCAGGTGAAACGGCTGGCGAACTGTGTGCTGACCTCTATCTGCGGGCCGATGACACACCCCACGCCGAGCTCGAAGAACGGTCGCGCCAGGCCCTCCTGGAAGTACATGCCGACGCGGCCGCCCTCGCAGACCATCATGAAACACAGCGGGTTGCTCAGCCGTTCGCCCCGGTCGCAGGCCCAGCTGTTGATGTCGTCGGCGTAGATGGGCTCGTTGTCGCTGAGGACGACCTTGGCCTGATGGTCCCCTCTGCGGTCGGTACGGACCCCGGTGCCGTGCGCGCCGAAGACGAGTACGTGGTGGTCCGAGTCCCGTGCGATCAGCGACGCGGAGGTCTGCGGCTTCGTGTGGTGCTCCTGGCAGTCGGCATGGGTCTCGACGACGTTGCGCACCGGCTGGAGCGGACAGGCGTCCGGCTGGTCCCTGTTCTCCAGCCGGGTGTCGAAGTGCAGACTGGCCCTGGGCCGCTCCGTCCCGTAGTGGATGAAGGGGTCGTAGTCCGGGACGCAGCCGAGGTTGTGCTCCACGATATGCGTGTAGCCGAGGAAGCCGGTCCACTGGCCCGGAGCACCGGCGTTCAGGAGCGCGCCGGGATCGGGGTGCAGATAGAGCATGCCCCACGGGACGAAGAGGTCCTCGGAGGTGACGGTGATGGTCTGCGGGCCGCTGCGCAGGGCCTGGGCCAGGGCCTCTTCCAGGCGCTTCAGGCCGTTGTCCCCCTTGCGGAACAGCAGCCGGTACAACGACTGCCCCGCAAGGGCCAGTTCGGTGCAGACCGCGGCGAGTTCGCTCTCCGCGTCCCGCGCGCCGACGGTCTGGGCGGGAAAGCCGTCGTAGACGTAGCGGCTGGCGACCTTTCGCCGCACGACCTTGTCGACCCACTGGTCGTGCAGGTTCGCGACGCCCGCCGCTATGTCCCGCTGGCTGCACTTCAGGAGTCCCTTGTACGGCGCGTTGCCGTCGTAGGGCAGCGCGGGCCCGTGGGCCCGCACATTGTATCCGCCGTGTGTCGCCTCGAATTCCAGGAATATGGTTCTTTCCTGTAACCGCCCCGGGTGCGACCGCGGGAGTCGCTCAAGGTTCTCGTACGCGTCGTCCAGCTCAAAATCGAGTTCGACGTCAGATGGCATGTTCAGTGTTCCGCACCGTCCCCGTCGGTGACATCCAGCGTGCTCTTGATGCGCTGGATCACGGCCCCGTCGGCACTGCGCACCACGTCGATGCGCAGCGTCAGCGGTTCGGCGGTACGGGGAGTGATCCGGAAGTCCTCCGGCGGAGTTCCGCGGTCGTCCGTCAGCCGGGTGTGGATGACGGACGGACTGACCTTCGCCGAGCCGGCTCCTATGCGCAGCGTGAGGTCGAGGGGGTTGTCGTCGGTGGCGTCGTCCGGCCGGGGGACCCAGTCCCTGCCGTCCGGCTGGTAGTTGAACGTCACCCGGAAGCGCCGTCCGACCCGCAGCGGCATGGAGCCCTCGGCGACCCGCAGCCGGACCCGGTGGCCCCGGTGCACCGGTCCGCGCCGGGGCGCGGGGCCCTCGCCGCCGGATCCGGACTCCTGGCGGCCGGCGGCGGGCGAGGGGGCGGGGGCCGGGGCGGGGGGCCGCGGTGCGCGCGGCAGCCGTACACCGGCGTCCGGGGACTGCGGTGTGCCGGACTCGTCCGTGCCGCCCTCGGGTTCGTCCAGCAGTACGGGGTCGAGGATCGAGGAGAGCGCCTCCCCGGGCGAGGTGGGCAGATCGCCGGGGATGCTGTCCCGCAGGAGGCTCGCCCAGGTCCGTACGGGCCCGGCGTCGTCCAGGCACGTGATGGCGGCGCCGGGGAAGTCGAAACGCCAGTTCCCGGCGGAGGGGGCCACGCTGCCCCGGAGGCGGTCGGGCATCCACGGCACGGGGCACCGGTCGTCGTCCCCGGTGTCCGTCCCGGTCAGGAACTCCGGCTTTGCCGCGTCGAGTTGCGCGGAGGTGTCCCACTCCACCAGGAGTCTGCTGAAGCCGGGCCGTGGCTCCTGCGGCGCGAAGTGCTCGGCGAGCGGGGCCGGAGGCGACGACGGGGACGACGAGCAGACGTCGAACATCATCATCACCTTCTCGGCCCGGGTCTTGCGTAACTCCCCCACCAGATCGCTGGCCAGGACGGTCTCCCCGTCCAGCAGTTCCAGGGCCAGATCGAGCACCGTGCCGGAACTTCTCACCGTGCCGTGGCAGGCCAGATAGACCAGGACCATGTTCCGGCCGTGTTCGACGAGTTCGTCCACCGCGTCGAAGAGGTGCTGCCGCGACGTCGGGGCCCTGAGCAGCGAGGCGCTGTCACGGGTGAAACCGCAGTGGCTGCGCAGCAGGGCCCGGTACACCGTCTCGGCGTCGGCGCTCGGCTCGTACGCGGGTGTGTCCCAGGTGCCGAGGGTCTGCCGCAGCCGGCCCCCGATGGCCAGGGCGTAACGGGAGAGGGCCTGGTCCAGCTCCGCGGAGTGCCGCCGGGCCGGCAGCAGGTCAGGCTGCCCCTGTGCGTGGCCCAGCAGGGCGGAGGGGATCAGCGGCCGGTCGAAACCCTGTGCGTTGCGCAGCATGGGCCGCAGATAGCCGCTGCCGCGCATGGCCGCCGCCAGCAGCCGGTACAGCTCCGGCAGGCGCATGCGCGCGCGGCGCTCGTGGGGCTCCGCCCGCAGCAGCGAGGCCAGATGCTGGGTGAAGACGGACGGCGCGTGGCTGTCGGCGGCGAACGCGAACGGCGAGGTGCCGATGGACGAGAGCACCGCGACACGGTCCCTGCTCAACCGGTCGATCTCACGCTGGAGCAGCTTGCGGCGCGCGCTCTCGGCCGCGCCCGGGACCAGGCAGGTGTCCAGGATCAGCAGCCGGTCCCGGCCGGGCGACCGGGTCATGGTGCTCACCAGTTCGCGGGCGGGCAGCCATTCGGTGGGGCGGCCGTCGCCCGGGTCCAGGGCCAGTTGCAGCCGGCCCTCCGGACCGAGGCGGCAGTGCCCTGTCCAGTAGACCAGCAGCCCGTCTCCCGAGGCCGCGTTGTCCGCGACCTGGCCGAGGGCGTCCGCGCCGGACCGGGGGACGACCGTGTGGCAGGTGTCCGGATCCACTCCGGCGGCATCGGGCCCGGTCAGCGCCTTCGCCAGCAGCTCGGCGTTCCGCTGCGTACCCGCGGGCAGCGAAGGGCCGTCCACCTGTCCGCCCTGGAACAGGACATGCTGCGTCACGAACGGTGCCATCAGGTCCCCCCCTCGTCACCCGAGCACACTCGCTCGATGGTAAATGTATCGGTCGCTTAAAGGGGAACTTTCGCGATTTCGGCTGGATATCTTTTGTTCCGCCTCCTGGGGCGGAACATATCTGGAGTGCCGCCCGATGCGCCGAAACGGTTTTTCATGATTCCGCGCCGCGCCCGGGTGAAGGGGAATGTCCGGTCGGGCGGCGCGTGCGGGTCCGGCCGCCCGCACCGCCCGGCACCCGACGGATCACACCTCGGGCACCGGCACCGCCGTCCGCCCGGCCCCGGACGCCGCCGCCGGGTCCCAGCCCTCGCGCGGTACGGAGGCCAGCAGCAGCCGCGTGTACGCGTGCTCCGGATCGGTCAGGACGCGGCCGGTCGGCCCCTGTTCCACCACCGTGCCGCGGCGCATCACCAGCGTCTCGTCGGTGATGTGCTGCACCACGGACAGGTCGTGGCTGACGAAGACGAGGGCGACACCGGTGTCCCGCCGGATCTCGGCGAGGAGCTGGAGGATCTGCGCCTGCACGGAGACGTCGAGCGCGGCGACCGCCTCGTCCAGGACCAGGATCCGCGGCCGCACGGCGAGCGCCCGTGCGATGGCGAGGCGCTGGCGCTGGCCGCCGGAGAGCGCGTGCGGCCGGGCGTCCGCCTCCCGGGCGCCGAGCCCGACCTGGTCGAGCAGGGACTCGATGTGCGGATCCTCCGCGGGATGACCGTGCAACCGCAGTGCCACACGCAGACAGTGACGTGCCGTCAGGCGCGGGTCGAGCGAGACGTACGGGTCCTGGAACACCATCTGGATCTCCCGGGCCCGCACCAGCCGGTCGCGCCGGGCGCGCCCGCGGCGGCCCGGGGTACGGTCCGCGCCGTCCACCGCGACCGTGCCCCGGTCGGGCCGCACCAGCCCGACGAGGGTGCGGGCGACGGTGCTCTTGCCCGATCCCGACTCGCCCACGATCCCAAGCGATCCGCCCCGGGGCACCGTGAAGGACACGTCGTCGGCGGCGGTGAGCCGGCCGCCGCCGGGCAGCCGGTAGGTCTTGCGCAGACCGGCCACGGCGAGCAGCGGGACGGTGTCGGGCGCCGTCGTGGTGGCATGGGTCATCGGGCGCTCCCGGTGCTCTGGAGGGGGAGGAGTCGGCAGGCCGCCGTACCGCCGCCGGCCACCGCCACCGGCTCCGGCCGCCAGGTCTCGCAGTCGGGCTCGGTGTGCGGGCAGCGCGCGGTGAACGGGCAGCCGGGGAACGCGTCGGCGAGGGACGGCGGGCGGCCGGGGATCGGGCGCAACGCCCGCTTCGTATCGCCCAGTTCGGGCGAGCAGGCCAGCAGGCCCTGGGTGTAGGGGTGCCGGGCGTCGGCGAACAGCCTGCCGCCGCGCTGCTCCTCCACCACGCGGCCCGCGTACATGACGTACACGCGGTCGCAGTAGGCGGCGGCCAGATGCAGATCGTGCGTGATGAACAGCAGTCCCAGTCCGCGCTGTTCGCGCAGGGTGCGCAGCAGGGCGAGGATGTCGGCCTGGGTGGTGACGTCCAGGGCGCTGGTGGCCTCGTCGGCGAGGAGCAGCTCCGGTTCGGCGGCGAGCGCGCCCGCGATGACGACACGTTGCAGCATGCCGCCGGAGAGTTCGTGGGGGTGCCGGCGCAGTTGCCCGGCGGGGTCCGGCAGGCCGACGGCGCCGAGGAGTTCGACGGCGCGGTCGCGGTCGGCGCGCTTGTCCCGGCGGCCGGTGCGGGCGAGCCGTTCGAGCAGGAAGTCGCCGATGCGGCGTACGGGGTTGAGGGCCGAGCGCGGGTCCTGGTGGACCATGGCGACGCTGCGGGAGCGGTGTTCGCGCAGCCGCGCGCCGGTCAGCGACAGCACGTCGGTGCCGTTGACCCGGACCTGCCCCTCGGCGTGCGCGTCCTCGGGGTGCAGGCCCAGCACGGCCTTGGCGGTGGTGGACTTGCCGGAGCCGGACTCTCCGACGAGGCCGACGACCTCCCCGGCGCCGACCCTGAGGCGGACGTCGGCCAGCAGCGGCCGGGCGGTGCCGGGCAGGGTCAGGGTGAGGTTCTCGATGTCGAGCAGCACGGGGGTTACCTCCTGGCGCCGAGCCGGTCGGCGGCCCAGACGCCGACCACGTTGAAGGCCACCACGACGGCGGCGACGGCGGTGCCCGGCACGAGTGCGGGCAGCAGGGCACCTTGGACGATGGCGGCCTGGCCCTCCTGCACCATCAGCCCCCAGTCGGAGCTGGGCGGCTGGGCGCCGAAGCCGAGGTAGCTGAGGGTGGCGAGGCTCATCAGCGCCTCGCCGAACAGGACGACGAGGTAACCGACGATCGAGCGGGCGAGGTTGGGCACCAGGTAGGAGACGCAGATGCGCGGCCCGCCCATGCCCTGGACGCGGTAGGCGTCGATGTACGACTTGGACCGCTCGGCGAGGGCCACGCTGCGGGTGTACTTGGCGATGGTCGGGGCGAAGGCCAGCCCGAGGGCGACCACGGACGTGGTCATCCCGGTGCCGAACACGGCGATGATCAGGACGACGAACAGCAGCCCGGGGAAGGCGTACATGACGTCGGTGATCCGGGAGACCAGCGCGTCCGTCCAGCCGCCGCGCCAGGCGGCGAGCGTGCCCAGGGTGACGCCGAGGACGGCGGCGAGCAGGAGCAGCAGCAGCGGTGCGAGCAGGCTGGTCCGGGCGCCGTACAGCACCCGGGAGAGCAGGTCCTGTCCCGAGGCGTCGGTGCCGAGCGGGTGCGCGCCGGTGGTGCCGACCAGCGAGGACGACAGGTCGACTGCGTCGGGCGCGTAGGGCGCGAGCAGCGGGGCGAGGGCGGCGGCCAGGACGACGAGTCCGAGGAAGGTCCCGGCGACGCTCACGCCCCAGGGGCGGCGGGGCCGCCGGGGCCCGGGGAGGAGGACGCCGGCGGGGACGGCGGCGGTCATGCGGTGCTCCTCATGGCTTTCAGGCGCGGGTCGAGCAGCGGGTGCGCGAGGTCCACGGCGGTGGTGACGACGACGTAGGAGGTGACCATCAGCAGCAGGACGGCCTGGGCCACGGGGAAGTCGTGGCTGTTGATGGCGCCGACCAGCAGCGAGCCGATGCCGCTGATCCCGAAGACGGTCTCGATGGCGACGGTCCCGGCGAGCATGCCCGCGGTGACCAGGCCGCACATGGTGACGATGGGGCCGAGGGCGTTGCGCAGCACATGCCGGCGGACGATCTCCCGTTCGGGCAGGCCCGCCGCCCGTGCCACCGCCACGTGTTCGGCGGCGCCCGCGTCGGTCATGGCCTGCCGGGTGACCCGGCTGATCACGGCGAGCGCGCCGAGGGCCATGGCGACGGCGGGCAGCGTGAGGTGGTGGACGCTGCCGGTGAAGCCCTCGCCGCCGCCGGTCACCGGGAACCAGCCGAGCCGCACACCGAACAGGGCGACCAGGGCGATGCCGCCGACGAAGGAGGGCACGGACGCGGTGAGGGTGGTGGCGCCGACCACGGCCGAGTCGACCCAGGTGCCGCGCCGCACCGCCGCGAGGACACCGGCGCCCACGCCGAGCACCACGAACAGCACGGTGGCGTAGGCGACGAGGAACAAGGTGGTGGGGAAGCGGGCGGCCAGCAGGTCGGAGACCTGGTCGCCGTACTGGAAGGAGCGGCCGAGGTCGAGATGGAGGCAGTCCAGCAGCCAGCGCCCGTACTGGACGACGAGCGGTTCGTCCAGGTGGTACTGGGCGCGTACGGTGGCCAGCCGCTCCGGGGTGAGTTTGTCGCGGCCCCCGGCCAGGAAGACGGCGGGGTCGCCGGGGGCGGCGTAGACGGCGGCGAAGATCACGAACGAGGCCGCGAGGAGGGTGGCCGCGAGACCCGCGAGCCGCCGTCCGGTCCGCCGCAGCACAGCGGTGAGCATGGCGGTTCAGCCCTTCTTCGTGCCGAGGCGGGCGGCCCAGGGCGAGTAGAGGTAGGCCATCGAGGCGGGCGGTCCGGTGAGGTCGCCGTTCAGGACGAGGACGGTCGGCATCTGCGCGACGGGGATCCACACCGCCGCCCGGCTGAACCGCTTCTGGATGTCGACGACCAGCGCGGCGCGTTCGGCGTCGTCGATGGTGCGCAGCGCCCGCTCCACCTCGGCGTCGTAGTCGGAACTCTTGTACCCGACCCAGTTGTTGGAGCTGGTGGAGAGCCCGTTGTCGTAGAAGCCGAGCGGGTCGCTCTTGGAGATGTACCAGTCGGCGACCAGGACGTCGATGCCCGAGCGGGCCTCCTTGTCGCCGTAGAACTCCCCGTAGGTGGCGCTCGGGACGGTCTTGATCTGTGCCTTCAGGCCGAGCTGGGTGAGGGCGGCGCGGACGGCGTTGGCGATGACGAGCCGGCCCTGGGTGCTGTCGGTGCCGATCACGATCGGGCTGTCGGGCCTGGCCTTCGCCTTCTTCACCAGGTCCTTGGCGGCGGCGAGGTCGGGCTTGGCCGGGGCGTCGGTGAGCTGCTTCTGCGCGGCCTCGAAGGTCGCCTTCTCATAGCCCCAGGCGCCGGAGCCGACCGGGCTGGCCCAGGGTTCGACCAGTCCGCCGTAGCCGGACCTGGCGATGCCGGTGCGGTCCAGGGCCAGCGAGAGGGCCCGGCGGATGTCGGGGTCGGCGAGGCCGCCGCGTTCGGTGGGGATCAGTGCGAGGGTGGCCGTGCTCGGCCCGTAGTACTGCTTCAGGCCGGGCTTGCCGAGGAGGGCGGCGGCCGTGCTGACGGTGTCGAGGTAGGCGCCGTCGGCGGCGTGGGTGCTGAGCGCGTTGACCATGGCGCTGTCCTCGGCCCACCGGAAGACGACCCGCCCGGTCAGCGGCTTCTCGCCGTGGTAGCCGTCGTAGCGGGTGAGGGTGAGGGAGTCGCCGGACTTCCAGGAGGACAGTTCGTACGGCCCCGAGCACGCGTCCTTCTGCCCGGGGGTGCCGAAGTCCTTCCCGGCCTTCTCCACCTGCTCCTTGTCGTAGACGAGCCCCGCGTCGCCCGCGAGGGCCTTGGTGAACAGGGCGTCGGGCTGCTTGAAGCGGACGGTGATCTCGCGGGCGCCGGTCTTCGCCATCGCGCTGACGTTCTCGAACTCGTCGGACTGCTCCATCTCCGGGGCGGCGTGGCGGCGCAGGGAGAACAGGACGTCGTCGGCGGTCATGGTGGAGCCGTCATGGAAGGTGACGCCGTCGCGCAGGGTCAGCACGAGCGTCCTGGCGTCGGGTCTGGTCTCCTTCGCCACCAGGGACGGCTGTACGGACATGTCGGGCTGGAGCTGGTAGAGGCGCTCGCAGACGTTGCTGAGGACGGTGCGTCCGGCGCTGCCGCCCTGGGTGTCGAGGTCGAGGGAGTCGGGCTCGTCCTCCAGCAGCCAGTTCACCGAGTCGACGGCTCCGGCGGCGCGTGCGGTGGTGGGAGTGAGCTTGAGCCTGGAGACGTCGACCCCGGCGGCCTTCTCGGACGATCCGGTGTCGGCGCCGGCACAGGCGGCGGTGAGGGTCAGCGCGCCGGCGATGCCGAGGGGCGCGAGACGGGACGTGAGCTTCATGGCGGGCTCCTGGACGGGGCTGAGGCTAAGGGGAGGGGTTTCACAAGGGGTTCAGGCGGAGGCGTGGGGGCCGTCGTAGAGATTCCAGGGGAGGTGCTGGTACTCGCGGTCGCAGGGGGTGCCGGCCGTGACGTGGTAGTCGCCCGCGGTCAGGTCCACGCAGGAGGAGACCAGCGTCGACCAGTGCCTGACCGGGGGCTTGCGCGGATCGGCGTGGGTGCACAGCGACTCCGGGAAGCCGAGGTGGTCCGACATCGCCTGCTTGATCAGCTTGCGGGACTCCTCCGGGGCGGCGGCCTCGCGCAGCAGCCGCAGCCCCTCCTCGGCGCGCGGCACCCGGACGAGGGAGTCGGGGGACAGCGGCCGGTAGCCGGTGGCGGCCAGCCGGGCGGGCACCCCCGCCTGGTAGTGGTTGCCGTGCACGAGCAGCCCGTCCGACGGGTACAGCCAGCCGTGCCCGGCGGGGGTGGTCTCCACGTCGATGGCGAAGCCCTCCCGGCAGGTCAGCAGGGCGTTGCTGGCGATGTGGGCACGGGCGGTGCACAGCACGTCCAGCGCGTCGGTGATGCTCGACTGGTCGAGGACGGTGCGCCGGATCACGGTCTGCGGCAGTCCCACGGCGTCGTCGAACCGGCCGCCGAGGCCGTTGGCGTTGAGCGCGATCCCGGCGGAGTTGGCGCCCTGGCGGCCGATCTGCCCGGCCTCCACCTGCATGATCAGGGTGGGCTTGGGCGGCTGCACGATACGCAGCATGACGACGGTTTCGCCGACGCCCGCCCGCCAGTCCCAGTTCTGCCCGGCCCACACATGGCCGTCGCCGCTGGCGGGGCCGTAGGCGGCGAAGGAGGTGCAGCCCTCGGCGGGTTCCTCCGGTGCGGCGCCCTGGGCCCGCATCCGGGAGAAGGAGTCGTCGTAGATGACCTCGCCGCGGGCGTTGAGCGCGAGCACGTCGAGCAGGCCGACACCGGCGCCGTCGGCGATGCCCTGCATCTCCTCCACCAGGTCGGGGGCGTGGGCGCGGACGGGCTCAAGCCAGCGGGCGGCGCGCGCGGTGACCTGGTCCCAGGTCAGACCGGAGGAGGCGCCGAACGCCTCCGCGTAGTAGCCGAGGGCGGTCCGCAACTGTTCGGTGACGGCCTCTCCGTACTGCCGGCCCCGCTGGGACGGGGTCCCGGAGATCTCGACGACCGGAAGGCTGCGTTTCATGGGGAGGCTCCTCGGCAGGGCGTGGGGTGGGACGAAGGGGGACGGGGGGCGGGGACGGGGGTGGCACAGGGACGGGGCAGGGGAGGACAGGGCGGCAGAGCGGTGGGGTGAGGGGGCGCCCGGACGAAGGCGCTGTAACATCTGTTCCGAAGTTCGGTGTCCTCGGAATGAATTGTTCAGCAGCGTAACGCCGGTACCGTAGGAGTCAAGAGGCGTAATGGATATTTCACGAGCGGGCAGTGCCGCCCCCGGGGGCCTCACCCGCCTCCGCGCCACCGTCCGCGACCTGTGGGACGAGCTGCCCGCCTCCGAGCGGACCGTCGCGCAGTACCTGATCAGCACCCCCGTCGAGCAGGTGATGTTCGCCAGCACCCAGGAGCTGGGCACGGCCAGCGGCACCAGCAACGCCACCGTCGTCCGCGCCCTCCAGCGCCTCGGCTACGCCGGACTCCCGGCCCTCAAGCGGGAACTGGCCGCCGACTTCACCGCCGCCCAGGCCCCCGACGTCCGGCTCGCCCAGCGCATCGCCCATGTCGGCAAGGACCTCGACAAGATCTGCAACGACGTCTTCGACGAGACCCGCGAACGCCTCGACCAGTGCCGCGGGCTCGTCGACACCGAGGCGCTCGGCCGGGCCGTCACCGTGCTCGCCGAGGCCCGCGAGGTGTTCTGCTACGGCGTCGCCGCCTGCGAACTCGCCGCCCGCCACCTCGCCCGCGCGCTCGGCCGGATCGGGCGCCGGGCCCGCTTCGCCGGCGACACCGGCTTCGCCCTCGCCGACGCGCTGCTCCCGCTGGGCCGGGGCGACGCGGTCGTCGTCTTCCAGCCGGGCCGCCCGCTCGCCGAACTCACCGTGCTGGTCGAACGCGCCCGCGCGGTCGGCGCCCGGGTCGTGTTCATCACCGACGAACTGAGCGAGGCGTTCGCCGACCGCGCCGAGGCGGTCCTGCTCGCCCCCTACACCCCCACCGGCACCACCAACGAGTCACTGACCGGCCTGGTCCTCGCCGACGTCCTGGTCCTCGCCCTCACCACCCTGGACGACACCTCGGCCGTCGAGCACTCCCACCAACTCAACGCCCTCCGCGACAAGTTGCTGGAGCCGGGGGAGCAGCGGGGGCGGGGGAGGCCCTGACCGGGCGCGCCACCGACCGGCGTACGGCTCTCGCGTGCGTCCGAACGGGCCACCGCCGTGCCGCTCCGCACACCGGTTGCGGCACGGCTCTTGACCCCGGCGCGGTCATGACCGACCGTGTGGTGGCTCGGACGTCGTTGCACAGGAGTCGCATGTGAGACACAAGAGAAGGCAGTCGGCAGTCGTCGCCGTGGTCGCGGCGGCGCTGGTCGCGGGTGCGGGAGCGTCCGCTTCCTCCGACGATATGACAACGTTGTCCATGTCGCGAGGTGCCGGGGAGACCGCGCTGGTCTCCGATCCCGCCGCCTACGTCGACCCGCTCATCGGCACCGGCCGGGGCGGCGAGTCGGTGGGGGAGATCAACAACTTCCCCGGTCCGGCGGCCCCGTTCGGCATGATGCAGTTCTCGCCCGACACCGAGGGCTCGTACGCCGGTTACCAGTACCACAGCGGAAAGATCAAGGGCTTCAGCCTCGACCACGCCTCGGTCGGCTGCACCGCCTTCGGTGATGTGCCGCTGCTGCCCGTCGCGGGCGCCGTCGGATCCGCCCCGTGGGACCGCACCGAAGCGTTCACCCACACCGACGAGCGGGCCGAGGCCGGTTACTACGCCGTGACCACCGGCGGCGACGCACCGGTGCGCACCGAACTCACCGCCACCACCCGCACGGGTCTCGCCGCCTTCACCTTCCCCGCCGCCACCGGCGGCAGCACCCAGGCCCAGGTGCTGGTCAAGGGCGGCGGCAGCCTGGCCGGCGCCAGGAAGGCCGACCTCGCGGTCACCGGCGACCGGCAGGTCAGCGGTTCGGTGACCACCGGCAACTTCTGCGGCAAGGGCAACGAGTACACCCTGCACTACGCCATCACCTTCGACCGCCCCTTCGTCGCCCATGGCACCTGGGACGGCACCTCGGTGACCGCCGGCGCCGACACGGCGAACGCCCCCAAGGCCGGGGCCTACCTGACCTTCGACACCAGCCAGGGGCGCACGGTCCGCGCCAAGGTCTCCATGTCGTACGTCTCGGTTGCCGGAGCGCAGGCCAACATGGCTGCCGAGATGCCCGGCTGGAGCCTGAGCGACGTCCGCGCCCGCACCCGGGACCAGTGGACGCAGGCCCTGCGCAAGATCCGCGTCGGCGGCGGCACCACGGACGAGCGGAAGATGTTCTACACCTTCCTCTACCACTCACTGCTGCACCCCAACACCTTCAACGACGCCGACGGCCGCTACATCGGCTTCGACGACGAGATCCGCACCCTGCCGTCAGGACACACCCAGTACGCCAACTTCTCCGACTGGGACACCTACCGCAGCCTCGCCCCGCTCCAGGCCATGCTGTTCCCCCGGCAGGCCGGTGACATGGCGCAGTCCCTCGTGCACGACGCCGAACAGGGCGGCTGGTGGCCGCGCTGGCCCGTCGCCAACGGCTACACCGGGCAGATGACCGGCGACAGCTCCGTCCCGTTCATCGCCAGCCTCTATGCCTACGGGGCCCGCGACTTCGACCTCAAGAGTGCGCTCACGTACCTGGTCAAGGGCGCGACCTCGGTGGACCACACCCCGGGCGCCTACCAGGAACGGCCGGGCGTCGAGGCGTACATGGAGCGCGGCTACGCCGACAACGACGCCGTGCGCGGAGACCACTCGCGCGTCGGCGCCTCGGTCACCCTGGAATGGGCGATCGACGACTTCGCCATCGCCCAGCTCGCCGCCGCCGCGGGGGACAAGGCCACGGCCCGCACCTTCACCCGGCGCGGCCAGAACTGGCAGAACATCCTCAACCCCGCGACCGGCTATCTGTCGCCGCGCGGCGCCGACGGCCGCTTCCAGGACGGACCGGGCTACCGGCCGCCGCCGCAGGGCACGTTCGGGCAGGACGGCTTCGACGAGGGCAACGCCGCACAGTACAACTGGCTGGTGCCGCAGAACACCGCGGGCCTGATCGAGGCGATGGGCGGACGCACGGCCGCCGCCGCCCGCCTGGACACCTTCTTCACCCAGCTCAACGCGGGACCGAACCAGCCGTACATGTGGGCGGGCAACGAGGTCGACTTCGGCGTCCCCTGGGTCTACAACCACCTCGGGCAGCCCTGGAAGACCCAGCAGCACGTGCGCGAGATCGCCACCACCCTCTTCAGCCCCACCCCGGACGGCGAACCCGGCAACGACGACCTCGGCGCCCAGTCCTCCTGGTACGTCTGGGCCGCGCTCGGCCTCTACCCCTCCACCCCGGGCACCGCCGACCTGACCGTGCACAGCCCGCTGTTCCCGCGGGTGCTGCTCGACCTGCCCGGCACCGGCCGCGACCTGGACATCCGCGCGCCCCGGGCCGCCGCGGGCACCCCCTACGTGCACGGGCTGCGGCTGGACGGACGCACCTGGGACCGCACCTACCTGCCGCGCTCGGTGGTGCGCGAGGGCGGCCGGCTGGACTTCACGCTGGCCGCGAAGCCCGACACCTCCTGGGCGACCGGTGCGAAGGCGGCGCCGCCGTCCTACCGCACCGGCGAACACGCCTTCCTGGCCTCCGCGACGCCCACCCAGGCCGTCGTCGCGCCGGGCGGCAAGGGCGGCACGCTCACCGTGCACGGACAGCGGCTGGGCGGCACCGACCGCACCCTGACCGTCACGGCGAAGGCCCCGGCCGGGCTGACGGTCTCCGGCGACCGGCGGATCCGGCTCGCCCCCGGCACCGGCTCGGGCACCGCACAGCTCACGGTCAAGGCCGCGGCGGGCACGCAACAGGGCTACTACGCCGTGCCGTTGACTGTCACCGGCGGCCGCGGCACGGAGCCGGTGCGCGGCACCGCGATCGTCCTCGTCGCCCCGGAGGGCGGTGTGAGCGCGGCGCTCGCCGGTGCGTACACGGGCACCGGCGTCGCCGCCGACGGCAACCCGGCCGAAGGCGACTTCGACGGCGCGGGCAACAGTTACTCCCGTGAGGCGCTGGCCGCCGCCGGACTCGTCGGAGGGCAGCGGCTGGAGGCGTCCGGGACCCGCTTCGTGTGGCCCGGCCCGCCCGCCGGGCGCCCCGACAACGCGGTGGCGGACGGCCAGACGCTCGACATCGCCGCCGACACCGGCGGCGCCCGGCGGCTCGTCTTCGTCGGCTCGGCCACCAACGGCGACCACCAGGGCACCGCCACGCTCACCTTCACCGACGGCACCACGGCGCAGACCGGCCTCGCCTTCGGCGACTGGACCAAGCCGGGCGGCGGCTCCGACCCCGTGTACGGCAACACGGTGGTGGCCAGGACGGAGTACCGCAACACCCCGCACGGCAAGGGCGAGCCGGTGTACGTCTTCGCCACCCGCCCCTACGAGATCCCCGACGGCAAGCAGCTCAAGTCGGTGACCCTGCCGAAGGACGGCAACCTGCACGTCTTCTCGCTGGGCCTCGGCTGACACGTCCCGGCCCGGCGCCGGGAAGCCCAGGAGCGCGGGTCCGGCCGGCCGGAATACGGTCGGCCGGACCCGCGCCACTTGGGGCAAGGGGGCGGGACGCGAGACCGTTCCGGCAGGGTATGTCCGGTCCGGGTCGGTAGCATGCGGACGGCAGACCGGAACCCCGGCCCGGCGCTCCCGCGCCCGCGCCCGCACCCGCGCCCGGGGCCGGACCCGCGGCCGCCGAAGGCGTGCGGAACGAGTCGACAGAGGTGTCCCATGGCAGAGGAAAGCGTGTCGTATCCCGCCCTGATCGTGCCGGCCGGGCATGTCGAACCGGTGCCCCGGCGGGTCCGGGCGCTGGTCGGCGGCCGCACCGTCTTCGACACCCGGCGCGCCGTGTACGTGTGGGAGTGGCCCGCGTACCCGCAGTTCAGCATCCCCGTCGAGGACCTGGCCGACGGTGTGCTGATCGACGAGCACCGCACCGAGACCCTGGGCGCCGGCCCCGCGCGGCGCCATGCGCTGCGGGTCGGATCCGAGGTGCGCGACGGCGCGGCATGGGTGTGGCAGGACGGCGCACCCGGGGCGCTGCACGGCACCGTACGCTTCGAGTGGGACGCGCTGGACGCGTGGTTCGAGGAGGACGAGCCCGTCTTCGTCCATCCGCGCAGCCCCTACTCCCGTGTGGACGCGCTGCGTTCGTCCAGCACCGTGCGGGTGGAACGGGACGGGGTGCTGCTGGCCGACGCGCCGCAGTGCGTGAAGCTCTTCGAGACGGGCCTGCCGACCCGGTACTACCTCGACCGCACGCACATCGACTGGACCCGGCTGCGCGCCTCCGGCACGGTGACCGCCTGCCCCTACAAGGGCACGACGAGCGGCTACTGGTCCTTCGACGGCCCCGCCGGGACCCACGAGGACATCGCCTGGGCCTACGACTTCCCCACGGTCCAGGTGCACCGCATCGCCGGTCTGGTGGCGTTCTACAACGAGCACGTCGACCTGTACGTGGACGGAACGCCGCTGCCGCGCCCCGCCGGGCAGCACCCGCCGTCCGCCCTCCCCGCACCCTGACGGTGCGTCCCCGGCCGCGGACGGCCCCGGCCGGAATCCGGCCCCGACAACCCATCAGCGCAAGGGAGTTGCCCCCTCGATGGCCCTGCCCGACGCCATGCGCGCGGCCCATGTGCCGGGCCCCGGCCCCGCCGGTTCCATCCGCTGGGGCACCCTGCCCGTGCCGGTCCCCGGACCCACCGACGTCCTGGTGCGCGTCCGTGCCGTGGCCGCCGACCCGGTGGACACCCTCGTACGGTCCGGGGCCTACCCGACCCCGATGCCGACGCCCTTCGTGATCGGCCGCGACCTGGTCGGCGAGGTCGCCGCCGCCGGCCCCGGCGCGGCCGGACACACCCCCGGGCAGGCGGTGTGGTGCAACAGCCTCGGGCACGCGGGCCGTCAGGGGTCCTTCGCGGAGTACGCCGTGGTCGCCGCCGACCGCCTCTACCCGGCACCCGACGGCATCGACCCGGACGACCTGGTGGCGGCGGCCCACCCGGCGGCCACCGCCTGGCTCGCCCTGTTCCGCCACGGGCGGCTGAGCGCCGGGCAGCACGTCTACGTCGGCGGCGGGGGCGGCAACGTCGGATCCGCCGCCGTGACCCTCGCCGCCGGGGCCGGGGCGCGGGTGGTGAGCACCGCCCGCCCCGGCGACCACGACCGGCTGAGGGACCTCGGCGCCGCCGAGATCGTCGACCACCGGGCCCCGGACCTCGCCGACCGGCTGCGCCGGGCCGCGCCCGGCGGCTTCGACGTCCACCTCGACACCTCCGGACGCGGCGGACTCGCCGACGCCGTCGGCCTGCTCGCGCACGGCGGGCGCCTGGTGGCGATGGCCGGTATGGACCGGACACCGGCGCTGCCGGTCGGCCGGCTCTACACGCGGGACGCGAGCATCGTCGGCTTCGCCCTCAGCAACGCCTCCGCCACCGACCTCGCCGCCGCCGCGGACGGCGTCGTCCGGCTGCTCACCGGCACCGCCTGGCGCCCGCGCATCGCGGACCGCCTGCCGCTGTCCCGGGCCGCGGAGGCGCACCGGCGGCTGGAGAGCGGCGGGCTCCGCGGACGGCTCGTGCTGCACCCGTGACCCCGCGCGCGGGAGCGGGGCACCCCCTCACGCCTGGGGCAGGTTGCGGCGGTACCGGCCCGGGGTCTGGCCCACCAGGGCGGTGAAGCTGTTGATGAACGTGCTCGGGTTGGACCAGCCGCAGGCATGCGCGGTCTCCAGCACGCCCGCGCCCCCGGTGAGCATCACCAGGGCGCGGTGGACGCGGAGTTGGGTGCGCCAGCGGGTGAACCCGGTGCTCATCTCCTCGCGGAAGAGCCGGCTCAGGGTCCGCTCACCGACCCCGATGAGCCGCCCCAGTTCGGCGAGCGTGGCCGTGGTCGCCGGGTCCTCCTCCATGATCCGCGCCAGTTCGCGCAGGCGCGGGTCCTGCGGCTCGGGCAGATGCAGCGGCTCCTCGGGCGCGGGACCCAGTTCGTCCACCACCACATGCCGCAGCCGGTCCCGTGCCTCCCGGGAACGCGGTACGGCGTCCGGACCGGTGAGCGCCAGCAGCGCCTCGCGGGCCAGCGCCGTGGTCGACAGGACGGCCGCCCGGTCCGGGAGCTGCGCCGCGAGCGACGCGGTGACGAAGACGACCCGCATGTCGGTACGTCCGTGCGCCCGGTGGTAGTGGTCGACGTGCGCGGGGATCCAGGCGGTGCGGTTGGCCGGGATGATCCAGGTCTGCCCGGACACGGAGGCGGACAGCACTCCGCGCGCCGGATAGATCAGATGGCCCTGGGCGTGACGGTGGACCGGTGTGCGCTCCCGGTGCTCCAGGTCGTGGGTCTGCTCCCCGTCGTGGGTCTGCCCCCCGGCGCCTTGGCGGAAAATCGGCATAATGAAGCAGAATATCGGTCGACCGCTGATCGCGGTCGCGGGTGAACTGGTCCCATGCACGAACAGCCCTCGAACCCCGACCCCGGAATCACCTCCGGAACCGCCCCCGGAACCGCCTCCGGACCCGCGCCCCGGCCCGCCGCACCGGCCGCCGCTGTGGCCGCGACCGCCCCGGCCCCACCCGCACGGCCCGCTGCGACCGGCGCCGCATCCATCGCCCCGGCCGCCGCCCCGGCCGCCGCCCCGGACGGCCGCGTCCGCCGTGGCGGCCCGGTGCTGCTGGCGGCGGGACTGCTGCTGGCCGCGCTCAATCTGCGGATCGCCATCGCGAGCGTCGGCCCCGTCCTGGACGGCATCGAGCACGGCCAGCCGCTGTCGTCCACGGCCGCCGGCGCGCTCACCACCATCCCGGTCCTGTGCTTCGGCGGCTTCGCCTTCGCCACCCCCGCGCTGGTCCGCCGGTGGGGCATGCACCGGCTGCTGGGCGCGACGATGCTGCTGCTCACGGCGGGCGTACTGGTCCGGCTCCAGCCGTCCACCGCCGCGCTGTTCACCGGGACCGTGGTCGCCGGAGCCTCGATCGCCGTCGCCAACGTGCTGATGCCCGGTCTGATCAAGCACGACTTCGCCCACCGCTCGGGCCTGATGATGGGCCTCTACACGACCTCCCTGTTCGTCGGCGCGGCGGCGGCCTCCGGACTGACCGTCCCGCTGGAGAACGCCCTGGGGACCGGCTGGCGCCACACACTCGCGCTGTGGGCGCTGCCGGCCCTCGCCGCGTTCCTGCTCTGGCTGCCGCAGACCGGCAGCCGCCGCGCCGCCCAGGCCGCCGACCACCGGCTCGCCCCCGGCGGCGACGCGCCCGCCGGGGCAGGGGCGCCCGCCGCGGGCGCGACGGGCCTGCGCGGGCCCGGCCTGCGCGCACTGGTCCACGACCGGACCGCCTGGGCCGTGACCGTCTTCATGGGCACCCAGAGCCTCGGCTACTACGCGCTGCTGTCCTGGATACCGTCCCTGCTCCAGGACTCGGGCATGTCCGACGGCCGGTCCGGCTGGATGCTCTCCTTCTCCACCTTCCCGGGCATCGTCGCCTCCCTGCTCACCCCCGCGCTCGGCAGGCGCCCCGCGGGCCGCGCCCCGGCCGTGGTCGCCACGGTCGTCGTGTGCGCGGTGGCCTACGCGGGCCTCGCCACCGCCCCGGTCTCCCTGGCCTATCTGTGGATGACCCTGCTCGGCCTCGGCCAGGGCGCCGCGATCAGCCTGGCGCTCAGCCTCATCGTCTGGTGCACACCCGACGCCGCGCACGCCTCCGCGCTGTCCACCCTCGCCCAGGGCACGGGCTACCTCGTCGCCGCGCTGGGCCCCTTCGGCCTCGGCGCGGTCCACAGCCTCACCGGCAACTGGACGACACCCCTGCTCGCCCTGGGAGCCGTACTGGCCGTCCAGCTCGCCGCTGGCCTGCTGGCCTCCCGCGAACACACCATCGGCGTACGGGAGTCGGCGTAGCACGCAGCGGCAAGGGCAGGACACCCGAGGTCAAGGCGGACGCCCGGGGGCCGGTCGTAGCGTCGGCGGTGGAGGCGGCCCGTACCCGGCGGGCGCCCGAACCGAGTACGGGGGAACGGATGATGAAGAAGCGGGCCACGTCGGCGGCGCTGGCCGCGGGCACCGCGGTCCTCGCCATGATGATGAGCACCGGCACGGCACACGCCGAGGACATCCCGGGGTTCGTCAACAAGGTGAAGATCGGCAGCGGTACGCGGACGGTGTACACCGGCCACACCGAACTGGACCAGACCGAGCTGAAGGGCTGCCTCGACAACGCCTGGATCCAGGGGCACGCGACCTGGACGCTCGGCAACGTCACGGCGACCAGCATCGTGGTCAAGAGCATCCAGGTGTACTACCGGGCGGGCGTCACCTCGTACGTGGGCGAGCAGTACCTGCTGCGGGGCAACAACAAGTCGGTGTGGGCGAAGGCGGCTTCGGGTGACGTGCCCGGCGACACCCACGACCGCAGCGAGACGTACGCGATCAACAAGACGGTGCCGCTGGACGGCAAGTCCTCCATCACCTTCTGGTCCTACTTCAGCCTCGGCCGCACCGGCGGCCCGGCCGACTGCGGGGGCATCAGCACCTTCACCTACAAGTTGCAGCCGGTGCGCTGACGTTCGTCCGCACACGCACCCCTGTACGGCACGGCAGCGGCCGCGGTCCGGCTCCCCCCGGACCGCGGCCGGTTCCGTACGACCCGGGAGGAGCGCGGGAGGGGCCGGGGGCGGTGCCGTCCCCGTCTCAGGAGGCGGCGGTGGGGAGTCCGTGCCGGTAGTCCCGCGGCGGCATGCCGTAGGCGGCGCGGAAGCTCCGGGTGAACGTCGAGTGGTCCTTGAACCCCCAGCGCTCCGCGATCTGGCGGACCGGCACGTCCCGCAGGTCCGCGTCGCGCAGATCGCGGCGGGCGCGTTCGAGGCGCAACTGGCGGACCCAGGCGGCGACAGTGGTCTCGCGGTCGCTGAACAGGCGGTGCAGATAGCCCACCGAGAGGTGGAGGGCGTCGGCGATGACGCGCGGCGACAGCTCCGGGTCGTGCAGGTTCCGCTGGACGAACGCCTCGACCCGCGGCAGCAGCCCTCCCTGCCGGGGCTCTTCGAGCAGACCCGCGTCCGCGTCGAGGTGATGGGCGACCAGCGCCCGCAGCAGGTCCTCGGCGATCACGGCGAGCCGGGCGAGGTCGTTGGGGCCGTGCACGGCGGAATCATCACGGAGCCCGGTGAGGAAGTGCCCGAGCAGCCCGGCGAATCCGCCGCGCCCGGAGAGGGGCCGGGCGGTCAGCTCACCGAGCTTTCCGGCCGACTTGCCCAGCAGCGCCGTGGGAATGTGCGCCCGGATCAGTGTGGCCTGCCCGCCGTCCGCGCCGATGCGCAGACCGAAGGGGCGCGAGCTGTCGTAGAGCGCGAGGTCGGACGCCCCGAGAACCACTTCCCGTCCGCCCTGGTGCAGCAGCAGCCGTCCCGTCGTCCCCATCACGACGCACAGCAGCCCGGGGTCGGCCTGCCGGACCATCCGGGCGGTCCGCAGGACCTCCGACGACGAGATCGCCATGTCGACCACGTTCACCGCGGCGAGATCGACTGCCCTGATCGAGGCGCGGAACCCCGCCGCGTCCGGACTGCGCACACCCATCGGATGGTCGCTGCCGACGAACAACTCGTCCAGGGCCGCCAGACGATCCGCGGGCGGCACACCCTCGGTGTCGAACCATGCTCGCATCGAACCCCCCGTAAGAGCATAGCCACCCCGGTCCGGCCGGACACGGGACGGGTCCCGCGTCCGGCCGCACCAACTCGTGCGCCAAGCCGCTCCGTTCAGGCCCTGGCCCGGCGATCGGTGCTCAGTCCGCGAGGCGTCGGCGCCGGGCCCGCTGGCGGCACGTGGCGCCGCAGTAGCGGACCGGGCGGCCGGTGGGCCGGACCGTGAGCGCGGCGCCGCACTCCTCGCAGGACGCGGCGGCCGCCCGGCGGACCCCGGAGATGTCACGGAACTCGGCCGGTTCCGTGACGTCGGAGGACGGCCGCAGACCGTCCAGGGTCAGCCGGACGAGCACGAGACCGGCCGGCCGGTCCCGGCGGGCCGCGAGCATCGCGGCGCACCCCACGGTGAGTGAGACGACATCGTCGGGAGCGATCCCGGCCCGGACACCACCGGCCCGCTGCGCGGCGTGGAGCAGCGCGGTCAGCACCTGCCGGAAGCGCAGCGCGGACGCCGCGAGCACCGGGCGGGGCCAGCTCGCGTCGGCGGCCACCACATCGCACAGGTGCCCGCGCCCGTGCGTCCTCTCGACGACGTCCAGCAGAAACGTGAAGAACGCCTCGGTGGGCGCGAGCCGGGCCATCCGTCGTTCACCGGAGGCGACCAGGTCGTTCAGATGCTGTACGAACACCGCCTCCAGCAGGGCCTGTTTGCTCGGGAAGTGCCGGTAGACCGTGCCCGCGCCGACGCCCGCCCGGCGCGCGATCTCGCCGAGCGGGACGTCGAGCCCGCGCTCGGTGAACGCCTTCCCCGCGGCGGCCAGCACCCTGGCCCGGTTGCGTCGGGCATCGGCCCGGTCACCGCCGCTGATCACTGTGGTCATGTCACGAAACCCCTTGTGCGCCCGCCCCAAACGGGTTGGAGTTTTCCAGATGCTCCCCGGTGCGCTCACCTGTCGGACCAGGCTCGTCCCTGACGCTCCTGATCCGCCACACCTGTCATACGTGTCACATCTGTCATACGTGTCACATCACTTGAACCTGTCGAACCTGTCGAACCTGCCGCACCTGTCGAGTCTGCCGCACCTGTCCGCGGCAACCGGCGCCCGGGGAAGAAGGAGGAGAACGACATGACCGCCGAACCCGTCCGTTCCATCGCCGGTCCGGCCCGGCCCCCCGCCGACGGCCTCGTCGCCGTGACCGGGGCGACCGGCAAGCAGGGCGGCGCCACCGCGCGCCGCCTGCTGGCCGCCGGACGTCCGGTACGCGCGCTGGTGCGGGACACCGCGGCGCCCGCCGCCGTCGCACTCGCGCACGCGGGCGCCGAACTGGCCCTCGCGGACCTCGACGAACCGGCCGGCCTGGCCCCGGCCCTGGAGGGCGCCACCGCTCTGTTCGCGGTGCCACCGGTCACCTACGGCCCGGCCGGCGGCGACCCGGAACCGGAGTTCACCCGCGGCCGGGCTTTGGCCGACGCGGCAGCGGCCACGGGAGTCCGCCAGGTGGTGTTCACCGGCGTCGCCTCGACCACCGGCGACGCGTTCGCGGCCCCGGCCAAGCGCCGTGTCGAGCAGTACCTGCGCGAGCGGATCCCCCTGGTGACCGTGCTGCGCCCGGTGCGGTTCATGACGAACTACCTCGGGGTGCCCGGCATCGGCCTGGACGGGCTCGCCGACGGTGTTCACCGGCACATCTTCCCGCCGGACGAGCCCCTCCAGGTCATCACCCTCGAGGACATCGCCGAGTTCGCCGCCCTGGCCTTCGAGCAGCCGGACCGCTTCGCCGGCCGGACCCTGGAACTGGCCGGTGACGACCCCACCCCGGCCGAGGCCGCCGCCGCCATCGGCGCCGCGACCGGCATCGTGGTGCGCTACGAACAGCTCACCCACGACGAGGCGGCCGCGCTGGGCCCGCAGATCGCCCGGATCCGGCAGCAGTGGATCTCCGGCTCGCGCTGGCGCGCCGACATCGAAGTGCTGCGGGTCGTCCATCCCGGACTGCGTACCCTGGCGGACTGGCTCGCCGGGCCCGGCACGGTCGCCGCACTGCGCGCCCGGCTGCTCGGCACCTGACCGGCGGCCGCGGCACCGTCAGGCGGCGGGGGAGGGCGGGGCGGAGGGCGCGGGGCCGCCGGGCGGCGGGCCGTCGCCGTCGTGGGTGGCGGCGGGGTCGACGGCCATCGTGAGGTAGCCGATGACACCGCGCTCGATGTGCCGGCGGTCGTGGACGAGCTTGAGCAGCCCACCCTGCGTGCCGGTTCCGGGATAGAGCATGTCCTTGTCGAGGGTGACCCGTGCCGTGGTGTTCGCCGAGTACGGTGCGATGCCCTCGGTGGCCCGCACCGCGTCCTCGGCGAAGTAGAACTGGCCGGTGTGGCAGGTGTGTCCGCCCGAGTAGCCGTCGCGGGTTCGTGCACCGCCGGTGTGCACCTTGGTGTGGACATGGACGGCGCGTCCGGTGTACCAGCCGGGGAAGACCGTCCGGAAGGTGACGAACCCCTGGTGGTCGGTCATCTGGATGCCGCGCAGCCAGGTGAGGTCGTCCGTCGGGGTCTGGTGACCGCCCCCGCCGCCGCCCGGCGGAGGCGTCGGCGGGCCGGACGGCGGCGGCCCGGGAGGCGTACCGCCCCCGCCTCCGTTGCCGGTCTGCGTGTAGCCGGAGTAGACGCCGGACGCGTCGCAGTGCCAGATCTCGACGGCCGAGTCGCGGAGGGGCTTGCAGGTGGCGCTGTCGATCGCGCGCAGGACGAGGACGAGCGGGATGCCGGTACGGTCCTCGGTCACGTCCGTGCGGAAGAGTGCGTGGTCGATGTAGTAGGGGCCTTCGATCTGCTCGGTGGTCAGCCGCATGCACGCGTCGGACGCCGAGGCGGCGGCCTTGACGGCGTCGAGCGCTCCGGCGCCGGTGGCGGACTGCCGGTCGGCGGCGTGTGCGACGGCGCCCGCCCCGGCGAGGGCGGCGGCTCCGGCCGCGCCGCCCAGGACCAGCATGCGGCGGCGGGACAGGAGCCGGGAGACGGCGGCGTTGTCGGGCTCTTCTGGTCCTTCTGGCGCTTCACCAGTGAAAGTGGGCATGTACGCGACACTAGAAACGCCGCCTGTGGCCACCCTGTGAAAGACCCGCCCGTAACCCGCCAACCTCTGGCCGGTAGTGGACTGGACCAATGATCGAGCCAGAAATTCCGGCGGCGCGCTCGCGTTCAGCTTCCTTCCGGCGGGGTCCACAGCGTGGCGACGACGGTGAGCCCCTGCTGCTGGCTGCCGGGCTTCGCGGTCACCTTGAACCAGGCCAGTGACTGCTTGCGGGTGACGAGGCAGTACGCCGACCCGACGGTGATCTTGGAGAGGGCCTGTTTGCGGGGAAGGGCGTTCCGGTTCGCGTCGTCGAGGCACTGGGCGGGGCCGGGTTCACGGGCGGAGGACGTCCCCCAGGCGACGGCGTAGAGGGTGATGTTGGTGGGCATGCCGACGCACGCGGTCTGCACGGTGAGGTCGTCGGGGGTGCCGCTGACGGCGTCGGCCGAACCCTCGTAGCCCCGTGGCGGGTCGAAGTCCATCGAGGCGAGCTGGCAGCCGACGTCCTCCACCGGGGGCAGCGTGATGGAGGTGTCGTGGTACTGCCTGGTCCAGCTGGTGGCGCTCGCGGACGGCGCGGTCGAGGCCCCGTCTCCGTCGCCACCGCCGTCCGCCCCGGCGGCGGGGTCGGAGGCGGCGTCCGTACCGGAGTCGGAAGACGGCGCCGTCCGCCCGTCTCCGCCGGAGGAACCAGCGGAACCAGCGGAATCAGCGGGATCAGAGGAATCCGAGGAAGCGGAGGAGACGGGCGAATCGGCGGAGCCCGGGGACCAGAGGTGGACGGCGATCACGGTGAGCAGCGCGAGCGCGACGGCCAGTCCGGCGCCGAGGATCCACTGCGTGACGCTGACCCGGCGCCCCCGGCGGCCGCCGTGTTCCCCCGGGGGAACGAAGGGCGGGACCACGGGCGGCGGCGGTGGGGCGAGCGCCGTGTCCTCGTCGTCGAGGGGCAAGAGCTGCTCCAGCCGGTTGATCCGCTGCTGGACGGTGCGCTGTTCGGCCTCCAGTTCCGTCCGACGCCGCGCCAGCTCCGCGCCCTGGCGGCGCAGTTGCTCCTCCTCGCCCGGCCGCGCGGCACCGCCGGCCGCGAGGCGCGCCTCCAACTCCCCGACGCGGGCCTTGTAGGCGGCGGCCTCCGTGTACAGCCCGGTCGTCTGGACGGACAACTGCTCATTGCGCAGCTCCAGTTCGAAGACTTCGAGCAGGAGGGCGTTGCGTCCCCCCGCGGGGCCCAGGGCCTTGCGGTACAAGTCGTACGTCGCCTGGACGTCCTCCGGTGCCAGCGGGGGATTCCCGCGCCGGGAGACCTCCCCGAGGAGGCAGTCCAGATAGGCCTTGCGCGGAAGCCGGCCCCCTCGTTCATAGCGGGAGATGGTCGTCTGGCTGTACCCGTACTTGGAGACGAACGCCCGCATCACCAGACCGGTGCGCTCCCGCAGGGCCCGTAACTGCTCGCCCAGCAGCGCCGCCGCCTCGGGAGAGCCGTCCGGCGCCTCCCGGGGCGCCGACGCCCTGGCCGGCACACCCGGCCCCCGACGCCGCCCGTTCTCCGGTGTGTTCGCGTCCCCGCCCAGCTCAGCCACTGTTCCCCCAAGGCATCACACATCGACCGAGAAGTTTCCCGCCCCGAAACACGTTGTGCCCGGGAGGGAAGAGTTCGAGCGCGGACCACGGTATCGGCAGGCCCCCACCGGGGCTGCCCCTTCCACTGATACTGATGGGACGAGCCGATGACCACTGTCCTCCGCCTGGCCGCCCTGCCGGCCCGGAGCCTCGTCGCCGTGCTGGGCGCGCTGCTCATCGCGCCGGTCGTGCTGGCCAGCCTGCCGGCCCTGCTGGTGACGTCGTTCACGCCCGACGGCCCGAACCGCTGGCAGATCCTGATCGAGCAGATCACCGCCTGGACCCGCACCGCCCTGTCCTCCGGCCCCGCGGACGCCCCGGCCCCGGCCCGGCGCCGTCGCGCCCCGCACCCGCCGTCCGGCCGCCCGTGACGCGGTGCGGGCCGCCGAGGCGTCCGTACGTCCTCGGGCGCGGCATACGATGAGGCGGCGGGTACGGACACAGGGGGACGAAGTGAGCGGGGCGGAGCGCGGGGCCGGGACACCCCGGCCGATGCGGATCTCGTCGTGGCAGCAGGCGGAGCACAACGCGGCCCGCTGGATGCGGCACTGGGGGTACGCCGACGCCGTCGCGCGTCCCGGCGGCCCCGACGCGGGCATCGACATCCGGGCACGAGGTGCGCTGGGCCAGGTGAAGTACCAGGCCGCCCAGGCCGGACGGCCGGAGCTGCAACGGTTCGTCGGCGCGCGGCCGAAGGGGTCGACGGCCCAGTTGATCTTCTTCACGGGCAGCGACTACACGACGACCGCCCTCGCCTACGCGCAGGAGTGGGACATCGCCCTGTTCCGCTACCGACTCGACGGCACGATGACCCCGGCCAACGACACCGCCCGCCGCGTCCACCGCCGGACCGCCGCCGCCCGTGTCCCCGGCCCGGCCGCCGCCCCACCGGCCGCCGGGCGCTCCGGGCGGGCCCCGGCCGCGGACCGGGGCTTCTGGCGGCGCAACTGGCGGGTGGTCGCCGGGGTCCTGCTGCTGATGGCCCCGCTGGGCTCGATCGGCGACGAGGAGACGTACACCGGGCCGCCCGCCCTGGACGTGCTCAAGTTCGTCGGCATCCTGGCCGCCTGCTGGCTGGTGGGCGCGTATCTGCTGGCCACCCGGGGCGGCAGGCGCGTCCGGGCGGGGACCGGTCCCGTGCGGGTACGCCTCGCCCGGGACCGTACGCCCTCGAACCGCACCGGCGGCCCGTCCGCGCCGCCCGCACCGCCGCCGGAGGAGCTGGTGGCGGAGGCGGCGCGGCTGCTCGCCGCAGGCCGTGGACAGGGCGCGGCCGACCGGATGCTCCGGGAGCGCGGGACGGGTTTCCTGGAGCGCGGCCGGATCCTCGGCGAGGCGAGGAAGCGGAACGAGGCGAGCGGACGCCGCTGAGAGGGCCGACTCGGTACGGGAGCGTCGAGGGCGTCGGCTCTTCCCGGATCCCTCCCGTCTTCCGGAACCCGTGCGTCCACGATCGGCAGCGCCCGCCTCGACGGGGGATGCGAGGCGGGCGCCACAGCCAGTGTGCCACGGGAACCGCTTTCTGTGTCCGCGACAATCGGTCGATCGGGAACAGGCGGGGCGCGCGAAGCACGGGGAGCGCGACGGGGCTCGGGGCGCGCCGTCCCGAGCCACCAGGCGCCGTTGGAGCGTGCCCGGCCGTGGGCAGGATCGCCGTGGGTCCCCGACCACTGGCAGAAAGGGCCGGCCGTGGCTACCGAGTTCCAGCGCGACAAGCTCGCCAACGTGTTCCGCGCGTTCGACGCCGACGACAACGGCTACCTCGACGAGCGCGACTTCCAGGCCCTCGCGGAACGCTGGAAGGAGCTGCCCCGGGTGCGGGAGGGGTCCGAACTGGCCATGCGCGTGGACACGGTCGTCCGGGGCTGGTGGGACCTGCTCGCGGCCCACGTGGACGCGGACCACGACGGCAAGGTCGATCTGGACGGGGTCCTCGCCATGGTGGACCTGCTGCCCACGATGCGCGAGGTCGTCGCCGCGACCGCCGAGACCGTCTTCGACGCCGTCGACGAGAACGGCGACGGCCGCATCTCCCCCGCCGAGCACCGGCGGCTGGTCGACACGTGGCACGGTGAGAGTGTCGACACCGCCGGTGTCTTCGACCGCCTCGACCAGGACGGCGACGGCTGGCTGAGCCGCGCGGAGTTCACCATCCTCTGGATCCAGTTCTGGACCAGCGCCGACCCGTCCGACCCGGGCAACCAACTCTGCGGCCCGGTGCCGACCCGCACCTGACCACCCTTCGGCACCTCACCCGGGCAGGCCCGCCCGCCTCCCCGTCGGCCCCTCTTGGACTTCCCCTCGGGGGGGAGCAGGGCGACGGCGTGATACGGCTCATGACACGGCGCCTTACACGGCGCCGTGACCCGGGCGGACCCGATGCTCCGCCCGGTCACAGCGGCGCGCCGCCGGACGGCGACCGCCGCTCGCGGAGTCCCGCCGCCGATGCGGGACATCGGTGATCTCGCGCCCGCCCAAGGCCGCGCTTGAGGTCGGCCCCCCTCCGCGCCTGCCCCGGTCCCGCCTGCGTCCTGCCCCGGTCCGCCCGCGTCCTGCCCCGGCCCCGCCGCGCGAGCCGACGCCGGCCCTCCCGCGCCGCCCGCTTCCGGCAGCCGGACCGGAACCCGGTGGCGGCACGGGCGTCCGCCCGCCGAGGTCAACAGTTATGCGTACCTCTGTGGAAAACGGAACGGTGAACGCACCTTGAACAACCCGGCCGGGCCGGGCCAGAGTTCGGGCAGCGGCGCACCCCCCAATACGCCGCTGGACCGGCATTCCCCATACCGCGGACGGCTGTCTCCTGCCTTGAGGAGATCTGCCGGCTTCCCCAGCCGCGTATGTGTCATGCCCATGCAGAAAGGAAAGCTGTGCGCGTTTCCCGTATATCCATGGTGGTCACCGCCGTCGGCACGCTGCTCTCGGCCGCTGTCGTCACAGGCGCCGCCCAGGCCACCGCCGCCCCCACCGCGGCCCGGTACCAGCCGGAGATGGTCACGGCGCTGGCCCACTCCCTCGGCGTCAGCGAGGACGCCGCCGTGGCCCGGCTCGACCGGCAGGCCGCCCAGGAAGGCGAGCTGTCCGACCTCGGCCGCGCGGGCGTGGCGACGGACGGCGCCTACTTCACCGCGGACGGCAGGCTGACGGTGAACGTCTCCTCCGCTGCCGCCGCCGCGCAGGTCAGACAGCACGGCCTGGCGGCCCGCGTACCGCAGCGCGGCGAGCACGCCCTGGACCGCGTCAAGGCGTCGCTCGACGCCCAGGCCCTCCGCGAGGCCCCCGACGGCGTCACCTCGTGGTCGGTGGACCTGCCGAGCGACACCGTCACCGTGCACGTCGACCCGGACCGCACCTCCGCCGCGGCGAAGTCGTTCCTCAAGTCGGCCGCCGCGCACGGCAGCGCCGTGCGCATCGTCCGGGACGGGCAGGGCCTCACCACGCAGGCGACCGTGTACCCGGGCAGCAGCATGTCCTGGACCAACAACTCGGGCAGCTGGGTCTGTTCCGTCGGCTACGGCGCCCATGACTCCTCGGGCCGTCAGTACCTGGTGAGCGCGGGACACTGCGTGGCCGACCTCACCGATCTGTACGTCAACAAGTCGCACTTCGCCAAGGGCGTCCACAGCCGCTACGCGCTGGGCCGCCAGAGCGTCGACATGGGCATCGCCCAGGTCGACTCGGACGACTCGGTCGCCACTCAGGTCGGCACCTGGGGCCAGGGTTCGAACGTCGCCGTCAAGGGCAGCAAGCGCGCGGCCTCCGGCGCCTCGCTGTGCAAGTCGGGCCAGACCACCGGGTGGACCTGCGGCGCGGTGAAGTCGTACAACGTCTCCGTCACCTACAAGGACGAGCACGGCGGTCCCGACACGGTGGTCACCGGTCTGGCCACCTCGTCGGTGTGCACGGAGGGCGGTGACAGCGGCGGCGCGTACATCTCCGGCAACCAGGCGCAGGGCATGACCTCGGGCGGTCCCATCGGCCAGCAGTGCTCAGGCACCAACTCCTCCGGCTCTTCGTACTTCCAGCCCCTCGACGACGCTCTGTCGTACTACGGTCTGACCCTGAACACCAACTGACCACCGGGTCCTGGACCAAGAGGGCGGGTCCGCCGACGGCGGGCCCGCCCCGCCGGGCGTACGCACCCGCGTCCCCGGCCGCCCGGCAGCGACGAGGAGGAGCCATGGGAGGACCCCACCGGGCCGAACCCGACGACGACGGCCGCCCCTCCTCCCGGCGCACCGCGGCGCCGGACACGACCGGGCCCTTCGCCGCCGTCTTCCGGGACGCCGTCCAGCGCCGCGGACTCTCCCTGGACCGGGTGCGCGAACGGCTGGCCGCCCAGGGCATCGGCGTCAGCCTCGCCACCCTGAGCTACTGGCAGCGCGGACGCAGCCAGCCGGAACAGGCGCGTTCCCTGCGCGCCGTGGACGCCCTCGAAAGCATCCTCGACCTCCCGACCGGCGCCCTGCGCTCCCTCATCGGACCGAGCCGTCCGCGCGGCCGGATCACCAGCGAGGGCCCCGGACTCGACGACTCACGGCAGGTGTTCGGCGAACGCTCCCACGTCGAACTCGCCCTGGGCACGGACTTCGCCCAGTTCAACAACGACCTCGTCGCGCTGAGCATCCACGAGACGGTACGCATCGACGCGCGCCGCCGCTGCCGGGCCGTCGCCGTGAAGCAGGTGATGCGGGCGACCCGGGACGGAGCGCGCCACATCACGGTGGTGCACGACGAGATATCCGCCGAGCACGCCACCGTCACCCCTCACTTCGGCCGCCTCGGCACGGTCCGCCGCATCCCCGAACTGCGCACCGTCGTGGCCGAGATGGAGTTCGGACGGCCGCTCGCCCGCGACGAGACCGCGCTGATCGCCTACACACTGGAGTACGGTCCCGAACCGGCCCAGTGCCCGCACTACGAGCGGCGGATGCGCACCAGCCCGCACGAGTACCTGCTCCACATCTGCTTCCACCCCGACGCGCTGCCGACGAGCTGCCACCGCTTCTTCAAGGAGCGGATCGACGCACCCATGCGCTACGAGCGCGGTATCGCCCTGGACGTGTCGCACGCCGCGCACATCCTGCTGCACAAGTGCCCGCCCGGTGTCCACGGCATGTTCTGGGAGTGGCCCCGCTGACCGGCCTAGCGGTTGACCGACCGCATCCCCGCCTCGTCGTACCGCTCGCCCGCCACCTTCGGCAGCTCCGCGTCGATACGGCTCAGGTCCTCGGCGGTCAGCTCGATGCCGACCGCGGCGGCGTTCTGCTCCAGATAGGTACGGCGCTTGGTGCCGGGGATCGGCACCAGGTGCTCGCCCTGCGCCAGCACCCAGGCGATGGCGAGCTGGGCCGGGGTGACGTCCTTCTCGGCGGCGATCTCCTTGACCTTCGCCGCCAGCCGCAGGTTCGCCTCCAGATTGGCGTCCGTGAAGCGGGGGTTGCCGCGGCGGAAGTCGTTCTCGTCCAGCTCGTCGGGGGAGCTGAAGCGGCCCGCCAGGAAGCCGCGGCCCAGCGGCGAGTACGGCACGAAGCCGATGCCCAGCTCCCGGCAGGCCGGCAGTACCTCGGCCTCCACGTCCCGCGACCACAGCGAGTACTCGCTCTGCACGGCGGTGACCGGGTGCACGGCATGGGCCCGCCGGATCGTGGCCGCGCTCGCCTCGCTCAGCCCGATGTGCCGCACCTTGCCCTCGGCGACCAGCTCGCCGAGCGCGCCGACCGTCTCCTCGATGGGGACGTCCGGGTCGACCCGGTGCTGGTAGTAGAGGTCGATGTGGTCGGTGCCCAGCCGCTCCAGCGAGCCGTGGACGGAGCTGCGCACATGCTCGGCCGAGCCGTCCTGGCGGCCGATGCTGTCCATGTCGCCCGGTACGGCGTTGTCCATCCGGTAGTTGAACTTGGTTGCGATGACGTACTCGTCGCGATGCCCCCTGATCGCCTCGCCGACCAGCGACTCGTTGGTGAGCGGGCCGTACATCTGGGCGGTGTCGAGGAACGTGATGCCCAGGTCGAGGGCCCGCCGGATGGTCGCGACGCCCTCGTCCTGGTCGGTGGTGCCGTAGAAGGCGGACATCCCCATGCATCCGAGCCCGATGGCCGATACCGTGAGGTCCCGAAGACTGCGTTCCTGCATGAGGGTCCTTTCTCGCACTTTCGTTCGCCGTCCGTCCGGCACGAGGGCTGTTCCCGTCCGCTGACGGTTGCCGCCCCCTGCATCCTCCGCCAGCCGACCCGCTCCGGGGCCCCCGGCACGCCGGACATCCGCGACGCTACGAGCTGGAGCACACTCGAAGTCAAACCGCACCCTGTGCTGCGGGCCGCCCGTGCCCCCCGGTGCCGACCGGGCGGGCACGGGCGGCCGCTGTCACCGGGACGGTGCGTGCTGGCCGGTCATGAGGGCGGCCAGGTCGTCCGGTTCCAGGAAGGACGGTGGCGGGGGCGGGCCCCAGCTGAACAGGCCCCGGGCGGCGTCGAAGACCTCCGGGGTCCAGAGTTCGTCCTCGGGGATGCAGTCCATGTCGGCGTAGTACTCGCTGAAGGTGCCCGCCGGGTCCTTGAGGTACCAGAAGAAGTTGGAGCCCGCGTGGTGCCGGCCGAGGCCCCAGACATGCCGGTCGGGATGGCCGTCCAGCATCGCCGCCGCGCCCCGTCCGATGTCGTCGATGTCGTCGAGCTGCCAGGACGTGTGGTGCAGGAAGTTCACCGGTGCCGCGAGCGCGAGCACATTGTGGTGGTCGACCGAGCAGCGCATGAAGGTGCCCCGGTCCCCGATGTGGTCACTGATCCGGAAACCGAGTGCCTCGGTGAAGAACCGCGTGGTGGCCGCGAGATCGGTGGTGCCCACCACGCAGTGGCCGAGCTTGGCGGGCCGGATCGGGTCCGCGCGCAGCACGCCGGGCGCGCGGCCGAGCCGCTCGACGCGGCCGGGCCCGTTGTACGGAGTGGCCGGGACGGGCCGCTGGGTGATCCGCGGCGCGATCTCGACGCGGACGACGAAGCCGGAGACCGGCTCGACCGCGGTGACGGCGGAGCCGTCCGGGCCGCCGGACACGCCGAGGCGCTCCAGCCGCGACGCCGTCCGCGCGATGTCGTCGGCGTCGTCGACTCCCACGCCGAGTTCGGTCAACCGGCGGCGGGGGGCGTACCGGACGCGTAACTGCTCCCCGCCGTCGCGGGTGCCGAAGGACCCGCCGCCGTGGTGGGTGAGCCCGAAATCGGAGTAGTAGGCGATGGTTTCCGCGACGTTCGGGACGCCCATCGTGACCCGGGTGAGCCGATGCATGCCCATGTCGGTCCTCCTGTGCGGACGAATGTCCGGCGCATCTCACCGATGCCCTCGGTCCGGCTGACGAGTTGCTCACCGGCCCTCGGGAACCGGGCCGGTGTACGGCCTATACCCATATCCGGCGGCCTTCCCGTGAACCCGTGAGGCGGAGGTCGCCCGGAGGCGACCGGAGCCGGGGCGGGAGGACGGAACAGTCCCGAGCGCGGCACGCCTCGGAGTCCGCGCGAGGACCGAGCGCACCGCGAACACCGGGACCGGCGGGGCGGTGTCGGCCAGCGCGGCGGCCATGTCCCGCGCGTCCTGCGCGGGAAAGAGGCCGAGGTGGTGCAGGGCGTCGAGCGCGGCCACCTGGGAGACCGTGCCGGGAAGCCGCCGGACGTCCCGCGCGGACCGCGACCCGCCGTGTTCGGCGAGATCGACCGCGACGACACGGCAGTGCCCGGGGAGGGCGCGGGTGACCGCGTCGACGTCGTGCGGTCGCAGCCCCAGCCAGGTATCTGGACCGGCGTCGGACCCGAACCCCGTACCCGAATCCCCTGCCCGACCCTGAACCAGGAACGCACCATTGCACGCGCAGCCGTATCACATCGCGGCACGCGGCTCCTGGCGTTACATGACAGTACGTCACATCACGTCTCGGCAGCTGGAACGGGACGCCAGCGGGACGCCAGCGGGACGGCAGCGGCCTGTTCCAAGGTGGGGACCGCCCCTGGATCCGGTCCGGACCCCGTTCCGGGCCGGGCGGGCGCAGCATCCGTGCAATCGTCCACGTGCAGAGAGAACCCCACCATGAACAGAATCAGGCTGCCGTCCTGACGGCCGCGGTCGTCGCAGGCACGGCCCTCGCCGCCACCCCGGCGCACGCGCTCAGCTACTGCGAGATCGGCACCGACCGCGCCGCCGATGCCCGCACCCGGAACCCCACCGATACCTGGAGCAACTGGTCCTCGCTGGGCGGGAAGTGGCAGAGCGGCATCAGGGTCGGACAACTGGGCCGGGGCAACTTCGAGTTCGGCATCAGCGACGTCGGCGGCGACGGCAGCCTGTGGGCCAACCTCTTCGCACGGCGCCCGCCCGCCCCGGCGGCCGGGGTCAGACGGACGAGGTGATCGCCCGGGTGACGGCCGTGACCGCCGGGGAGCAGCGGCCGGGAAGGCGCGCCACGAGCACACGGCGGAGCTCCGCGGGCGCGCCTTCGACGCGGAGCAGGCTCACCCCGGGCGGGAGCACCGGCGCGAGCCGGGACGGTACCGTCGTCACCCCGAAGCCGCCCGCGACCAGGTGGAGCTTCGTGAGCCAGTCGCGTGCCCGGTGGGCGATACGCGGCCGTCCGGGCAGGCCCGGCCAGACACCCAGCAGCGGTTCGGAGTGCGACGACGGGGCGGCGATCCACGCGGCGTCGACCAGTTCGTCGACATGCACCGCCGTGCGCCCGGCGAACGTCCCGGCCGAAGCCGTCGCCAGGACGAGTTCGGTGTCCACGGCGGTCTCCACGTGCAGGCGCGGTGACTCGCCGTCCAACGGCCGGTGCGGCGGCCGGGAACTCAGCACGGCCAGGTCGATCGAGCCCGCCCGCAGCGCCCGGACCAGGGCCGGTGAGGTGCCCTCGGTCGTGGTGACCGTGATCTGCGGGTCGGTCGCCGCGAGCCGGGTGAGCGCCGCGGGCAGGACGACCGCGCCCGCGCTCAGGAACAGCCCGAGCCGCACCGTCGTGGACCGGGGGACCGTGCCGGTGAGGTCGGCTTCGGCCGCCGCAAGGCAGTCCAGCATGGTGCGGGCGTGGCGCAGCAGGGTCAGCCCGGCGGGGGTGAGCCGCACCCCGTCGGGACGCCGGTCGAACAGCGTGACGCCCGCGCTCCGTTCGAGCGAGACGGCCTGCCGCGAGACCGCCGACTGCGTGTAGCCGAGCCGGGCGGCGGCCGCCGTGAAGCTGCCGGATTCCGCGATCTGCCGGAGGACCCGCAGCCCCGTACTGGAGATGTCCATGCGGCCTACGCATACCACATATGCCCGATCGTCGCTTCCCGCATGACCGCGCGCACTCCTAGTGTCGATGCCGACCGGTCCCGACGACCCTGGAGGCCCTCACATGCGAGCAGCGGTACTGACCCGGTTCGGAGCCCCGCTCACGGTGCGCGAGCTGCCCGACCCCGAGGCGGGCGGCGGTGAGGTGCTGGTCGAGGTCCTGGCCACCTGCGTCGCCCCGTACGCGGCCGAGGTCTTCGGCGGCGCACGGAACTACCCCCTCGTCCCGCCCGTCGTGCCCGGGGTCGGCGCGGTGGGCCGGATCGTCCACGTCGGCCCGGACGCCACCCGGCTGCGCGCCGGGGACCTGGTGTGGTGCGACTGCACGGTGCGCTCGCGCGACGACGCGCTGACGCCCGACATCACCCTCCAGGGCTGGAGCTCCCGCGGCGAGGGCGGCGCGAAGCTCGCCCGGCACCTGCACGACGGGGCGTTCGCCGAACTCATGCGGGTGCCCACGGAGAACGTCTTCCCGCTCCCGGCCGCCGCCGGGGACGACCCGGCCCGCTGGTCCGCGCTCTCCGTGCACACCATCGCCTACGGCGGACTGCTCGCCGGCGGACTCGCGGCCGGTGAGACGCTGCTCGTCAGCGGGGCCACCGGCAACCTCGGCAGCAGCGCCGTCGCCGTCGCGCTCGCGCTGGGAGCGGGCCGCGTGGTCGCGCCGGGCCGCAACCGGGCGGCGCTCGGCCTGCTCGCCGACCGGTTCGGCCCACGGGTGCGCCCGGTGCCGCTGACCGGCGACGAGGCGGCCGACGGCGCGGCGATGTGCGCGGCGGCCGACGGCCCGATCGACATGGTGATCGACCTGCTCCCGCCGAGCGCGCCCGTCTCCGCGGTGCGGGTCGCGGCCATGACCGTGCGCGAGTACGGACGCGTCGTCCTCATGGGCGGCGTCGGCATGCCCGACGGCGCCGCGCTCGCGCTCCCGTACCGCTGGATCATGCGCAACTCGGTGACCGTGCGCGGCCAGTGGATGTACCCGCGCACCGCGAACACCGGCCTGATCCGGCTGCTCGCCGCGGGCACGCTGGACCTCGCCCCCGAACGCGTCCGGTCGTTCGGCCTCGACGCCGTCAACGACGCCGTCGCGTACGCCGCCGTACACAGCGGCCCGTTCGACCGCACCGTCCTCCTCCCGCGCGCCGCGACCGCCTCGGCGTGACCCGTCGGCCCCGGCGGACAGCTTTTCACGGTGCGACAAGATGTCTGATTCGGTCAATGCCCGTTCAGACAGGTGTGGTTAGCATGGGGATATTAGGATGCCGAGCAGAGACCGGCGGGCGAATAGTAGGAGGAACATGCGGCCGCGCGTGGATGAGATGCTCGACTACTGCACTCTTGAGGTCGCGATGACCGTCTGCGGGGGTGTGTGGAAGCTCAGCATTCTCAAATACCTCTTCGGTGGAACGTTACGTTTTGGTGAATTGAACCGGGCGATGCCCGATATCACTCCGCGGATGCTCACCCGTCAGTTGCGCGACCTGGAGGAGGACGGCCTCGTACGGCGCACCGTCTACCAGGAGATCCCGCCGCGCGTGGAGTACTCGCTGACCGAGATCGGTATGAGCCTGCGGGGTCTGGTGACCCAGCTGGAGGAGTGGGGCAACTACTACCGGGAGCAGATCCGCAGCACCGTCCCGGACACCGTGGCGGCCTGCGAGCCGCCGGACCGACGCGTGAAGGCCGTCTCGTAGGGGCGTACGCCGCTCCACGAGACGGCCGGTTCCCGGACGTCCGCCTGCCACGGACGCCCGCGCGGCCGCGGCCTCAGACCGACGGCTCGTTCTCCGCCGGGGCGTGCCGCGGGGTGTCCGCCGCGGGCCGCGCTTTGCCGGGGCGCAGGAGCAGGGCGGTCAGTCCGGCGAGTACGAGCAGGACCGCCGCCACTGTCGCCGTACTGACGGAGAAGCCCCGCTCGAAGGCGTGCTGCGCGCTGTCGCGCAGCGCCTCGCCCGTCCTGCCCGACAGCTGGGCCGCCAGGTCCGTCGCGGCGCTCAACGACCCCGATACCGCGTCCGACTGAGGGGGCGTCAGCCCGTCGACGGGCTCGATGTACGCGCCGTACGCCACCGTCGTGATGATGCCCATGGCCGCGACGCCGAGCCCGGCGCCGAGCGAGAACCCGACCTCCTGGACCGCACCGGCCTCCGCGGCCCGCTCGGGCGGCGCCGCACTCATCATCGAGTCCGCGCCCAGCGTCATGACGGTGCCCGCGCCGAGGCCCACCGCGATCAGCGCCGCGAGGTTCCCGGCCGCCCCGAACAGCGAGAGCGCGAGCAGCGCCAGGGCGAGCAGGCACACGCCCGCCGTCACCCCCCACCGGTTGCCGACGGCCGAGGCCAGCCGCGGGGCCAGCACCCCGCCGATCGCGCTGGCCACCGCCACCGGCACCAGCGACAGGCCCGCTCTCAGCGGCGAGTAGCCGTCGACCAGCTGGAGCTGCTGGGTCAGCAGGAACAGCAGCCCGGTGTAGGCGCCGTAGCACAGCAGGATCGCCACCGTGGAGACCGAGAACCGGCGGTCGGCGAAGAGCCGCATGTCGAGCAGCGGGTTCGGGATGCGGCGCTGGCGCAGGGTGAAGGCGACCAGCAGCGCCGCGCCCAGGACACCGGCCGCCACGGTGACCGGCGAGACGGCCCCGGGCTGCCCGATGTGCTGGAGCGCGTACACGGCCCCCGCGAGGCCGAGGATCGAGATCAGCGCGCTGACGCCGTCGAAGCGGCGCGGCGCCGGATTGCGCGACTCGGGGACCAGCACCCCGCCGGCCAGCAGCGCGAGCGCCGCGATCGGCACGTTGACCAGGAACACCGCCCCCCACGAGTACCGCTCCACCAGGACGCCGCCGAGCACCGGCCCGAGCGCGGCGCCGGTGCTGGAACTGGCCACCCACAGCCCGTACGCCAGCGACCGCTCGCGGGCGACGGGGAAGACGACGCGGATGATGACCACGGTGCTCGACAGCATCATCGAGTAGCCGAGGCCCTGCACGGCCCTGGCCGCGATGAGCTGACCGGGCGCCGAGGACGCGGCCGCCGCGAGCGAGGAGAGCGCGAAGACGGCCAGCCCCGCCATCAGGATCCGCTTGCGCCCCAGCCGGTCTCCCAGGGTGGAGCAGACCACCAGCGTCGCCGCCACGGTGAGCGCGTAACCGTCCGTGATCCAGAGCAGTTCGGAGCTGGACGGCAGTAATTCCCGGCCCACCGTGGGCAGCGCGACATTGAGGATGGTGAGGTCCATGCCTCCCATGAGCATTCCGGCCAGCAGGACGACAAGCACTGCCCAGCGGCGGGGGTCCGACTTATCTTCTGTCATGAGTTCATCGTGCAGATCGCCGACGGGGCAGGACAAGTACGGTATTTCTTGTCCCTGGGGACAAAATGTGTACTGCCTCTGACCGGCTGCTGAGAGCCTCTTGCCCGGAAATTCGAACACCCGGGGACCGGCCGTCGCACCGGATGGCGCCGACCGCTTCAGACCGTGCGAAGGGACACCCGCAGTCCGGCCTCCCGCGCCGCCCGGTAGCAGTACGACGCCCGCGCCGCCGTCAGCAGTTCGCAGCCGCTGCGATCGGCCAGCCGGGCGGCGTGGCAGGCGGCCAGCACCTCGGGCCCGTCGATACGCAGCGTGGTGGACGCCGCGTACAGCCGGCCCGCCTCGACGGCCGCCGAGGCGTCGTGCGGGGCGCTGTCCAGCGAGCTGCGCCGGCAGAAGGCCGTCAGTTTGCCGCCGAGGAAGCCGTGCCGTTGCACACATGTCTCGTCCCAGCAGTCGCGCATCCCCGCGGTGACCGCCACCGCGACGGACGGCGCGAGCAGCTTCAGCCTTCCGGTCAGCGCCGCGACGCGGACGGCGGCGGCCTCCGGACCGTGACCGGTGACGATCCGGTACAGGGCGAAGGAGTCCACGACCGCCGACGCGGGCCCGGCGGTCACCGGTGCTCCTCCGCGTCGAGCAGCCGCATGCCGCGCGGTGCGCCGCTCACACACGGCAGCGCGGCGACGGCCGCGAGCGCGGAGCTCAGCGCCGCGTCGTCGGTGTCCTCCGTCAGCAGGACGAGCGCCTCCCGCCCCGCCGCGCGCCGCCGGTGGGCGCCGTCGACGCGCACGCCCCCGTCCCGCAGCGCGGCGGCCACGTCGGCGAGCGCCGCCGCGGTGTCGGTCACCGGGACACGCAGGTGGTGGCGGGAGCGGGCGCCCGGGACGGCGCCGCTCCGCGCCACCAAGGTCTGGGGCGCGGCGCCGCGGTGCCCGAGCACCCTCCTGCGGGCCGCCGCCACGACATCGCCGAGGACCGCGCCCGCGGTGGGCACACCACCGGCCCCGGCGCCGCGGAACAGCAGCGGCCCGGCGTCGGCGGCCTCCACGAGCACCGCGTTGTCGGCGCCGCGCACCTCGGCGAGAGGATGCGCACGGGCCACCATCGCGGGATGGACCCGCAGCAGCACGCCGTCCCGGCCGGCGGGCCGCTCCAGCACGGTGACCGGTTTGACGACCCGGCCGAGGGCGCGGGCGTCGGCCACGTCCGCCGCGGTCACCCCGGTGATGCCCTCGCGGCGCACGTCCGCCGGGGGCACCCGGACGCCGAAGGCGAGCGCGGCGAGGACGACGGCCTTGGCCGCCGCGTCCAGCCCCTCCACGTCGGCGGTCGGGTCGGCCTCGGCGTACCCGTGGTCGACGGCCTCGCGCAGCGCCGCCCCGAAGCCGCCGCCCGTCTCGGTCATCCGGTCCAGGATGTAGTTGGTCGTACCGTTGACGACACCGGTGATCCGGGTGATCCGGTCACCGCCGAGCGAGTCGCGCAGCGGTCTCAGCAGCGGGACCGCCCCGGCCACGGACGCCTCGTACAGCAGGTCCACGCCGTGGCGGGCGGCACTCTCGTGCAGCAGCGGCCCGTGCTCGGCCAGCAGCGCCTTGTTGGCGCTCACCACCGAGGCGCCCTGCTCCATGGCGGCGACGGCCAGCGAGCGCGCCGGTTCGGTGCCGCCGAGGAGTTCGACGACGATGTCGATGTCGCCGCGTTTGACGAGCGCCAGCGGGTCGTCGGTCCACAGGCCGGGGTCCAGGCCGAGACCGCGGGGCCGCCGGGTGTCGCGCACCGCGACACCGGCCAGTTCGACGGGGGCGCCGATCCGTGCGGCCAGGTCCGGCGCCGAGGTGTGCAGACGCCGTACGACTTCGGTTCCCACCACTCCGCAGCCGAGCACGGCCACCTTCAGGGGGGCGGTGTTCATCAGGGCCTCATTTCCGGGGTACTCCGTGGTCTTCGTGGTTCCCGGCGGTTCCGGGCGGTTTCCGGGCGGTTTCCGGTGGTTCTCGGTGGTTCTTAGCGGTCGCCTTCTTCGCGGTCGCCGGGGAGCGCGGCGCGCTCAACGTCCCGTCCCGGCGTGGACGACGGCCTCGGTGGCGGTGTCGAGGTCACAGGCGCTGTGCAGGGCGCGCACCGCGTCGTGGAGCCGGTCGGCGGCGCACAGCGCCGAGACGCGCAGCCCGGAGGCGGCGGTCAGCCGGACGCCGATGCCCGCCCCGGCCAGCGCCGCCGCCACCCCGGCGGCGCCGGGGTGCCCGGCGCCCACCAGAGAGACCCGGCCGAAGCCGGACAGGCGGCGCACCGGCCCGTACCCGAGGCGGTCACGATGGCGCTCCAGGAGACCGACGGTGCGCGGGGCGTCCGCTGCGGGCACCGTGAAGGCGACCTCGCTCCCCGCCGGGGTCGCGACGGCCTGCACCATGTCGGCCGGTGTCCGGGCCTCGGCGAGCAGCGTGGACACCTCGGCGAGCAGCACGGAGAAACGGGTTCCGGCCGCGGGACCGGCGGCCGGGTCCGCCACCGTGACCAGCTCCATCGCCCCGGTGTGGGTCACACCCGTGACACGAGGCCCCGTCCCGGCGGGCGGCGGCGTCCGCGAGACGAGTGTCCCGGGGCCGTCCGTGAACGAGGAACGGACACATATCTCCACCCCGTGCCGCCGGGCGTACTCCACACAGCGCGGCATCAGCACCTTCGCGCCGGTGGCCGCCATTTCGAGCATGTCGGTGGAGCTGACGGTCTCCAGCAGCCGCGCCCCGGCCACGACCCGGGGGTCGGCCGAGAACACCCCGTCGACGTCCGTGTAGATCTCGCACACATCGGCGTCGAGCGCGGCGGCCAGCGCCACCGCCGTCACGTCCGAGCCGCCCCGCCCCAGCGTCGTGATGTCACCGGTCTCCCTGCACAGCCCCTGGAACCCGGCGACCAGCGCCACCGCGCCCCGCGCCAGCACCTCCCGCACCCGGACCGGCGCCACCTCGACGATGCCGGCCGCGCCGTGGTCGGCGTCCGTGAAGATGCCCGCCTGGGCGCCGGACAGCGAGTGGGCGCTGCCGCCCAGATCGTGGACGGCCATCGCCATCAGCGCGTTGGACACCCGTTCCCCCGAGGTCAGCAGCATGTCCATCTCCCGCGCCGGACGGTTGCCGCTCACCTCCTCGGCCAGGTCGATCAGTTCGTCGCTGCTGTCCCCCATCGCCGAACAGACGACGACGACTTCGTGACCGCTGCGCTGGGTCTTGAGGACACGTGCGGCGATCTGCCTGATCCGGTCCGCGTCCTGCAACGAGGACCCGCCGTACTTCTGGACGATCAGCATGCATCTGCTCCTTCCGGCATCGTGAGCATCGGGAATCGTGTGCCGCCGCGTACGGGAACGGGCCGACGCGCCCTCCGTACGCCGGTGTTCGCAGCGCGCGCCGTGCCCCGCCGTCCGGAGGGGCGGCGAGGCACGGCGCACCGGATCAGCGCGACGGGCGGAGCCAGGACGCGACCGCCCGCGCCGTCGTGTCGGCGAACGCGTCGATCATCGAGACGTGACTGCCCGGCACGGAGATCTCGGTGTGCGCCAGCGGCCAGCGCGACCGCGCGCCGTCGTCGCCGCCGGGCAGCTCCTCGGCCCGGACCATCAGCGTCGGGGCGGCGGCCCGCCGGGGCGTCCAGCCCCGGAACAGGTCGAGATGGCGGCCCATGGCGGTCAGATTGGCGTCGTCGACCAGGTCGGCGACCTCCGGCTTGGTGGCCAGCTCGTCGAAGAGCGTCGACTGGATCCGCAGGATCTCCGGGTCGTCGGGCAGATAGCTGTCCAGGAGCACGACGCGCTCGGGCCGGTCGCCCGCGGCCAGCTCCTCCGCCACCGCCTGGGCGAGCCAGCCGCCCGAGGAGTAGCCGACCAGGACGAACGGCCGGCCGTCCGCGCAGGCGCGTACGGCGTCCGCCTGGGCGCGTACGAGGGACGCGACGGTCCCGGGCAGCGGCTCGCCGTCGGCGTATCCGGCGGCGGTCAGCGCGTACACGTCCCGCTCGCCACGGAACGCTGAGGCGAACCGGGCGAACTGGTACGGGCTCGCCGGGGCCACGAACGACGGCAGGCACACGAGGGCGGCCTGCCCGGCGCCGCGCGCGAAGCGGATCGGCGGCCGGGGCGCGGCAGGGGAAGCCGCTTCCTCGCGCAAGTGGGCGGCGGCGCCCAGGAGGCGCAGCCCCTCGCTGATCCGGCCGGACGCGCAGGCCGAGCGGAACAGCGCCATCAGCGGTGTCGGCGCGGCGGTCGCCGAGGCGGGCACCGGGACGTTCCGCACGGCGGCACCGGCCGAGACCACTCCGCCCTGCCCCGCCTCCGTCTCCGCCTCTGTCTCCGCCTCCTCCATCAACTCGTCCACGACCTTGGTCAGTTGCTCGACCGTCGGATGGTCGAACAGGACGGTCACCGGGAGCCTGACACCCGTCACCGACGCGAGCCGGCCGCGCAGTTCCATGGCCGACAGCGAGTTGAGCCCCAACTCGGTGAACGTCTCCGTCGGCGCCACGGAGCCGCCCTCGCCCCGGCCGAGCGCCAGCGCCAGTTCCTCGGTGATGACCTCGGAGATCAGCCCGGCCCGCTCGGCGCCGGAAAGCTCCGCGAACCGCCGCGCCGCCCCGGCGCCCCGCGGTGCGCCCGAGGGGACGTGGACGCCGTCGCGGTCCAGCCAGTAGCGCTCACGCTGGAAGACGTACGGCGGCAGCTCGACCGGGGCGGCGCCGGTCCCGGCGAACACCCCGGCCCAGTCGACGTGCACACCGGCGGCGAACAACCGCCCGGCGGAGGCGAACAGCTGGGCCAGGTCGCCCTTGTCCCTGCGCAAAGTGCCCGAGACGACGGCCATGGCGTCCGCGGCGTCCACCGTGTCCTGGATGCCGATGGTCAGCACCGGATGCGGACTCACCTCGACGAACACCGTGTGCCTGCTCTCCAGCAGCGCCCGTGTGGTCTCCTCGAAACGGACGGTACCGCGCAGGTTGCGGTACCAGTACTCCTCGTCGAGCTCCCGGGTGTCGAGGCGCTGCGCGGTGACCGTCGAATAGAACGGGATCCGCGAGGCCCGCGGCCGTACTCCGGCCAGCCGGGACGTCAACTCCTCGCGCACCGCCTCCACATGGGACGAGTGCGAGGCGAAGTCGACCGGCACCGTCCGGGCGCGCACCCCGTCGGCGACCAGTTGCGCGCGCGCCTCCTCGATCGCGTCGGCGTCACCGGACAGCACGGTCGCGGCCGGTCCGTTGACCGCCGCCACCGACAGCCGGCCGGCCCACGGCTTCAGGAGCGTGTCCACCCGGTCCCGCGGGAGCGGCACGGACAGCATGCCGCCGCGCCCGGTAATCGAGTGCAGGGCCCGGCTGCGCAGCGCCACGATGCGCGCGGCGTCGTCGAGGGAGAGCGCACCCGCCACGTGCGCGGCGGCGATCTCGCCCTGCGAGTGGCCCACCACCGCCGACGGCGTGACACCCAGCGCCCGCCATGTCTCGGCGAGCGAGACCATCACCGCGAACAGGACGGGCTGGACGACGTCGACCCGGTCCAGACCCGGCGCGCCGGGCGCGCCCCGCACCACATCGGTCAGGTTCCAGTCGGTGTGCGCGGCGAGGGCCCGCTCGCACCGGGCCATCGCCGCCGCGAACCGCGGTGACTGGCCCAGGAGTTCGGACGCCATGCCCGCCCACTGCGACCCCTGCCCGGGGAAGACGAGGACGACCTTGTCCCGGCCGCGCGCCGCCGGGGCCGGGGCGGCCTCGTCGGCCTGCACCCGGGTGAGGTGGTCGAGGAGGGTGTCGGGGTCGGTGGCGGTGACGACGGCGCGGTGCTCGAAGTGGGTGCGGGTGGTGGCGAGGGAGAGTCCGATGTCGGCGGGGTGCCAGCCGGGGGTGCGGGTGAGATGGTCGTGGAGGCGTTCGGCCTGGTCCTGGAGCGCCTGCGGGGTACGGCCCGACAGGACCCAGGGGGTGACCGGCAGGGACTCGGGGGCCGGACGGGGGCCGGGCGCGGGCGGCTCCTCGATGATGATGTGGGCGTTGGTGCCGCTGATGCCGAAGGAGGAGATGGCGGCGCGGCGTGGGTGGTCGGTGTGGGGCCAGGGGCGGGCTTCGGTGAGGAGTTCGACGCTGCCGTCGTTCCAGTCGACGTGTGTGGTGGGTTCGGTGACGTGCAGGGTCCGGGGGAGGATGCCGTGGCGCATGGCCTGGGTCATTTTGATGAGTCCGCCGATCCCGGCTGCCGCTTGTGAGTGTCCGATGTTGGACTTCAGTGAGCCGAGGTACAGGGGTTGTTCGGTGGTGTGTGCGGTTCCGTAGGTGTTGATGAGGGCTTGGGCTTCGATGGGGTCGCCGAGTCGGGTGCCGGTGCCGTGGGCTTCGACGGCGTCGATGTCGTGGGGGGTGAGGTGGGCGTCGGTGAGGGCTTGGCGGATGACGGCTTCTTGTGAGCGGCCGTTGGGTGCGGTGAGTCCGTTGGAGGCGCCGTCCTGGTTGACGGCGGTGCCGCGCAGGACGGCGCGGACGGGGTGGCCGTTGCGCCGCGCGTCGGACAGCCGCTC